>NZ_DASQCJ010000017.1:0-11282 GCF_035634735.1 Cellulomonas sp.
GGGGCCCTGGATGTCCTCGTTGTCGGCGAGCGTGAGGATCGACTGGCCGGCCTCGTAGTACGGGCCGGCGAACGACACGACCTGCTTGCGCTCGTCGTTGATCGTGTAGGTCGCGACGACGATGTCGACCTGGCCGGACTCGATGAACGACTCGCGGTTGGCCGAGACCGTCTCCTTCCACTCGATCCCGTCCTCCGGGATGCCGAGCGCGCCGGCGATGATCTTGGCGATCTCCACGTCGAAGCCCTCGGGCGTGCCGTCGGGGCCGACCAGGCCGAACAGCGGCTGGTCGAACTTGGTGCCGACGGTGATCGAGCCGGCGTCGGCGAGAGCCGCCATGGTCGAGCCCTCGGGGAAGTCGGCCGCCTCGACGTCGGACACCTCCGGGGTCGAGCCGCCGTCGGCGTCGTCGGACCCGCCGCAGGCGGCGAGGGTGAGGACGGCGGCGGCGGCGAGGGCGATCGGGCCTGCGGTTCGGGTTCTCATGTCGGGCTCCTGGGTCGCGTCGGGATGCGGTGCGTCTCGGTGGGTGCCGGTCAGGGTTCGTGCGGGTGGTGCGCGGTGGTGCTGCGGGCGCGGGGGCGCCCGGGCTCAGTGGGTGAGGATCTTCGACAGGAAGTCGCGCGCCCGCTCGCTGCGCGGGGCGGTGAAGAACGTCTCGGGGTCCGCCTCCTCGACGATCGCCCCGCCGTCCATGAACACGACGCGGTCGGCGGCGCGCCGGGCGAAGCCCATCTCGTGGGTGACGACGACCATGGTCATGCCCTCGGCCGCGAGGGAGGTCATGACGTCGAGGACCTCGTTGATCATCTCGGGGTCGAGGGCGGAGGTCGGCTCGTCGAACAGCATGACCTTGGGCTCCATGGCGAGCGCGCGGGCGATCGCGACGCGCTGCTGCTGGCCGCCCGACAGCTGGGCGGGCAGCTTGTCCGCCTGGCTGGCCACGCCGACCCGCTCGAGCAGCGCCATCGCGCGCTCCTTGGCCTCGCGGCCGCCGATCTTGCGGACCTTGCGCAGCCCGAGGGTGACGTTCTGCAGCACGGTGCGGTGCGCGAACAGGTTGAACGACTGGAACACCATGCCGACGTCCGCGCGGAGCCGGGCGAGGGCGCGGCCCTCGGCGGGCAGCGGGACGCCGTCGAGGGTGATGCTGCCGGACTCGATCGTCTCGAGGCGGTTGATCGTCCGGCACAGCGTCGACTTGCCGCTGCCGGACGGGCCGATCACGACGACGACCTCGCCGCGGCGCACGGTGAGGTTGACGTCCTGCAGCACGTGCAGGGCACCGAAGTGCTTCTCCACGTGGTCGAGGACGACGAGGGGCGCGCCGGGGTGGGGTGCCGGGGACGCCGCGGGGGTGGGGGCCGGGGCCGGGTCGGGCTGTGCCATCTCTGGAACCTATGAGGCTCGTGTTACCTGCGCCACCTTTTCAGGTCACAGATCGGAAACGAGCCGGTCATGTCCCGACAGGGACCCGGTCATCGCTGCGGAGGGCGGAGAGCGGCGGACGTACCCTTGTCCGCGATGAGCACGACGACCCCGCCCCCCGTCCTCGTGGCCCCCGACGCCCCCACGTCGCCGGCCGGCGCGCCCGCGCGCACGTACCTGGTCAAGACCCTCGGCTGCCAGATGAACGTGCACGACTCCGAGCACATGGCCGGCATGCTCGAGCAGGCCGGCTACGTCGCCGCGTCGCCCGAGGCCGCGGCGGCCGAGGAGGCCGACGTCATCGTGATCAACACGTGCGCGGTGCGGGAGAACGCGGCCGACAAGCTCTACGGCAACCTCGGCCGGCTCGCGGGCACCAAGCGGTCCCGCCCGGGCATGCAGATCGCCGTCGGCGGCTGCCTGGCGCAGAAGGACCGCACCGGCATCGTCGAGCGCGCGCCGTGGGTCGACGTCGTGTTCGGCACGCACAACCTCGACGTGCTGCCGGTGCTCCTGGAGCGCGCCCGGCACAACGAGGCGGCGCAGGTCGAGATCGAGGAGTCCCTCCAGGTCTTCCCGTCGACGCTGCCCACCCGCCGCGAGTCCGCCTACGCGGGCTGGGTGTCGATCAGCGTCGGCTGCAACAACACCTGCACGTTCTGCATCGTGCCGCACCTGCGCGGCAAGGAGCGGGACCGCCGGCCGGGCGACGTGCTCGCGGAGGTCGGCGCGCTCGTCGACCAGGGCGCCATCGAGGTGACCCTGCTGGGCCAGAACGTGAACTCCTACGGCGTCGAGTTCGGCGACCGCGGCGCGTTCGCGAAGCTGCTGCGCGCCGCCGGGTCGATCGCCGGCCTCGAGCGGCTGCGGTTCACCTCGCCGCACCCCGCCGCGTTCACCGACGACGTCATCGCGGCGATGGCCGAGACGCCCGCCGTCATGCCGAGCCTGCACATGCCGCTGCAGTCGGGCTCGGACCGGGTGCTGCGCGCGATGTGCCGGTCGTACCGGTCGGAGAAGTTCCTCGGCATCCTCGACCGCGTCCGCGCCCAGCTGCCGGACGCCGCGATCACCACCGACATCATCGTGGGCTTCCCGGGCGAGACCGAGGAGGACTTCGCGGAGACGCTGCGCGTGGTCGAGGCGTCCCGGTTCTCGTCGGCGTTCACGTTCCAGTACTCGCCGCGCCCGGGCACGCCGGCCGCCGACCTGCCCGACCAGCTGCCCAAGGCGGTCGTGCAGGAGCGGTACGAGCGGCTGATCGCGCTGCAGGACCGGATCGGCCTCGAGGAGGCGCAGCGCCAGGTCGGCCGCACGGTCGAGGTGCTGCTCGCCGAGGGGGAGGGCCGGAAGGACGGCGAGACCCGCCGGCTGTCGGGCCGCGCCGCGGACAACCGCCTCGTGCACCTCGCGCTGCCCGCGGGCCTGGCCGCGGCCGACGCCCCGCGTCCCGGCGACCTCGTGACCGTGGACGTCACGCACGCCGCGCCGCACCACCTGGTCGCCGACTCGGCGGTCGGGGGCGGCACCTTCGCGGTGCGCCGGACCCGGGCGGGCGACGCCTGGGAGCGCCGCCAGGCGGGCGGGGACGACCACGCGCACGGCGACGCGGGCGGCGCGTGCGGGACCGGCGGCGGTGCGGCGGGACCGGCGGCGCCGGTGCTGCTCGGGCTGCCGACGCTCGGGCGGCGCTGAGCCGACGGCCCGGCGCGCGGCCCGCGCGCCGGCTGC
Organism: Cellulomonas sp.; assembly: GCF_035634735.1. Classification (GTDB taxonomy): domain Bacteria; phylum Actinomycetota; class Actinomycetes; order Actinomycetales; family Cellulomonadaceae; genus Cellulomonas. The sequence goes on from NZ_DASQCJ010000017.1 coordinate 3,160, forward strand.
GGCGCGCCTCAGACCTGCGGCGGCAGCAGCTGGTCGAACGACGCGAAGCTCTGCACGCCCGTGCCCAGCCCGCAGGACAGCAGCTGGTCCAGCTGCTCGGCGGTGACGCCGTGCTCCAGGTCGGTCGACACCTCGCTGTACACGGCGAGCTGGCCCTCCTCCTCGCGGAGGTAGAGCTTCGGCCAGATGCGCTCGCGGTTCCAGTCGTTCAGCGCGAGCGTGACCGCGCGGCGGCTGTCGACCGGCAGCTGCCGGTGCCAGCGGCCGCGCACCTGGAGGATCTCCCGCTGCTCGCCGAGCAGCAGGAACCAGAACCGGGAGTCGTTCCACACGCCGGTCAGGTCGCCGTCCTCGTCCACCCGGAAGTGGTAGCCGCGCGCCGACAGCGCCGAGGCGACCCGGTCCCGGGTCAGCGGCGTCGGGCGCGCCTGCAGCGGAACCCGGCGCTGCGGCGCGGGGGCGGCGGCGCGGTCGCCGAGCACGCGGGACAGCCAGCCCGGCGTCCGGGGCGCGGTCACGGGGCCACCGCCGCCGGGTCGGGGTAGAGCTCGTCGATCGCGTCGAAGAACGTGCTCGAGGTGGACAGGCCGCAGAACAGGATCTGGCTCAGCTGCTCGTCGGTCGCGCCGTGCTCCAGGTCGGTCGAGACCTCGGCGACGACGTGCACCATGCCGTTGTCCCGCACCCGCACGTAGGCCTTGGGCCAGATGCGCTCGGCGTTCCACTCGGTGCAGGCGTCGAGGACCTCCTCGAGCCGCTCGATCGCGATCTCGCGGTTCCACTGCCCGCGCACCTGGACGATCTCCTGGTGGTCGCCGAACAGGAAGAAGTAGAACAGCCGCCCGCGCCACAGCCCGCCGAGGTCGCCGTCGTCGTCGGTGAAGTAGTGGAAGTCGTTGCGCTCGAACCAGCGCACGATCCGGTCGGTGCTCAGCGGGGTCGGCCGGCCGTCGTCGACCGAGACGCCGCCGGGCTCGGACCCGCGCGCGACGCCGCGACCCGGGTTGGCGGGGACCGGGGCGGCCTCGCGGCCGCTCGCCGGGCGGCCCGGTCCGCGGCGGGGGCGGCGGTTCCCGAACAGACCCATGCGCACACCATACGCGCGGGCGCCGACGCCGCCAGCGTGGTCACCCCCGGTTCACCGGATCGGACATCTCGGGCGGTCGAGTGGTCGCGCGATCGGGTTAGGCTCGTCCTGGACGGGCTCGTGCGGGCCCGCCACCAGCACCGACGCAGACCGCGGGACCGACGTGGCCCCGCACGACACCCACGAGGACGCCATGGGTTTCTTCACCAAGCCGGACGCCGCGGCGTCCGTCCCCGGGCCGCAGCCCCTGTCCCACCAGCGCGTCATCGACGTGCTCGACGCCCGCGAGATGAACTACGGCGTCGACGACGACGGCGACATCGGCGGCTACTGGGACGGCCACCTGTTCTACTTCTTCCGGCTCGGCGGCCAGCAGGAGTACCTGCAGACCCGCGGCCGGTGGAACCGCAAGGTCGGGATCGACCAGTACGCGCGCGTCGTCGACCTGGTGAACACCTGGAACTCCGAGAAGCTCTGGCCCAAGGGCTACGTGCGGGCCGAGGACGACGTCGTCGGCGTGTACGCCGAGCACACGGTCGACTACGAGCACGGCGCGACGGACGAGCAGATCGACCTGCACCTCGCGTGCGGCATCACCACCGCGCTGAGCCTGTTCGAGCACCTGGACGAGCAGTTCCCGGCCGAGGCCGCCGCGGCGAAGGCCGCCGAGGCCGCGGCCGCCGGGGAGTGACCCGGCACCGATGACGGACCCCGCCGCGCGGGCGTTCCAGGTCGACCTGCACGGCGTGGTCGACCTGCTCGCCCGGCACCTGTACTCCGGACCCCGGGTCTACCTGCGCGAGCTGCTGCAGAACGGCGTCGACGCGATCACCGCGCGCCGCGCCGAGGACCCGGGGTGCCCGGCGACCGTCCGGCTGCGCCCGCTGCCGGACGGCTCGCTGCTCGTCACCGACTCCGGGGTGGGCCTGACCCGCGCCGAGGCCGAGGAGCTGCTCGCGACCGTCGGCCGGTCGTCCAAGCGCGACCTCGACCTCGGCGTCGGGCGCGAGGAGTTCCTCGGGCAGTTCGGCATCGGCCTGCTGTCGGCGTTCATGGTCGCCGACCGGATCGAGCTGGTGTCGCGGTCCGCCCGGGACCCGCACGCGCCGGCCGTGCGCTGGCGCGGGCACGCCGACGGGTCGTACGACCTGGTCGAGCTGCCCGACGCCGACCTGCCGGCCGGCAGCACCGTGCGGCTCCGGCCGCGGCGCGACCTGGAGCACTGGCTGGCGGGGGAGACGGTGGCGGCGCTCGCGGCCGAGTTCGGGTCCCTGCTGCCGGTCGACGTGGCGGTGGAGGTGCCGCTGGGGTCGGCGCCAGCCGCGGCACCGGAGCCGGGCGACCCCGCCGCGGGCCTGCCCGCCGACGGGGCGCCCCGCCCCGGGCATGCGTGGCGCCGCATCTCGGCGCCCGAGGCGCCCTGGGCCCGCGCGTACCCGGACGAGGCCGCGCGGGCGCAGGCGCTGGCCCGGTACTGCGAGCAGACGCTCGGCTTCACGCCGCTCGCGCACATCGACCTGGAGGTCCCGCTGGCCGGGGTGTCCGGCGTCGCGTTCGTGCTGCCCGCGGCGGTGCCCCCGGGCGGCGGCGGCTCGCACCGGGTCTACCTCAAGCGGATGCTGCTCGGCGCGCGGGTGGACGGGCTGCTGCCCGAGTGGGCGTTCTTCGTCCGGTGCGTCCTCGACGCCTCGGGCCTGCGCCCGACCGCGTCCCGCGAGGCGCTGTACACCGACGAGGTGCTGCTGGCGACGCAGGAGGCGCTCGCGGGTGCCGTCCGGTCCTGGACGCTGCGCACCCTGGAGTCGTCGACCGCGCTCGCCCGGCAGTTCGTGAGCACGCACCACCTGGCGGTGCGCTCGCTGGCGCTGACCGACGACACCATGCTCGACCTCGCCGCGCGGATCCTGCCGTACGAGACCACCGACGGGACGCTGACCCTCGCCGAGGTCGCCCAGGAGCACGGGCAGGTGGTGTTCGCGCCGACGCTCGAGGAGTACAAGCGGATCGCGCCCGTCGCCCGCGCGCAGGGCCTGGCGGTGGTGAACGCGGGCTACGTCTACGACGCCGACCTGCTGGCCCGGCTCGCCGCGCGCGGGCCGGGGCGCGGGCTCGGCGAGGTGCGGCCGCTCGGCGCGGGCGACATCGCGCAGGTCCTGGCGCCCGTGACCCCGGAGCGCGAGCTCGCCGCCCTCGACGCGGTGCGCGCCGGCGGCGACGTGCTGCGGCCGCTCGACACCGAGCTGGTCCTGCGCACCTTCGAGCCGGCGGAGCTGCCCGCCGTCCTGCTGCACGACCGGGACGGCGACCACCAGCGCGACCTGCAGGCCGCGATGGCCGAGGCGGACGACGTGTGGAGCGACGTGCTCGCCGGGTTCGCCGCGCCCGCCGCCGCGCGCCGGCTCGTGCTCAACGACGCCAGCCCGCTGGTGCGGGACCTGCTCGACGCGCCGCCGGGCGAGGTGTTCGCCGCGGGGCTGCGCTCGCTGTACGTGTCGGCGCTGCTGCTGTCCGGCGAGCCGCTGCGTGCCCGGGAGTCGGAGCTGATGACCGGCTCGATGTCGGTGCTGCTGCGCGCCGGGCTGCGGGGGGACGCCGCCGGGCCGCGGGGCGGTGCCGGCGAGGGGGTGCCGGGCGCGCTGCCCGGGCCCGACGACGAGGCGGCCGGGGGACCGGCCGGGGAGGAGCGCGCGTGACGCGCACGCTGGACGACGCCAACCGCGAGATCACCCGGGTGCGGCAGATGCCGTACGGGCTCGCCCGCACCCAGGCCGCCGAGCGCCAGGTGCGGCTGGTGGACGCCGAGGGCCCCGACGCGGCGCGCGCGTACGCGCTGAGCACCCTGGTCGAGGCGTACCAGTGGGGCGGCGAGGTCGACCGGTCGTTCGTCGCGTTCGCGCGGCTGCTGCGCTGGTGGGACGAGCACCCCGAGCACTTCGACGCCCACGACCGGCACGGCCTGTTCTGGTCGTTCAAGTGGATGATCTCCGGGCTCGCCGACTTCCCGACGGTGCCCGCCGAGCAGATCGACCGCACGCTCGCCGACATGGAGCGCCGCTACGCCCTCGCGGGCAACGGCATGGACGCGGTCGCCTACGAGCGCTTCGCCTGGGCCCGGCAGCGCGGCGCCGCCGACGTCGAGACCGCGTACCAGGCGTGGGTCGCCACCCCGCGCGACGACTTCTCCCAGTGCGAGGCGTGCGACCCCGGCGACCGCGCCGCGTGGCTGCTCGCCACCGACCGCGCCGAGGAGGGCATCCGGATCATCGAGCAGACGCTCGCCGAGGACCCGTCCTGCGCCTCCGAGCCCGCGGACATGCTGTCGTACCTCGCCGAGGCCTACCTCGACCAGGGCCGGCCCCGCGACGCCGCCCGGACGCACCGGCGCGCGGTCGCCGCGCTCGCGGAGGCCGAGTCCGACATGGTCGGCGCGCGCGGCCGCCGGGTCCGGCTGCTGGCGCGCGGCGGGCAGGCCGAGCGGGCCGTCCGGGCGGTCGAGGCGGACCAGCAGTACCTGACCGGCGGGGACACGCCGTACTCGCGGCTCGCGTTCGCGCGGCTGGTCGGCGCGGCGACGCACGTGCTGCGGGAGGCCGGGCAGGGCGACCTGCCCGTGCGGCTGACCGCGGTCCCCGCGTCGACCGTCGCGGAGCTCGACGACTGGCTGCGGTCCGAGGCCACGGCGCTGGCGCGGCAGTTCGACGCGCGGAACGGGACCACCGCGGAGAGCGAGTCGGTGGCGCGCGCGTGGGCGACGGAGCCGGCGGGCGACGTGCTGGACCTGGACGTGCTGCCGCGCGGGCTGGCGGGGCGCGGCGCGGGCGCTGCTGGTGCCGCCGCCGCGGCCTCGCCGGTGGGCGTGGGCGGTCCCGCCGCCGCTGCGCCGGACGGTGCGGGTGCCGACGCGAGCGCGGGTGCCGACGCGGGCGCGGGGCCGGCGGGCGACGCCCGGCGGGCCGCGCCGGTCGACCCGGCGGCGCTGGTCGCGGAGGCCGAGCGCCTCGCGAAGACGGGTGACCTCGAGTCCGCCGCGGGCGCGTACCTCGACGCGGCGGTCGCGTTCGAGGGCGCGGGCCTGCTGACCGAGTCGGGGTTCGGCTACGCGGAGGCCGCGCACTGCGCGCAGGTGCTCGGCGACGACGACGGCGCGGCGTCCGGCTACGCCGCCGCGGTCGCCCGGCTGCGGGCGGCGGACGTCCCGGCGACGGTCGTCGCGCCCGTGGTCGTCGCGTGGGCCGGCGCCGCCGCGGTGACCGGCCAGGCCGAGGCGGTGCTGGCCGAGGTCGACGGGCTGCTGCTCCGGCTGGCCGCCCCGGGCTCCGCGGAGCCGGGGGAGGACGACCGCGCCCCGGAGCTCGTCGCCCGCGAGCAGGCGGAGCACCGCCGCGCCGCGGCCGACCTGGACGACGCCGCGGCCCGGCTGCTGGCGACGCTCGGCGGCCCGGAGCGGAGCGCCGCCGCGGCGACCCGCGCGCAGGCGGCGGCGGAGGCGTACGCCGGCCTCGGCGCGCTCGGGGACGCGGCGCACGCGTTCTGGCTCGCCGGGCGGCTGCACGACGGCCTCGGCGCGGTCGAGGACGCGGTGTGGCACCTGGAGTCGGCGATGGAGGGCTTCCAGGCCGCGCGCCAGCGGGGCCCGCACGGCGAGGTGGCGAACGCGCTGGTCGACGTCCTGCGCCGCTCCGGCCAGGACGCCCGCGCCGACGACCTGGCTCGCACCCTGACCTCCTGACCCGCGCGCACCCGCGCTGCGCCCGCGCGCTGCGCCTGCGCGCTGCGCTCGCGCACCCGCGCTCGGCCCGCTCGCGCACCCGCTGCGCCGAGCGGGCAGTCGATGTCCCTTCCGCATGCCCGGAGGGGACATCTCCTGCCCGCTCGGCGACGCGGTTCCGCCGAGACGGCAACTCTCGGCTGTGTCCGAGTGCTCGCGCACAGCCGAGAGTTGCAGTCTCGGCGAGGCGGGTGCGCGGTGAGGTGGGCAGGCGGCGAGGCGGGCGCGCGGCGGGGGCGGGCGGCGGAGGGGCGGGGCTCGGCGGGATACGGTTCCGGGGTGAGCCTGGCCGTGGTGTTCCTGCCCGACACCGCCCTGCTCGTCCCCGGTGCCGCCGGGCGGGCCGACCCGGCCGCCGGGCTGCGGGACGCGGCGGTGGCGGCGCTCGCGGACCTCGTCGGCGCGGTCGGGGCCCTCGGAGCCGACGGGGACCCGGACGCCGCTCGGGTGCTGGTGATCGCGCCCGCCCGCCGGCTCCGGTTCCTGCCGCACCCCGTCGCGCCCGGGCTCGGCGCCGCGGGCCTCGACCTGCCCGACCTCGCGCCGTCCGCCCTCGACGGCGCCCCGCGCGCGGACGTGCCGGCGTCGGTCGCCCTCGTGCTGCTGCGCGCCGCGGGGGTCGACGCGCCCGTCGACGTGCTCGAGATCGACCGCGACGCCGACCACGTCGTCGCCGCCCACGACCGCTCCGCCGCCCCGCGCGCGGTCGTGGTCGTCGGGTCCCTGAGCGCCCGGCACGGGCCCGACGCCCCGCTCGCCGACGACCCGCGCGCCCCCGCCGCGGACGACGTCCTGCTCGCCGCGCTCGCCGACGGCCCCGCCGCGCTGGCCCGGGCGCTCGACGACCTCGGCGCCGAGGGCGCGCGCGACCTGGCCGTCTCCGGCCGGGTCCCGTGGCGGGTCGCCCTCGGCTTGCTGCCCGCCGGCGCCACCGCCGAGGCCGCGCCCCCGCACGCCGAGGTCGTCGCCGGCGCCCAGCACGCCGTCGCCGCCTGGCGGCTCGACGCGCCCGCCCCGGCTCCGCACCCGAGCCCCGCCCCGCACCACCCCGAGGAGCCCCGTTGACCGTCGTCGTCGCCGTGGTCGGCCCGACCGCGACCGGCAAGTCCGACCTGGGCGTCGCCCTCGCGGAGCACCTGGACGGCGAGGTCGTGAACGCCGACGCCCTGCAGCTCTACCGCGGCCTGGACATCGGCACCGCCAAGCTCACCCTCGCCGAGCGGCGGGGCGTCCCGCACCACCTGCTCGACGTGCTCGACCCGCACGAGGACGCCACGGTCGCCGCGTACCAGCGGGACGCCCGCGCGGCGCTCGCCGACGTGGCCGCCCGCGGCCGGCGCCCGGTCGTGGTGGGCGGGTCCGGGCTGTACGTGCGGTCGCTGCTGGACCGGATCGAGTTCCCCGGCACCGATCCCGAGGTCCGCGCCGCCCTGGAGGCCCGCGTCGAGGCCGAGGGCGCGCGCGCCCTGCACGCCGAGCTCGCCGCCGCGGACCCGGTCGCCGCGGAGAACATCGGCCCGCGCAACGCCCGCCGGATCGTCCGCGCGCTGGAGGTCATCGCGCTGACCGGTCGGCCGTACTCGGCCAACCTGCCCGGCCACGACTACGAGGTGCCCGCGGTGCAGATCGGCCTGGACTGCGACCGGGCCGTGCTGGACGAGCGGGTGCAGGCCCGGGTCGACCGGATGTGGGCCGCCGGCCTCGTCGACGAGGTGCGCGGCCTGCTCGACCGCGGCATCGGCCGCACCGCCTCCCGGGCCGTCGGCTACGCCGAGGTGCTGGCCGCCCTGCGCGGCGAGATCACCGAGGACGAGGCCCGCGCGCAGGTGGTCGCCGGGACCCGGCGGCTCGCCCGCAAGCAGATGGGCTGGTTCGGCCGGGACCCGCGGGTGCACTGGCTCGACGCCCGCGACCCGGACCTGGTCGACCGGGCCCTCGCGCTCGTCGCGGCGGCGGACGCGGGGACGCTCAGCCTCGCCACGGACGACCCGGCCCCGCGCCGTAGTCTGGGGTCATGACCGCCCCCGCGTCCTCGGCAGCCCCCGCCGCGTCCCCGGCCGCCCGCGCCCTGCGCGACCCCGCCGCCACGCTGCGCGTGACGAAGGGCCACGGCACGCAGAACGACTTCGTGCTGCTCGACGGCCGGCCCGGCACCGCGCTGGATGCCGACCTGGTGCGGGCGCTCGCGGACCGCCGGGCGGGCATCGGCGGCGACGGGGTCATCCGGCTGGTCGCCAGCGCCGAGCTGCCCGAGGGCGCCGCGGTGCT
>NZ_DASQCJ010000018.1:0-13018 GCF_035634735.1 Cellulomonas sp.
GGCAGGACACCGCCGGCACGCCCGGCACCTCGGACGCCTCGGGTGCCGCGGGCGCGCCGGGCGCCGCGGGTCCGGGCGTGACCGGCCGCTCCACCGGCACCGGCGCCCCGGGCCATCCGCCCCTGGCCTGACCCCGCACCGGCGGGCCGGGCACGCCCGCGGGCCGGGCGCCCCGCGCCGGTTCACCCCCGCCGGTGCGCCCGCCGGATCGCCCCGCCCGGTTCGCCCCGCCCGGCTCGCCCCGCCCGGTTCGCCCCGCCCGGCTCGCCCCGCCCGGTTCGCCCCGCCCGGCTCGCCCCGCCCGGTTCGCCGAGATCGGTGCCTCGGCCCGAGATCGGTCCTCCGTACCACCGATCTCGGGCCGAGACACCGATCTCGGCGCAACCGCGTCGGCGGGCCTGGCGATCCGCACCCGGCGCAGCCGCGTCGGCGGGCCTGGCGATCCGGGCCCGGCGCAGCCGCGTCGGAGAGCCCGGCGATCCGGGCCCGGCGCAACCGCGTCGGAGAGCCCGGCGATCCGCACCAGGCGCGGCCGCGTCAGCGGGTGCGGCGCGGACGCGTCAGCGGCGGCGGGTCACCAGTGCGGCGGGACGTCGCGGCGGAGGCGGTCGTCGTTCGAGTCGCCGCGGTCGTCGCCCCAGCCGGTGTCGGAGTCGTCGGCGCTGCGGCTCGGGATCAGCGGGGAGTCGTCGACCGGCCGGCGGGGTCGGTCCGCGGGCTCGGGGCCCTGCTCGGTCGGAGTCGTCACCCCCTGATCATCCCACCGCCCGCCTCCGACGCCCCGACTGCCGGGGCCGCCGGCACCGACGCCGCACCGACCACCAGGCCCAAGGCTCGCCGAGATAGGACCCCCGCGGCGAGATAGGACCGTCCTGGGCCCGATCTCGGCGCAACGGTCCTATCTCGGCGCAACGGTCCTGCCGAGCGCGGCGCGACGGAGCCGCCGCGGGTCAGCGGGTCGCGCGGGAGACCGCCGCGGAGACGACCGAGTCGACCCGCGCGCCGCGGCGCGTGATGCCGAGCTCGGCGCGCAGGGCCGCGGCGAGCTCGTCCGGCGTGCGCTCGCTGCCGTCCGAGACCAGCCACGCGACGAGGTCGTCGAGCTGGTCGTCGGAGTAGGCGCTGATCGGCAGGCCCGGCCGGACGTCGGGGCGCGGGCCGCCCGGGACGGCGAGCGTCGGCTGCACGGCACGGACGGCGCCGGTCATCGGCGCGGCCGCCTCCATGACGCCCGGGATCTGCGCGGCGGTCGCCGGGGCCGCCGACGACGCCGGGCGATCCGCGGACGGGCCCGCCCCGGGAGCCGCCGCCCGCGAGCCGGCGCCGTCCGACGTCCCCGCCCTGGCGCCGCGCCCCGGCACCCCCGCGCCCGCAGCCGACGCACCCGCACCCGCACCAGCACCAGCACCGGAACCCGGCGCGGCCGGCGGCGTCCACCGCGCCGGCGCCTCGGGCGCCCCCGCGGACCCGTCGCCCGCGCCGACCTCGACCTCCGCCGAGGTGTCCGGCACCACGGTGATCGCGCCGGTCGCGTCGAGCACCCGCCGCTCGCCGGGGCGGGCGCCGCCGCCGGCGGGCAGGTCGGCCCCCGGCACCAGCGCGAACCCGGTCAGCGTGGGGGCCGGGCCGGTGCCGTCGTCGTCGAGCAGCGGCGCCGGCACGAGCAGCCGGGCGCGCGCCCGGTCGGCCTCGGACTCGGCGATCCGCCGGTCGGCCACGGCGTGCAGGGCGCGGCGGATGCGGTCGACCTCGGCCTCGGGGTCGAGGAACGCGGCGGCCGACCAGACGCGCAGCACGCTCCAGCCGAGGCGCTCGAGCCGCTCGGCGACCTGGCGGTCGCGGACCCGGACGCTGGGCTCGTGCAGGTAGGCGTCGTCGTCGGTGAGCACCGCGACCAGCAGCTCGCCGGGCAGGTCGGGGTGGCCGACGGCGAGCGGCAGGTGCAGGCCGCCGGGCAGGCCGTGGTCCAGCTCGACGACGAGCCCGTGCCGCCACAGCCGCTCGGCGAGGTCGACGACCAGCCGGTCCGGCGCGTGCTCGGCGGCGGGGGCCTTGACCTCCTCGGCGACCGCGGGGGCCGTGACCTCCTCCGCGACCGGTGCGTCGGCGCCGGCGGGCGCGTCGACCGGCGCCCCGTCCGCCGCCGACTCCTCCGCGGGCGGCGCCGCGATGGCCAGGTCCGTCTCCCCCGCGGCCCGCCGCTCGGCGAACCGCAGCAGGTCGGCCAGCAGCCGCGGCCCCGGGCCGCGCAGCCGCTCCGGGTCGACGTCGCCGACCGCGAAGCAGGACACCACGTCGAGCCGGTGCCGCGTGACGCCGAGCGCCGCGAGCAGCAGCGCGTCCCCGCCCGGCCCGCTGATCGGCCCGAACCGGTGCAGCACCCGCCCGTGCGGGGTGCGCCCGAACCCGAGCGACAGGATGAGCGCGTCCCGGCGCAGGCCGGCGACGTTGGTGAGGTCGGTGACGACGAACGGCTCCGGCCGCGCGCCGTCCAGGCAGGCGGCGAGCGACGGCGAGTCCCGGACCTGCGCCAGCACGGCCTCGCGGATCTGCGCGGTGTGCACCGGCGAGGCGGTGACGACGGCCAGCGACTCCTCGCCGTGGGTGAGCGCGTGCTCGATGACGAGCTCGACGACGCGGTCGACGTCGGCGCGGGTGCTCTGCACGGCGCCGGACCCGTCGGGCATGCCGGTGCCGTCGACGAGGTGGTGCCCGACGGCCGCCGCGCTGGTGGGCAGCGGGGTCGGGGACAGCACGTCGCCGTAGCCGTGCGCGGCGAGGAACGCCGTGAGGTACGGGTCGCGCCGGGAGGCGTCCGCGCGCAGCGGCACGGTCGGCAGCACCTCGGCGAGCTCGCGGACCGCGGTGCCCGAGGCGCAGCGCCGGTCGCCGACGACGACCACCTGGCGGCCGCGGGCGATCGCGGGGAGCGCGACCTCGACGGGCAGGTGCGCGGCCGCGTCGAGCACCACGAGGTCGACGGTCCGGGCGGCGGGCAGCACCTGCGGGACCAGCATCGGCGCGGCGGCGAGCACCGGCCGCAGCCGCCGGGCCACGTCCGGGTACCGCTCGAACGTCTCGCGCAGCCCGGTCAGCCGCTCCTCGACGAGCTCGGCGAACAGCGCCTCGGTCTGCTCGGTGTGCGCGGCCATCGTGTTGCGGACGTGCGCGGCGGCGCGGGCGCGGACCGGCCCCGCGAGCGCGGCGGTGTGCGCGACGTCGAGCTGCCGGTACTCCGCGGCCAGCCGGCCGAGGGTGCGGCCGTCGTAGCCGGCCAGGGCGGGGTCGGCGGCGAGCAGCTGCTCGAAGACGGTGCTCCACCAGGCGAGCTCGAGCTCGGCGGCGACCAGGCCGGCGGGGACCCGGCGCGCGGCCAGGTCGTCGAGCAGGGCGTCCAGCCCCGCGGCGCGCAGCGACCGCAGCAGGCGGGTGCGCTCGGGCAGCTGCGCGAGGGTGTCGCCCGCGGCGACCAGCCGGCGCACGCGGTCCAGGACCTCGCCGATCGGCCGGGCCAGCAGGTCGGCGCCCTCCGGGGTGCCGGCGAGGACGACGCCCAGCGCCTCGACGTCGGCGCGCACCTCGCGGTGCTCGGCCTCGATCTCGCCCAGGCCCTCGGGCAGCCGCGGCCAGCCGCCGGCCGGGCAGTGCTCGGCCCAGATGGCGCGCTGGCGCTGCACGTCCAGCAGGGCGGCGTGCAGGTCGGCGACCGGGCGGCCCGGGCGCACGAGGTCCTTGGCCTGCTTCTTGAGCCGGCGGCGCAGCCAGTAGCCCATCGGCGTGCCGTGCTCGGCCCGCCAGGCCTTCGACGCGGTCGCCGCGACCATGTCGGCCGGGCTCCGCTCGAACACGATCGGCTGGAACACGTCGAGCGCGCCGCGCACGCCCGCGAGCACCTCGAGCTGCTCGGCCCAGGTGGCCAGGGTCGTCGCGGGCGTGAACCCGGTGACCTCGGCGACCTCCGCGATGCGGCGCTCGACCGCCGCCAGCCCGTCCTCGCCCGCCAGGCGCCCGGCCCGGCGCAGCGCGTCCGCGGCCTCCGCGTCGGTGAGCAGCGCGGCGCCGTACCAGGGGGTGTCGACCGGGCGGAGCGTGAACGCACCGGCCTCGGCGGCCTCGCGCAGCTCGGCGCCCACCGCCGCGCGGCGCTCGGCGTCGAGGGTGCGGGCGACCTCGGCGGGCAGCCGGACCGTGGTGCGCGGCGCGGGGCGCTCGGCGGTCAGCCGGGCCAGCGCCTGGAACGCGTCGTAGGCGGAGGCGCCCCACGGGTCGCGGACCCGGTGCAGGCCGTCGACGTAGCCGCGCAGCCGCTCCCGGCGCTCGACCAGGGCGCGGCGCAGCTCGGCCGTCGCGACGGGGTCGCCGGGGTCGACGTCGAGGGTCATCGCGCCCATGAGCCGGCGCGAGGAGGCGGCCCGCCAGGCGGCGTCGGGCGCCACGTCGAGCAGCACCTCGCCCACCCCGAGCTGCTCCAGGCGCTCCCGCAGCGCGACGGCCGCGCGGCGGTGCCCGGGGACGTACAGGACGGTCCGGCCCTCGGCGGCGGCGTCGGCGACCAGCGCCGCGAGGGTGCCGGTGACGTCGCTGTCGGCGGGGGCGTCGACGAACACGTGCGCTCCGCCCGCCACCACGTCGAGGACGTGCTGCTGCGCGGGGTCCAGGTCCCCGACGCCGCGCTCGAGCGCGGGGTCGCGGTCGCCCCGGGCCGGCTCCGGCAGGGCGACGTCCAGCCCCGCGGCCGCGTCGACGACGCCCGCCAGCGCGGCGACGACCTCGTGCCGCTCCAGGGCGGACGCGAGCCGGTCGAGGTCGTCGACCAGCACCTGGCCCGGGTGCACGAACGTCCCGACCACGATCCGGTCGACCAGCTGGAAGTCGTCGAGGACGGCGGTGCCGAGCGAGGTCAGCCGGGTGATCGCGTCGCGCGGGTCGAAGCCGGAGCCGGTGAACGCGCTCCGGGCGACGGCGCCGGGGTCGAGCAGCGCGCCGCGCGACCGCAGGGCGCGGGCGAGGACCGGGTTGACCTCGAGCGACGGCTCCAGGGTCAGCTCGTAGTCGCTCTCCGCGGTGCCGCGGGCCCGGAGCGAGACCGGCCGGAGCAGCACGGGCGCGCGCACCTTCCGGGCGGCCGGAGCGGGCGCGCCCGTGTCGGCCGCGTCCCCGTCCGACCGGGTCGCCGCCGACTCCCGGGTCGCCGTCGCGATCGCCGCGACGTCGTCGGTCGCCACGTCGGGCGTCGAGTGCTCGGTCCACGAGGCGACGCCGATGGCCAGGTAGGTCGGCGCGATGCCGTACTGCTGCGCGTAGGTGCCGGCGCGCGCGGCGACGGCGCGGGCGCGGCGCCGGGCGGTGCCGAGCGCGGCGCCCTCCCGGACCAGGTTCGACAGCCGGGTCTCCCGCCCCGCGAACAGCTGGGCGATGCCCGACGGGTGGGCGGCGGACAGGTCGAGGGCCGCGTCGCCGAGCAGCTCGACGTCGGCCAGCGTGGAGCCGCCGGCCGCCTCGACGAGCGCGGCGCGCCAGGTGCCGGTGGCGCCGGCGACCAGCTCGGCGGCGGACGGCGGCTCGACCAGAACGGGTCCGGCGGGGCCGGCGGCGGTCGCGGGGTCGGTCGGGTCGGGCATGGGCGTCTCGCCGTCGTGGGTGTCGCGCCGGGGCGCGGGGCCGTCGGTGCCGGTCCCGGGGGTGGGGCCGCCGGCGGTCGCCGAGGGGGTCGGCGGCGTCGCCGGCGCGGCCTCGGCGGAGGCGGCCGGCTGCTGCCCGGGGACGGAGCGGCGCGCAGGGACCTTCACCCGCAGCACGCTAACCGCGACGACCCCCGACCGGGGTGGTGACGCGCCGCGGAGCCGGGTGATGACGCGGAACTCGCCGGTCGCGGCCGCCCCGGGGGATCCGGTGGCGCCCGTTGCGCGGCGCGACCGCGACGGCCCGGCGGGCCGGAGGGGAGCCGGCCCGGAGCGGCTGCTCGACGGTGCCCGGCGGGGGACGTAGTGAACGGTGCGCACCGCGCAGGGGGCAGGCGATGCGCACCGTCGGGATGAACTATGGCCCCCGATGGTGCAGCGGTCAACAACCTGGCGTCCCCGGGGGTGAACGCTCACACAGCCTGGTCACAGACCGGGAGCATCGCCGCAGGTCGGCTGTCGCGCCTCGTGACGGAGATCACGACCCGACGACGAGGGCCTCGGTGCCCGGCGGGGGGCGGTGCCGGGCACCGGAGACCTCGACGTCGGAGGGCCTGTCAGCCGCTGCAGGCCCTCCGACGTCGTCCATTCAAGGCCGCCCGCCCGGCCGCTCAGCGGGCGGTGAGTGCCCGGGGCGCCCCCGTTGAGTGGCGCGGCGGGCGCGACTGAGGGTCTGGCCCGCTGCGGTGAGCGGCAGACTCCCGCCGGCCTAGGTGCCCCGGGCCGGTCGTGAGCCCCGGGGCTACGCTGCCCCCGACCCGCCCGCGCGCGGGCGCCCACCGAGGGGAGGCCCGCCGGTGCCCGAGGACTTCGCGGTCACGGTCGGCGCCGGCACGCTGGCGCCCGCGGACGGCGACGCGGTCGCCCTCCCCCACCGCTGGACCACCGGCGGCGTCCGGGCGACCGTGGCGTTCACGGGCGCGCACCTGCTGCACCTCGCGGTCGCCGGCTGCGTGCTCAACGACCTGTACCGCGAGGCGCACGCGCGCCACCTCCCGCTGGCCGGCGCCATGGTCACCGCACGCGGCGGGTTCGCGCCCGGGAGCTGGGCGTCGACCGGGGTGACCTACGACGTGCGGCTCGACACCGCCGCGACCGACGCCGAGGTGGCGCTGCTGCTCGCGGTCGTCGACGAGGTCGCCGAGATCCCGCGGGCCGTGCGCCAGGGCGTGCCGGTCAGCCGCCCCACTGCACCAGCTCGCCCCGGCTGACGAGCCCGAGCTTCCGCAGGGCGCGGCTCATGTGGTTCTCGACGGTCCGGACGCTGAGGTAGAGCTGGTCGGCGATCTGCCGGTTGCTCAGGCCCTCGCGCGCGAGCACCGCGACCTCCTGCTCGCGGGCGGACAGCGGCTCGGCGCGGACCCCGCCCAGGCGGGCCACCGGTGCCCGCGCGGGCCGCGGGGTGCCCTCCTGGACGCCGAGGAGCTGCTCGGCGGCGCGGGCCAGGGCCGGCGCGGTCGCGGCGCTCGTCCGCGAGACCGCCCCCGCCACCGCGTCGCGGTCGCCGTCGACGAGGCCCACCACCACCTGGGCGTACGGCTCGAGCAGCGGGACGTCGGTCCGGGCCACCAGGTCCCGGACGGCCGCGGCGCGCTCCGCGTCGAGGTCCCCCGCGCCGAGCGTCCAGCAGAGCAGGGCGGGCTGCAGCAGCCCCTCGGCCGCGTAGGCGCGCGCCGCCTCCCGGGCGATCCGCGCGCCGGCCAGCGGCTCCCCGGACGCCCCCGCGAGCGCCGCCTGCGCGAGCGGGCGGATCGAGCGCAGCAGCGGCCGGTACGCCTGGGGCGAGCGGTCCAGCTCGCGCACCAGCACCTGGGCCAGCGTGAGGTTGCCGGCGTGCGCCTGGATCACGGCGCCGACGGTCAGCCCGCGCCGGTAGAACGTGGTCCCGACCGGGCCGGGGGCCCCGAGCCGGAGCGCGGTGCTCACCGCGCGCCAGGCGGCGGCGGTCTGCGACGACGCGTACAGCACCTCGGCGAGCATGCTCGCGTGCACCCGGATCGCCAGGGCGTCCACCTCGTCGTACGCGGCGTCCAGCATCCGGCGCTGCCAGGTCTCCGCCTCGTCGAGCCGGCCCGCCTGCAGCAGGCCCTGGCCGCGCAGCGCCGCCAGGTAGTGCCGCGGCTCGGGGGCGGCGCAGGACAGGTCGGCGCGCTCGACGACCTCGAGCGCCGCCTCGGGCCAGCCGGCCTCGAGCAGCGCGGCAGCGCGCAGCACCGACGGCCAGCCGCGCACGAACGGCACGCGCGCCTCGGGCTCGGGCTCGGCGGCCACCTCCGCGGCGCTCCGGCCCGCCGCGAGCTCCCGCAGCAGGCGCGGCTTGATCAGGCCCAGCTCGGCGACCGGCGCGAGGTCCGGGTCGACGGGTTCGGCCGGCTCGTCCCGGCCGTCGTCCGCGCCGGGGCACCCGTCGCCCGCCGGCCCGTCCCCCGCCGCGTCGTCGCCGGGCGCCCGTGGCTCGGGCACGTCGAGCGCCGCCGGTCCCCCGCAACCCGCCCACGCGGCCCACCGCGAGCGGTAGAACGCGAACGCCGCGCGCTCACCCGGGTCGTCGTCCCCGCCCGGCACGACCCGCGCGAACACCTCCTCGAGCTGCTCGGCGGCGGGGCGGCGCATCAGCGCCGCGAGGTAGGCGTTCGCGGTCGCGAGCGTCGGCTGCACCAGCCACTCGGCGCGGCGGGCGCCCTCCTCGGCGGTCGCGCGCTCGTGCACCAGACCGGCGACCTGCGCGACCCACGCCGGCGCCCCGCCCTCGCCCGACGGGGCGGCGAGCAGCACGGTCGTCAGGTCGTCCGCCGGCGTCGCCGAGGAGGCGACCCCGCCGCCCTCGGCCGCCAGCCGCTCGGCGAGCCGACGGCGGCGGTACGGCGACACGCGCTCGCGCAGCGCCCGGGCGAGCAGCGGCGGCGAGACCGCGAGGACCTCGCCGGAGCCGGCGAGCTCGTGGCCGACGACCCGGCCGTGGTCGGAGAGGGTCGCGAGCGCGGACGGGTCGACCAGCCGGGCCGCCACCTCCGCGGGCACGGGCCCGGCGCTGGCGAGCGTCTCCAGGGCGCCGACGCAGCTCGGCCCGAGCCCGGACAGGAACACGTACGCGACGGCCTCCGCCGGCACCTCCCCGAGCGTGCCGTCCTCGACCCACAGCCCGTCCTGCCGGCGCAGGGCGCCCGAGGCGCGCGCCGCGTCCGCGAGCGCCACGACCGCGCGGGGGTTGCCCCCGGTCTCGGCCATCACCGTGGCGGTCAGCCCGGTGTCCGCGGGCGCGCCCAGCACCGACTCCAGCAGCGTCGCGACCGCGCGGAACCCGAACGGCTGCACCCGGACCTCCGCCGGCGCGCGACCGAGCAGCAGGTCGCGCAGGCCGCCGCCGGGCGCGCGCAGCGGGTCGGCGGTGCTGGCGGCGACGAGCATCGACCCGGTGCGGCCGAGCACCCGGCGGGCCACGCCGAGGCTCGCGTCGTCCATCCGGTCGGCGTCGTCCACCAGGAGCACGCTGCGCCGGGCGCGCAGCTCCTCGGTCAGCCAGTCGGACAGCGCGACCTCGTCCGGCACCCGCACCGACGCCGAGGCGTGGTCCAGCAGCGCCGACAGCGGGCGGGCCCCGCCCGCGCGCAGCAGGATGCCGGTCACCCCGCGCCGCGACGCGTCCGCGAGCAGGCCCTCCAGCACGGTCGTCTTGCCCGCGCCGCGGTCGCCCCGCACGAGGACGTCGCGGCCGAGCGGCAGCCACCGCTGCGCCGCCGCCACCGTCAGCCCGAATCCCTCAGCCTCCACCGTCAGCCCTCCCGTGTGCTCGGCCCCGGGTACGCACTGTGTCCAACGGCGGACCACTCAGCCGCGGGACCGGGAGCACCTACCCAGCGCCCGGCGCCCGGCGGCCGGTGCCGCGGCCCGCCGCCCGGCACCCGTTCGCCGGCCACCTACGCAGGCGGCGGGGCCGTCCCGACCGGCGGGCAGCCTGCGCGCGGCGGTGCCAGGCTGGAGGGCGCCGCGCGCGGGCCGGCCGGGCCCCCGCCGCCTCGGACCGGAGGACCACGATGTCGTACACCATCGGCTACTTCGTCGGCAGCCTGTCGAGCACCTCGATCAACCGCACCCTCGCGAACGCCCTGATCGCGCTCGCGCCGGAGCAGCTCGAGTTCCGGGAGATCCCCATCGGCGGGCTCCCCCTCTACAGCCCGGACCACGACGTGGCCTACCCGCCGGAGGCGCTGGCGCTCAAGAAGGCGATCCAGGAGTCGGACGGCATCCTGTTCGTCTCCCCCGAGTACAACCGCTCGATCCCCGGCGCGCTGAAGAACGCGATCGACTGGGGCTCGCGGCCGTGGGGCGAGAACGCGTTCGCCCGGAAGCCCACCGGCATCGCCGGCGCCTCGATCGGCAAGATCGGCACCGCGGTCATGCAGTCGTCGATGCGCGGCGTGCTGAGCTTCCTGGACGCGCCGCAGCTCAACGCCCCCGAGGTCTACGTGCAGGTGGAGGCGGGCACGTTCGCCGACGACGGGACGCTGCTCGACGACACGCTCGCCCAGTTCCTCCGGCACTACATGGCGGAGTACTGCGCGTTCGTGCAGCGGGTGCTCGCCGCCAACGCGCCCGGGCACATCGGCGACCCGGACGCGATGCCGGTCGCCTGACGGGCGCGGCGGCGCGGCGGCGCGCGGGGCGGGCTACGCGCGCGGCCGCAGCCGCAGCTCCGGCATGGGCGGCGCCGGCAGCGGCGCCGCCGGGTGACCCTGCACGCGCCCGAACCCCGGCGCGGGCCCGTCGGGGTCGGCGATCTCCGCCTGCCACCGGGCGCGCGCCGCGACGACCTCGTCGTGGTCCCGCCCGATGAAGTTCCACCACATGACGATCTGCTCGCCCAGCGGCAGCCCGCCGATCAGCAGCACCCGGGCCTCGGCCTCGCCGGTCGCCGCGAGGGTGAGGGTCGTCGCGCCCGGCTCCCGGTACAGCAGGTGGTGCGGCGGGGCGTCGACCCCGTCGACCGCGAGCGCGCCCGCGTCCACGAGCACCGCGTGCTCGAACGCCGGGTCCACCGCGAACGTGTGCGTCGCGCCCGGCCGCAGCCGCACCTCGGCGCCGACCAGCGGGCTGAACGTCCGCACCGGCGACGTCGACCCGGCGAGCGTGCCGAGGAATACCCGGGCCTCCCCGCCGTCGAGCGCCACCACCGGGGGCACGTGGTGCTCGAACGCCGGCGCCGCGCCGCGGTCGGCCTCGGGCAGCACGGTCCAGAGCTGGACGCCGTGCAGGACCGTCGTCGCGTCGGTGGAGTCCTCGGAGTGGCTGATGCCCCGGCCCGCGGTCATCAGGTTCATCTCGCCCGGGCGCACCAGGCAGTGCGTGCCGAGGCTGTCCCGGTGCTCGATCTCCCCCGAGAACAGCCACGACACCGTCTGGAGCCCGGTGTGCGGGTGCGGCGGGACCCGCATGCCGCCGGTCGCCGCGACGTCGTCCGGGCCGTAGTGGTCGAGGAAGCACCAGGCGCCGACGAACGACCGGGCGCGCTGCGGCAGCGTGCGGCGGACGGACATCGCGCGGATGCCACCGAGCGGGACGTCGCGGGGCTCCAGCAGCTCGAACCCGTCCGGGAGGCCGCCGCCCGGGCCGGCGCCGGCGCCGGCCCCGGGGGTGCAGACGCGCTCGGTGGCGACGGCCTCGAGGTTGGTCATGGGCGGCAGCGTAGTTCGCTGCCGCCCAGGGGCGTCAGCCCCTCCTCGCCACCCTCCGCAGCACCGCGACCGCCGCCAGGCCGCCGGCGATCCACGGGCCCGCCACGATCAGCGGGTCCAGCACCTGGTGCCGGACGTCGACCCGCCCGCGGCGCGAGGCGATCGGGTGGGCGTGCGGCTCGGCCAGGATCCCGGTCTGGGTGATCGGGTTGTCGGGCCGCGTCGTCGCGAACGACTTCAGGTGCTCCGTCGTCGACTCCACCCGGTCGGCCGCGATGAGCAGCAGCCAGTGCGCCGCGCGGCCCTCGCTGAACCGGTCGTACGCGTACCGCCGGATCGCCCCGGCGGGGCCGTGCAGCGGCTGCGCGGTGCCGAACACCGGCGGCAGCTCGGTGTGCTCGATCGACCGCTCGCGCGGGTAGGGCTCCGGCTGGCGCTCCGGGAAGTCCCAGTGCGCGCCGGTGGGGAGGTCGGTCCGCTCGCGCGGGTACGACGGGCGGTCGGCGGGGTCGAGGTCGGCTCCCCAGCCGGGGATGCGGGCGCGGAGCTGCTCCGGGGTCTCGGGCAGCGGCGGCTTCTCGGCGCGGTACGGCATGGTCGTGCTCCCCTCAGTCCTCGTCCGGGATGATGACCGGCTTGATCATGCCGTCGAGCTTCGACGACATCAGGTGGTACCCCTCGGCGATGTGCTCCAGCGGGATGCGGTGCGTGATGATGTCCGACGGCTTCAGGTAGCCGTTCCGGATGTGCTCCAGCAGCCGCGGCCACTGCCGCGCGACCGGCGCCTGGTTCATCCGCAGCGTCAGGCCCTTGTTCATCGCGTCGCCGAACTTCACGGCGGAGAAGATCGGGCCGTAGGCGCCCATCACGGACACGGTGCCGCCCTTGCGGACCCCGTCGATCGCCCAGTTCAGCGCGACCGGCGACCCACCCTGCAGCTTGAGCTTCGCGGCCGTCACGTGCTGGATCAGGTTGCCGTCCGCCTCCGCGCCGACGGCCTCGATGACCCGGTCGAAGCCCAGGCCGTCGGTGGTGTACTTCATCTCGACCACGATGTCCCGGTGCTCGGTGTAGTTCCGGGTCTCGGCGTGGGCGAACTCCTTCGCCTTCTCGAGCCGGTAGTCGAGCTGGTCGATCACGACCACCCGGCCGGCGCCCATCAGCCAGGCCGACCGCGCCGCGAACAGGCCGACCGGGCCCGCTCCGAGCACCGCGACCGTGTCGCCCTCGCGGATGTCCGCGAGCTGAGCGCCGAAGTAGCCGGTGGACAGCGCGTCGGTCATCAGCAGCGCGTCCTCATCGTCCAGCCAGTCCGGGATCTTCTCCGGGCCGACGTCGGCGAACGGCACGCGCACGTACTGCGCCTGGCCGCCGTCGTAGCCGCCGGTCGTGTGGGAGTACCCGTAGATGCCGCCGACCGCGGTCGCGTTCGGGTTCACGTTGTGGCAGTTCGAGTACAGGCCGCGCGCGCAGAAGAAGCACGTCCCGCAGTAGATGTTGAACGGCACCATCACGCGGTCGCCGACCTGCAGGTTCTGCACCGACGAGCCGACCTGCTCGACCACCCCGATGAACTCGTGGCCGAACGTGTGGCCGATCCGGGTGTCGGGCATCATCCCGTGGTAGAGGTGCAGGTCGGAACCGCAGATCGCGGCTCGCACGACC
>NZ_DASQCJ010000019.1:0-54485 GCF_035634735.1 Cellulomonas sp.
TCGCGGGTTCCCCACGCCGCCCCCTGGTACTGCTCCAGGCCGTGCGGCACGAGGTAGTGCACCCGCGCGTCGTTCGCCCACCAGGGCAGCAGCGTCTCGAGCTCGGCGAGCCGGGAACCGTCCGCCACGGCCAGCCCGCGGGTCAGCCGGGCGAGGGTGGCGCGGTGGCCGGCCGCCTCGCGCGCGGCGTCCAGCCCGCGGGCCACGACGTCCGGGCCACGTCCGCCGCGGCGCCCCCGCCGTCGCGGTCGGCCGTCGTGGCGACCCGCAGCGCGGTGCCCGGGCCGGCGGTGCCGCGCACCGTCACCACCGAGGTGCCGCGCGGCGCGCCGTCCGCGTACAGCGGGTCGTCGCCGGCGACCTCCGCGCCCGGCGTGGCGGCGAGCACGTAGGCGAGGCCCGGGTGGTGCTCGCGGGTGGCCGTGCCCTCGTCGGCGACGAGCACGACGGCGCCGTCCTCGGCGCGGGCCTGCCACGCGCCGCAGCCGAGCTCGACCTCGGTCGTGACGAGCACGTCCACCGGCGCCGCGCTCGCGACCTCGAGCAGCAGCGCGTCCCGCGCCGCGTCGGCCACCGTGCGGACCTCGAGCCGGCCGCCGGGCAGGTCGTAGACCCAGCGGGCCTCGCCGACGTCCAGCACGAACGCCGACGGGGCGCCGAGCATCCGCCACGCGCCGTCGACGGCGACGAGCACCCGGACGCCGTTCGCCCGCAGCAGGTTGAGGTGGTTGCGGTGCACGGTCGTGAGGGTGTCGAAGCTCGTGTTGCCCAGCACCGTGTGCGAGCCGAACACGCCGTGCGCGAAGACGGTCGTCGACAGCGTGGGCCGGTCCGGGCCCAGCGCGTCGCCGGCGAGCAGCACGTGGCCGTGCGGGCGCAGCAGGTCGAGGTCCTTCTCGCCGCGGACGACGTGGACGCCGCCGGGGGTGAAGTACGACAGCAGGCGACCGGCGGCGTCGCGCTCGACGTGCCGGGCGTCGCCGCCGGTGCCGGTCCCGTCCGCGCCCGGCGCACCGCTCGTGCCCGGCGCAGCGCCCAGCGCCAGCAGGTCCGCGTCCGCGAGCGGCGCGCCGCCGAGCAGCGGCGCCGTGGCGAGCAGGGAGCGCGCGGCGACGGAGTCGACCGGGTCGTCCGCGGGGGCGGCCGCGGCCGCCGCGTCCGCCAGCGCCACGAGACCGGGCACCTCCGCCTCGACGTCCGGCAGCGCGTCGAGCACCGCCCCGCGCCGGTCGTCCCAGTACCGGCCGACCACGTGCAGCACCAGCGGGTCGGCGAGCGCGGTCGACCGCGACAGCAGGCCGGCCATCGCCATCTCGTGCTGCCGCACCCGGCCGGGCCACGCCGCGCCGGACAGGAACGCGGGGGTGTGCCCGGCGCGCGCCGGCGGGCCGTACAGGTCGAACCCGTCGGTCCCGGCGGCGACCGAGCCCTCGGCGATCGCGAGCGCGAACAGCGGCAGCGCGGGCGCGGAGGTCATCGTCTGCCGGGACAGCACGACGGTGCCCAGGTCGTCCGACGCCGCGAGCCGGTGCGCGACGTACTGCGAGACGTACGGCTCGGAGGACGACGCGGCCTGCTCGGGCGCGAGGGACAGGTCCTGCAGCGCGGCGACGTCCCAGGTCGTCCCGTCCTCCGCGGCCCCGCCGCCGGCCCGCGACAGCGCCACCCGCCACACCAGCGCCGTCCGGGCGGGGTCGAGCACCAGGTCGACGGTCCACGCGACGCCGAGGCCCGCGCCGGACCACCGCACCGCGCCGTCGCCGGCCCGCCAGGACGCGCCCGACCGGCTCCCGGTCAGCGGCACGTGCGCGACGGCGCCGTCCGGGGCCGTCCGGCGCAGGAACAGGCCCGCGATGCCGGCGTCGTGCGCGCCGATCCGGTACTGGTTGACGAGGCGCTCGCCCGGCGCGGCGATCCCGGCGACGTCGCCGGCGGGGGTCACCCGGACGGCGAGGCCGCCGCCGGCGTCGACGGTGCGGGTGCGGTCGGTGCGGTGCCGGTGCGGGCGGGTCAGGGTGTCAGGCATGGTGTCAGTCCCCGGGGGTCGGGCGGTCAGGTGGTCGTCGTCGGGCGCAGGAACCGCGCGACCGCGTCGCGCAGCATCCCCGCGGTGGTGCGGTACCAGAGCCACACCCACACGCCCCCGAGCAGGACGAGGAGCAGGTCGGAGGCCGCGGCCGCGACGGCGACCGCCCCGGCCAGGAGCGCGAGCGTCCCCAGCGAGGCGCGCCACCGCGCGACGAGGTAGTAGGCGCCCGCCTGCCAGGCGGCGGTGGGCGGGAGGCGGAAGAAGGTGCGCAGCGCGAGGGCGTGCAGCGCCACGAGGAGCAGCAGCACCCCCGCCCCGGGGGCCAGCCCCGCGACCAGTGCGGGGACGCCGGAGGACCGGGCGCCCGCGCCGACGAGGGCGACCAGCCCGGCGAGCACGCACACGGGCGCCGAGACGGCCAGCGCCTCGCGCCAGCCGAGCCGGTAGCCCCGCCCGAACGCCCGCGCGAGCGGGACGCGCGGGTCGACGTAGTGCTCGCGGACCGCGTACAGGCCGGCCGACAGCGCGGGGCCCGCCGGGACCGCCGCGAGCGCGACGAGCCACGCGAGCGACGGGTCGGGGCGCAGCAGCAGCGCGAGCGCGACCAGCGGCAGGTTCGCCGCGGCGAGCAGCGCCGACAGCCCCGCGCCCCAGGCGAACCCGGCCACGGCGCGCCCGAACGGGCCGTCGCCGACCTCGTCGCCCCGACGGCGGCCCGGGTGGGCGTCGTCGCGGTCGCGGGGCGCGACGGGGAAGGTGGTCGGGTCGACGGGCCGGGCGGGGTCGTCGGCCCAGCCGGCGCCCGCGGTCCGGGCGACGGACCCGGCCGCCGCGGCGGTCACGCGCCCGCCCCGGACACGACCCGGAACCCCGCGCGCAGCAGGTCCCGCGGCCGGCTGCTCGGGCCGACGAGCAGCTCGAACTCTCCCGGCTCGACCACGCGTCGCCCGGCGGCGTCCACGATCGTGCAGTCCGCGGCCGGGAGCGCCAGCGGCACCGTGACGGACTCGCCCGGCGCCAGCTGCACCTGCGTGAACGCCTTCAGCTCCCGGTCCGCCCAGGACGCGGACGTCACGAGGTCCCGGACGTACACCTGCACGGTCTCCAGCGCGGGCCGCGCCCCGGTGTTGGTCACGGTCACGCGCGCGCGCACTTCGTCCGCCGCCGTCACCTCGGGGGTGTCGACGACCAGGTCGGCGTACGCCACGGTGGTGTACGACAGGCCCTCGCCGAACGCGAACGCCGGGTCCTGCGTGAGGTCGGCGTACCGGACTCCGTGCTGCCCGCGCACCTGGTTGTAGTAGATCGGCTGCTGCCCGACGTGCCGGGCGAACGAGATCGGCAGCCGCCCGCTGGGCTCGATCCGCCCGAGCAGCAGGTCCGCCAGCGCGCGCCCGCCGGTCATGCCGGGGTGCGCCGCCCAGAGCAGCGCGTCGGCCGCGAGGGCCGCGGGCGGCAGCACCATCGGCTTGGACGCCTGCAGCACGACGACGAGCGGCGTGCCCGTCGCGGCCACGGCCTCGAGCAGCGCCACCTGCCCGCCGAGCAGCTCGAGCGTCGCGGTCGAGGTGCCCTCGCCGACCAGCTCGATCCGGTCGCCGACCACGGCCACGACCACGTCGGCGTCCCGCGCCGCCGCCACGGCCGCCGCCAGCTGCTCCGGGTCGACCGGCGCGGACGCCACGACCTGGGGCCGGGGCTGGCCGTCGGGGAAGTACGGGCCCTCGGGGTCGTCCTCGTGCGTGAGGATGTCGGCGCCGGGGGAGTACGTGACCGTCCAGCCGTCCGGCGCGCCGGCGCGGAGCCCGTCCAGCACGGTCGTGATCATGTCGCGCGGCTGCCCGTGCGCCATCCACGCGACCTGGCCGGAGGAGCCGGCCCAGTCGCCGAGCTGGGTCTGCGGGTCGTCCGCGAGCGGGCCGACGACGGCGACCCGCAGCGGGCGGTCGCCCGCCGGCGCCGCGTCCGTCGGCCCCGCGCCCACCCCGCCCGCCAGCGGCAGCACGCCCGAGTTCCGCAGCAGCACCAGCGACCGCCGGGTCAGCTCCAGGTTCAGGTCCTGGTGCGACCCGACCGCCGCGGCCATCGTGGCCGGGTCGGGCCGGCGCGGGTCCTCGAACAGCCCGAGCTCGAACTTGAGCGTGAGGATCCGGGACACCGCCGCGTCGAGGTCGGCCTCCGCGATCAGCCCGCGGGCCACCGCCTCCTGGGCGCCCTCGAAGAACTTGGCCGTCGTCATGATCATGTCGTTGCCGGCCCGCACCGCCGCGGCGGACGCGTGCACGTGGTCGGGCTGCACCTGCTGCTCCCAGACCATCCGGCCGACGTTGTCCCAGTCCGTGACGAGCATGCCGGTGTAGCCCCACTCGCCGCGCAGCACGTCGGTGAGCAGCCAGTCGTTGACGGTGATCGGGACCCCGTCGATCGTCTGGTAGCCGAGCATGAACGTGCCGCAGCCCTCCCGGGCGACCCGCTCGAACGGCGGCAGGAACCAGGACCGGAGCTTCCGGGGCGACAGGTCCGCCTCGGAGGCGTCCCGGCCGCCCTGGGTCTCGGAGTACCCGGCGAAGTGCTTCGCGGTCGCGAGCACCGCCGTCGGGTCGGCGAGGCCGTTCCCCTGGTAGCCGCGCACGGCCGCGCTGCCGAGCTCGCCGATGAGGAATGGGTCCTCGCCGAACGTCTCGTTCACGCGGCCCCAGCGCAGGTCGCGGGCGACGCACAGCACGGGGGAGAAGGTCCAATGCAGGCCGGTCGCCGCGGCCTCGACCGCGGTGGCGCGCGCCATCCGCTCGACCAGGCCCGGCGACCAGGTGGCTGCCATGCCGAGCTGGGTCGGGAAGATGGTCGCGCCGTCGCAGAACGAGTGGCCGTGGATCGCGTCCTCGCCGACCAGCAGCGGGATCCGCAGCCGGGTCTGCTCGGTGAGGTCGTGCGCCTCGGCCACCAGCTCCGGCGTCGGGTGCAGGATCGAGCCCACGTGCTTCTCGAGCACCTGCTCCTTCAGGCCGTCCGGGGCCGACAGCTGCATCATCTGCCCGACCTTCTCCGCGAGCGTCATGCGCGCGAGCAGGTCGGCGACGCGGTCGGCGACGGGCAGGGCGGGGTCCAGGTAGTCCACGGTGCTCCTACTTGATGCCGGTCATGGCGATGCCCTGCACGAAGTGCTTCTGCATGGCGATGAACACCGCGAGGACGGGCACGATGATGAGGACCGAGCCGGCCATCTGGAGGCCGAACTCGGCGCCCTTGTCGCCGGTCGGGCTGGTGTACAGCGCCAGCGCCACGGGCAGGGTGTACAGCGAGTCGCGCTGGGACACGATGAGCGGCCACAGGAAGCCGTTCCACGAGCCCATGAAGGTGAAGATCGCGAGGGTCGCGAGCGGCGCGCGGCACAGCGGCATGACGATCCGCGCGAAGATCCGGAACTCGCCGGCGCCGTCGATGCGCGCCGCGTCGAGCAGGGAGTCCGGGATCTCGAGCATGAACTGCCGCATGAGGAAGACGCCGAACGCGCCGACCACGCCGGGCAGGATCATGCCCCAGTAGGTGCCGACCATGTTGAGGTTGGCGACCAGCACGAACTGCGGGATCAGCGTCACGATCCCCGGCACGAACATGGTCCCGAGCACCACGGTGATGAGCACCTTCTTGCCCGGGAACTCCAGCTTGGCGAGCGCCCAGCCGACCATCGAGCAGAACAGCAGCGTGGTGGCGACCGAGACGACGGCCAGGAACACCGAGTTGAGGAAGTACCGCGTCATGTCGAACTCGAAGAACCACGCGCGGAAGTTGTCGAGCGTCGGCGCCTGCGGCCACCAGGTGATGGGGCGGCGCATGATCTCGGCGTTGGTCTTGAACGCGCCGAGGATCATCCAGACGAACGGCAGCAGCGTCCCGGCGAGGCCGACCGACAGGACGGCGAGCAGGGCGATCCGGCCGGGCGTGAGCCGGCGGCGGCGGCGCCGGACGACGGGCGCGATCGGCACGGCGGTCGTGGCCGGCGCGAGGGGGGTCGAGGTGCTCATGGTCATGTCCTCTGCCGGAAGAACCGGAACTGGATGATGGCGAAGATGCTGATGATCGCGAACAGCACGTACGCGCCGGCCGCGCCCACCGAGTAGTTGCCCCACTGGAACTGGTTGAACACGTAGAGCGCGATGGAGGTCGTCGACTGCAGCGGACCGCCGTTGGTCATGACGAACGGCTCGTCGAAGAACTGCATGAAGCCGGTGGTCGTGAGGATCGCGTTGAGCAGGATCGTCGGCATCATCATCGGGATGGTGATACGGAAGAACCGCTGGACCGTCGACGCGCCGTCGACCATCGCCGCCTCCTTGACCTCGGAGGGGATCGCCTGCAGGCCGGCGAGGAAGATCACCATGCTCGACCCGATGCTGCGCCACACGGCCATGAGCGTCAGGGCCGGCAGGGCGGTGCGGGTGTCGCCGAGCCAGTTCGGCCCGTCGATCCCGATGTCCGCGAGCAGCGAGTTGATCAGGCCGTTCGGCTGGTACATGATCCGCCACACCACCGCGACGGCGACGATCGTCGTCACCACGGGCGTGTAGTAGCCGACCCGGAAGAACGTCGCGGCGCGGCGGCCGAGCGCGTTGAGCATGACCGCGAGCACCAGCGCCGAGAACAGCGACAGCGGGACGCCGACGACCACGAAGCCGAGGGTGTTCCGCAGGGCCCGCAGGAACGTCGTGTCGGACAGCACCTCGGCGAAGTTGCCGAGCCCGACGAAGTCGACGGCGAACGGGGTGCGGATGTCGTTGACCCGCAGGTCCGTGAAGGCCATCCCGAACGAGCTCAGCAGCGGGACGAGCCCGAACACGCCGAACGACAGGACGAACGGCGCGGCGAACAGCCAGGCGACGACGGCGGTCCGGCGGCGCCGGGCGGCCAGGGAGACGCTCTTCCCCGGCCGCCGCGACGTCGCGGTCACCGCGCGGGGCGCGGTGTCGGCACTGCTGGTGCTGGTCACCAGCCGAAGCCGATCTGGTCGGCCTGCTCCTGGATGGCCTTCGCGGCCTCCTCCGAGGTGACCTCGCCGTGCGCGACCCGCTCGGCGTAGATGCCGATCTGCTCGGCGATCTGCGACCAGGACGGGTAGCTCGGCGTCTCGACGGTGTTCGGCATCTGCTCCTTGAGCACCGACATCACCGGGCTCTCGTCGATCGGCGCGTACTCGGCCGACTCGACGCGGGACGGGAACGAGCCCGCGAGGTCGAACAGCGTCTTCTGCTGCTCGTCCTCGAGCAGCCACTGCAGGAACAGCCAGGACGAGTCCTGGTTGTCCGAGGACGCGAACACGCCGAGGTTGCCGCCGCCGATGTAGGAGTCGTTGTTCGCGGAGCCCGCCGGCAGCGGGACGTACCCGATCGAGTCCTCGGTGAAGCCCTCGGGCGCGGCGCCGGTCTCGATCAGGTCCTGGTACGTGCCGACCATCCACGGGCCCGAGATCAGCAGCGGGGAGCCGCCGTTCTCGAACGTCGCCTCGGTCTCGGACAGCGGCGCCTCGCCGCGGTCGAAGAAGCCCTTGTAGAAGTCGAGCGCCTCGACGAACTCCGGGGTGTCGAAGGTCCAGGAGTCGCCGTCGCTCACCTCGCCGCCGGCCTGCGACACGAACGGCACGATGACCTGCGCCGGGTTCTCGATCGGGCGGGGCAGGCTCAGGCCGTACTCGCCGCCGGGGCGGGCGGCCAGCGCGCCGCTGAGCTCCTCGAGCTCGTCCCAGGTGGTCGGGGCGTCGTAGCCGAGCTCGGCCGCCAGGTCCGCGCGGTAGAACAGGAACCGGGTCTCGACGTACCAGGGCACCGAGTACTGCGCGTCCTCGCCGGTCACCGAGGCGACCGCGGCGGGGTAGAAGTCGTCCTCGTCGAACACCCCGTCGGGGACGGGCGCGAGGCCGCCCATCGCGATGACCGAGGCGGTCTGGTCGGCGCCCGTCATCACGATGTCCGGGCCGGTGCCCGAGGCGACGGCGGTCTGGTTCATCGTGATGATCTCGCCCCAGGGCACCTCGGTGACCTTGATGGAGGCCTCGGGGTTGTCCTCGGTGAACTGCTCGCCGAGGGTGCGCAGCGCGTCGCCGTTGCCGGCCGCGGCCCAGATCTCGATCTCGCCGGTCGCCTCCTCGGCGACGGTGCCCGCCTCGGCGGAGCCGCCGCCGCCGGCGTCGTCGGACCGGCCGCAGGCGGCGACCGGCGCGAGGGCCAGGGTGGTGACGGTGGCGGCGACGAGGGCGCGCCGCACGGTACGTCGGGTCATGTGTTCCTCCTTGAACGGGCGTCCGCGCCCGCGCCACGGCGCGCGGGTCGGCTCGCGCCAACGCTGGCTGCAATGCGGTGTAATGCGCATTACAAGAACCGGAATCTAAGCGTGTAGACTGGCGCTGTCAACCCGGTCCTGGGGCGCGGCCCGCCGCTCGCCGCCACTCGCTGTCGAGGAGTTCCCGCGTGGCCCGCCGACCCACCGTGTACGACGTCGCCGAGCGCGCCGGGGTGTCGATCACCACGGTCTCGTTCGCGTTCCGGCAGCCCGGGCGCGTCGCCGCCGGCACCCGCCAGGCGGTCATGGACGCCGCGCGCGAGCTCGGCTACGTGCCGTCCGCCAGCGCCCGCGGCCTCGCCCGCGGGGCCACCGGGGCGTTCGGCCTGTACTCGTTCGACATGATGCTGGCGGACGCCGACGGCGCCGCCCCGCCGGTGCCGCTCGAGGCAGCGGCCGTCCCCGAGGGCGACCCGCGGGTGTTCCCGCTCTACGTCGACGAGGTCGAGCGCGGCTTCGCCCTGGAGTGCCGGGAGACCGGCCGCGCGCTGCTGCTGGCCTCGGGCGCGCCGAGCGGGGCCGCCATGTACGACATCGCCGGCCGGGTCGACGGGCTGGCGATCTTCCCGGGCACGCACAGCCTGGACGCGGTGCACGCCATCGCGCAGTCGGTGCCGCTGGTCGCGTTCAACACGCCGGGCACGGACGCGTCGTTCAGCCACGTGTCCGTCGACAACCGCGCGGCGATGACCGGCCTGGTCGAGCACCTGGTCGGGGTGCACGGCGTGCGGGACCTGGCGTTCGTCGGCGAGGGGTCCATGTACGACTTCGCCGAGCGGCTCGGCGGGTTCCGGGACGCGGTGGCGGCGCTGCTGCCGGACCGCCCCGCGCCCGGCGCCGCGCACGAGGGCCTGGCGTCCACCGAGTGGCTCGCGGCGCTGACCGACCTGGCCGCCGCCGACCGGCTGCCGGAGGCGCTGGTCTGCCAGAGCGACCAGGCCGCGCTCGTGGTGCTCGACGTGCTCGCGGAGCACGGCGTCGACGTGCCGGGGCGGGTCCGGGTCACCGGCTTCGACGGCATCCTCGCGGGGCGGCTGTCGACCCCGGCGCTCACGACCGTCCGGCAGCCGTTCGAGCACATGGGGCGCACCGCGGTCCGGCTGCTCCAGGAGCGGGTGGCCGACCCCGCCGCGGCGTCGCAGTTCCGGACGCTGCCGACCCGGCTGATCCCGCGCGCGAGCTGCGGCTGCGCGGGCGGGGAGCCCGCGGCGGGCTGACCGTCAGGTGCGCGGGGCCCGCAGCGCGCGGTCCAGCAGCTCCTCGAACGCGCCCGCGACCTCGCGCGCGCCCGCGCCCGGCCACGCGTGCACCGGCTGCGCCGCGCCCTGCGCCTGCTGCAGCGCGGCGCGCTCGGGCACGAACGGGGTCAGCACCAGCGGGCCGTACAGCCCGCGGAGCTCGTCGAGCCGGAACGCCTGCTCCACCGACCGGGCCTTGACCCGGTTCACCACGACGCCCAGCGGCTGCAGCTGCCCGGCGGGGCCGCGGCGCAGGTCGTCGATCGTCCTCATCGCGCGGCCGACCGCGGTCACCGAGAACAGCCCGGGCTCGGTCACGACCACCGCGCGGTCGCACGCCGTCAGGCCGGTGCGGGTCAGGCCGCCCAGCGACGGCGGGCAGTCGACCAGCACCAGGTCGTAGTCGTGCACCCACGCCAGCGCGAACCGCAGCCGGTCGACGTCGGAGTCCGCGCCGTCGTAGGCGTCGTGCCGCGAGGACGCCGCCGAGCCGACCAGCACGTCGAGGCCGGCCTCGGCCCAGGCGCTCGGCGCGGTGGCGGCGGCGATGGTCTCGGCGGTGGGGGAGTCCAGCACGGCGGCGACGTCCGCGCCCGCGCCGGCGGTCGCCAGCGCGAGCGTGCTGTCGCCCTGCGGGTCGAGGTCGACCACGAGGGTGCGCAGCCCGCGCTCCAGCGCGGCCGACGCCAGTCCCAGCGTCACCGATGTCTTCCCCACGCCGCCCTTGAGCGAGCACACTCCCAGCACCAGCACGGGGCACACGGTAACGGGCCGCCCGGGGTTCGCGGAATCGCGATCGCCCCGCCGGGCGTCCCGGCTCGACGCGGCGCCGACCTGGGGCGATGCTGGCGGCATGACCGACAGCAGCCACGAGGCCGCCCCCGGCGGCGCCACCGAGATCACCCACTGGGGCCACGCCTGCGTCCGCCTGGAGCGCGGCGGGCGGCGGCTGGTCCTCGACCCGGGCTCGTTCAGCGACCTGTCCGTGCTCGACGACGCGGACGCCGTGCTGGTCACCCACGAGCACGTCGACCACGTGGACGTCGCGCGCCTCGCCGCGGCCCTCGGGGCGCGCCCGGACCTGGCGGCGTGGGCGCCCGCGGGCGTGGCCGCGCAGCTCACGGAGGCCGGCGCGCCGGCCGACCGGGTGCACGCCGCGGCCGACGGCGACGCGTTCGACGCCGCCGGGTTCGCCGTCCGCGCCGTCGGCGAGTGGCACGCGGTCATCCACCCCGACGTGCCGCGCGCGCACAACGTCGCGTACCTGGTGGACGGCGCGCTGCTGCACCCCGGCGACTCCTTCACGCCGCCGCCGGCCGGGGTCGAGGTCGACCTGCTGCTGGTGCCCGTCGCCGGGCCGTGGCTGAAGCTCGCCGAGGCGATCGACTACGTGCGGGCCGTGCAACCGCGGGTGGCGGCGCCGATCCACGACGCGATCCTGTCCGACCCGGGCCGGGCGCTGTCCGACCGCCTCGTGGGCGGCATGGGCGGCGCGGGGGAGTACGTGCGCATCGCCCCGGGCGCGCCGTACGCCTGGACCCCGCGGGCCCGCTAGGCGAGGCGGGCCGCCACCGCGGGGGCGTCGGGCGCCAGGGTGACCGCCGCCGTGCGTCCGCCGGCGGTGACCCGGTAGTCCCCGAGGTACGCGTCGAGGACGAACCGGCCGTCGGCGTCCGTGCGGGTCGGGGTCGGGTCCAGCCACCACGCGCCCCGGACCAGCGACCGGAGCGCGTCGTAGGCCGGCTTCGGCGTGCCGTCGGCCCGCAGCAGGCCGACCGGTGCGCCGAGCCACGCGCCCGCGTCGCAGAGCCCCCAGTACGTCGCCGCCTGCACCGCCGGGTGCCCGAACAGGGTGCGGTAGTGCCGCGCGACCTCGTCGGCCTGCCGCGCCTCGCCCTCCGGGGTCGACGGCCAGGACGGCACCTGCCAGTCGTTGAGGTCCTCGATCTCCGGCGGCATGAGGTCGCCCGAGAGCAGGGTCGTCTCGGTGAGGTGCAGCGGCAGCCCGAACCGCGCGAAGCGGTCGAGCACGCGCCGCGTCCACTCCTCGCCGCGGTAGCCCTGGTGCATGTGGGTCTGCAGCCCGATCGCGTCGACGCCGACCCCGGCCGCCAGGCAGTCCTCGACCAGCCGCTCGTAGTCGGCCGACAGGTCGAAGTCGTTGAGCAGCAGCGTCGCGCCCGGGTTGGCCGCGCGCGCCGCGTCGAACGCGAGCCGGGCCGTCGCCACCCGGCCGTCGCGGGCGCACAGCCGGGTCAGCCCGTTCGGCTCCTTGGCGAACACGGGCATGATGACGACCTCGTTGATCGCGTCCCAGGTGTCGACGACCCCGCGGAACGCCGTCACGTCCCGGGTGATCCGGTCCCGCACCGCCGCGGCCACCTCGTCCACCGGGAGGTCGCGCAGCCAGGCGGGCGCAAGGGTGTGCCAGGCCAGCGGGTGGCCCTTGACCCGCACCCCGCGCCCGGTCAGCCAGCGCGCCGCGGCGAGCAGCCGGTCGGTGTCCGGCCGCCCGCGCTCCGGCTCGAACCGCGACCAGTAGAACGGCAGGGTCGCCGTGTCGAACAGGTCGAGCCAGCGGTCGAGCACCGCGGGCAGCACGTCGGCGGCGGGGTCGTCCGGGCCGGGCGGCTCGCCGTTCGCCGGGGCGATCACCTCGAACGCCGTGCAGCCGAACCCGAACGCGTGCCGGGCCTGGGCGACCTCGACGGCGGCGTCCGGCACCGGCCGGCCGGCGGGGTCGAGCACCGTGACGACGGCGCGGGCCCCGCGGTGCTCGAGGTGGGCGGGCCGGGGGACGCGGACGTCCGGCATGGGCGGCGCTCCTTCGTGCGGGGGGTGGTGCTGGGTGGTGCGGGGGGTGGTGCGGGGTGGTGCCGGCCGGTCGGTCAGGCGGGCGGGGCGGTCGAGCCGCGGCGCACCAGCGACGTCGGCAGCCGCACGTGCGGGTCCGGCGCGTCGCCGCCGTCGAGCAGCGCCGTCAGCAGGCCGATCGCGGCCGCCCCCATCCGCTGGATCGGCTGGTGCACGGTCGTCAGCGGCGGCTCCGTCTGCGCGGACTCCGGGATGTCGTCGAACCCGATGACCGACAGGTCGCCGGGCACGGAGAGCCCGAGCTCGCGCGCGACCTCGATGGTCGCGATCGCCGACAGGTCGTTGGCCGCGAACACGGCGGTCGGGCGGTCCGGCAGGCTCAGCAGCTCCCGCGCCGGCTCGCGGGTCGGCTCCTTGCGGTAGTCGCCCTCGCGGACCAGCACCTCGTCGACGGGCACCCCGGCCGCCGCCATCGCGCGGCGGAACCCCTGCTCGCGCAGGCGGGACGACTCCAGGTCGGGGCGGCCGCCGACGAACGCGATCCGCCGGTGCCCCAGGGCGAGCAGGTGCTCCGTGCCGAGCACCGCACCGGCGAGGTTGTCCGAGTCGACGGTGGGCAGGCCGGTCGGGCCGGTGTGCGGGTCGATCGCGACGACGGGCACCCCCGCGTCGGCCTCGACCACCGTCGGGGTCACCAGCACGGCGCCGTCGATGAGGGTGCCGCTCAGCCGGGACAGGTAGCGCCGCTCCCAGCCCGCGCCGCGGCCGTGCAGGCCGCCGGTGTAGGCGAGCAGCTCGTACCCGGAGTCGGACTCGGCGAGCGCCGCCGCCGCGCCCTTGAGGATCTCCGCGGAGAACGGCTCGAACTCCGCGACGAGGATGCCGAGCACGTGCGTGCGGTGCGAGCGGAGGCTCCGCGCGACCAGGCTCGACTCGTAGCCGAGCCGGTCGATGACCTCCATGACGCGGGTCGACGTCGCCTGCGCGACCCCGTACCGCCCGTTGATGACCTTCGACACCGTCGCGACGGACACGCCCGCGTCCCGCGCCACGTCGGTGATGGTCACTCGCTGCCCCATGCGGGGGATCGTAGCGGCGCGCGAGGCGTCAGCGGCGCCGGTCGGCGGCGCCCGCCACCTGCACCGCCGGGTCCATCGCGAGCCGCAGCGCGACGTCGAGCGGGAGTCGGGTGCGGGCCCGGCTCCGCCGCGCGAGGAGCGCCGCGCGCTGCCGGGCGCGGACGTCGTCGAGGCGGTGCGGTCGGTCCTGGGCCATGCCCCCACTCTGCCGCGGGGGTGCCGGCCCGGGGCATCGGCCCCGGGGTGGAGGTGCGCGTACGCCGTCCGGTGGACCCGGGCCCCGGTTCCACCGCGGTCGGCGCGCCCGGTCGCGGCCCTGGTCGGCGCCCCGTACCGTCCCCGGCAACGGACTGGCGGGAAGGGGTGGGGCGGGCACATGTGGTTCCGACGACGGAGGACGACCGCGCCGAGCGGCGGGGACGCCGTGCGGGCGGCCGAGGTCGCCCGGGACGACGCCGGCCGCGGGCCGGGCGCCGGGGCGCTGTGGGCGGACGGCTTCGGCCGGGTCGGCACGCGCTCCGTGCAGGTCCTCGCGCTGCTCGCCCTGCTGACCGTCGCGGTCCTGGCGGTCACCCGGCTCACGCTGGTCGTGGTGCCGGTGCTCATCGCGCTCGTGCTCGCATCGGCGATCCACCCGCTGGTGTCCTGGCTGCGCCGGCACCGGCTGCCGTCGATCGCCGCCACCTGGATCGCGCTCGTGCTGATCGTCGGCGTGCTCGGCGGCGTGGTCACCGCAGTCGTGTACTCGGTCATCCACCAGTGGGACGACCTCGCGGACCAGGCGGTCGCCGGGTTCGGGGAGCTGCAGGACTCGCTGACCGGGCTGCCGATCCAGATCACCGACGACCAGATCGCCGACGCGCGGACCGCGGTGACCGACTTCCTGACGTCCAGCAGCTTCGGCGCGGGCGCGATCGCGGGCGTCTCGGCCACGGCGAACTTCCTCACCGGGTTCGTGCTCATGGTCGTCGTGCTGTTCTTCTTCCTCAAGGACGGCCCGGCCATCTGGGAGTTCCTGCTGCGGCCGTTCGAGGGCGCGCACTACGCCCGCGGCAAGCGCGTCGGCGGGCGCGTGGTGTCGACGATGGGCGGCTACGTGCGCGGCACGGCGATCGTCGCCGCGGTGGACGCGATCGGCATCGGCATCGGCCTGGTCATCATGGGCGTGCCGCTGGCGATCCCGCTCTCCGTGCTGGTGTTCCTGCTCGCCTTCATCCCGCTCGTCGGCGCGACGCTCGCCGGCGCGCTGGCGGCCCTGGTCACGCTCGTGGCGCTGGGGCCGGTCGAGGCGCTGGTCGTCGTCGGCATCGTGGTCCTGGTGAACCAGCTCGAGGGGAACTTCCTGCAGCCGGTCGTCATGGCCCGGTCGCTGGCGCTGCACCCGCTGGTCATCCTGGTCGCCCTGACCATCGGCACCGTGCTCGCGGGCATCACCGGTGCCGTGCTGGCCGTGCCGATCGCCGCGTCCATCTGGGGCGCGATCCAGGTGTGGAACGGCCCGCACGAGCCGGCGCGCCCGGCGCAGCAGAAGCGCCGCGAGGTCGTCGAGGGCCGCTGACGGGTGCGTCGCACGCCGCGCCCGCCGCCCCGGCTCAGGCGGGGGTGCGCCAGACGGAGACGTGCGAGGTGCTCTCCGCGGTGAACGGCGCCCCGGCGAAGTCCGCCCAGCGCTCGGCCGGCCGCATCCCGGCGATCCGGGCCATCAGGTCCAGCTCCGCCGGCCAGACGTACCGGTGCGGCGAGCGCCCGGTGCTCACCGACCCGTCCGGCTCGACCGTGTAGTGGTGCGACACGAGCCGCTGCTCCGCCACGTCGTACCGGTCGAAGCCGAGGTGCGCCTCGCTCACGTCGAACGGCAGCGCGACCTCGCCGGGCGGCAGCCGGCGGAGCTGCGGCACGAACACCTCGCACACGAACGCCCCGCCGGGCCCGAGGTGCCGGGCGGCGTTCTCGAAGCACGCGACCTGGGCGTCCTGGGTCAGCAGGTTCGTGATGCCGTTGAACACGAGGTACACCAGCCGGAACGGGCCGGGGCCGGGCGCCGTCGCCGTCGTCATGTCGCCGATCGTCACCGGCACCCGGTCCGCGCCGGGCTTCGCCGCGAGCCGGGCCGCCATCGGCGCGGACCGCTCGATCCCCGCGACCGGCACACCGCGGGCCGCGAGCGGGAGGGCCACGCGCCCGGTGCCGACCGCCAGCTCCAGCGCGCGCCCGCCCTCGGCCCGGGCCGCCAGGAAGTCGACCGCCGGGCCCAGCACCTCCGGGGCGAACATCGCCGCGCTCGACTCGTCGTAGCGCGCGGCGACCCGCTCGGTCCAGATGTCCTCGTCCGTCACGCCGACGAGGCTGCCACCGCCGCGACGTGCCGGGCCAGGGAATAGCGGAGCGGCGCGCGGCCGTGTTGAGTAGGACGCGTCACCGACGACGACGCCGGGAGGAACCCCGCATGGACGTGCAGCAGCTCGCGCAGGAGCAGATCGACCTCGCCCACCAGGACCCGCACGGCCGGAGCGCCCAGATCGTGGTGCACGACGGCCCGCTCCGGCAGACCGTCATCGCGCTGCGCACGGGCACCCGGCTCGCCGAGCACAACTCGCCGCCCGCGGGCAGCATCCTCGTGCTGCGCGGCACCGTCGCCGTGTCCAGCGCCGAGCGGGTCGACACCCTGCCGACCGGGTTCCTCGCCACGCTGACGCACGACCGGCACGGCGTCGAGGCGCTGAGCGACGCCGCGATCCTGCTCACCACCGTCACCGGGACGGGGGAGCCCTCGCACGGCTGACGCGCCCCGGCCGGGGCGGCGGAATGCCGTCGCGCCCCCGGCCGCGGGTCCGTAGCGTGGCGGGCGTGCCCGACCCGATCTTCGCCGACCCGCGCCTCGCGCCGCTCTACGACGTGTTCGACGACGACCGCTCCGACCTCGACCTGTACCGCGCCGTCGCGCGCGAAGTCGGGGCGCGCCGGGTGCTCGACGTCGGCTGCGGCACCGGCACGCTCGCCCTGCTGCTCGCCGGCGACGGCCTGGAGGTCACCGGCGTCGACCCGGCCGGGGCGTCCCTCGACGTCGCCCGCGCGAAGCCCGGCGCCGACCGGGTGACCTGGTGGCACGGCGACGCGACCACGCTGCCGCCGCTCGCCGTCGACCTCGCCACCATGACGGGCAACGTCGCCCAGGTGTTCCTGTCGGACGACGACTGGTCCGCGACCCTGCGCGGCATCCGCGGCGCGCTCGCCCCGGGCGGCCACCTGGTGCTCGAGACCCGCCGCCCCGGGGCCCGTGCCTGGGAGGCGTGGGCCGCGGACGCGGGCGCGGGCGCGCGGGACGTCCCCGGGGTCGGGCGCGTCGTGGAGGAGTTCGCGGTCACCGAGGTCGCGCTGCCGCTGGTCTCGTTCCGGTCGGTGTTCCGGTTCCCGGACGGCACCGAGGTCGCCTCGGCGTCGACCCTGCGGTTCCGGTCGCTGGCGGAGGTCCGCGCCTCGCTGGCCGCGGCGGGCCTCGACGTCGTCGACGTGCGGGACGCGCCGGACCGGCCGGGGCTCGAGCACGTGGTGCTGGCGCGGCGCCCGGCGGGCTGAGCGGGCGTCGGAGCGGAGCCGGACGTCAGCGGTAGGACTCGTGGAGCACGCCGTGGGCGCGGGCCGCTGCGGCGAGCCGGATGTCGTATGTCGCGAGCGGCGCGTCCAGCGCGACCGCGGTGGCCAGGACGCAGACGTCGGGCATCTTGAGACGGGTGTCCGCGCGGAGGCGCGCGAGGAGGACGGGCTCGTCCTCGCCGATCGTTGCCGTGCGCACGCCCAGGTCCCGCAGATCCCCGCTCAGCTCGACCTCGCGGTGCGCACGCGCGGGACCGACCAGGACCTCGGCCAGCGTGACCGGGTGGACGAGCAACGGCGCGCGAGCGTCCGCGAGCAGGGCGACCGCGCGCTCATGGTGCGCGTCGGCCGGCTCGAGGAACCCGATGAGCACACCCGCGTCGAGGACGATCACGCGTCCCAGTCCTGGCGAAGGTCGTCGAGGTAGCCCGGCCCGTACGTGCCCGCGTACTTCTGCGCCACCGCGTGCACCCGCCGGCGTCGCTCGTCACCGGTCGACCGCTCGTCGTCCTCGATCGCCCTGGCCCCCTCCTCGATGAGGTGCGCGAGGAGCGCGCCCGGGCGCTGGTCGGGCCACCGCCGGCGGGCCACGTCGAGCGCGTGCTGCACCGAGGCCGTGTGGGTGATCTGGGTCCGGGGGCGCGCGGTCGGCATGGACCCAGTGTACCTCCGGCGACGTAGGTGGTACACCGCGCGTGGGGCGTGATCGGGTGCCGCCCGGTGTCGATCCGCGGGTTCCCCGTTCGACTCCTGGGTGAGAGGGTCCGATCGGGGACCCGGGACCAGGGAGGCACGACCGTGAAGTACATGCTGATCATGCGCTCGAGCGGGGAGCCGGCGCCCGACGGCGGCGGAGCTTCGTACGAGGACTCGATCGAGACGATGAGCCGGTACAACGAGGAGCTGGTCGCCGCCGGCGTGCTCGTCGCGATGGAGGGGCTGTCCGACGACCCGACGGAGAGCGTCGTGGTCGACTACGCGCAGACCCCGCCGGTCGCCACCGACGGGCCGTACGGCGAGGCGAAGGAGCTGTTCGGCGGCTACTGGATCCTCGACGTCGCGTCCCAGGCGGAGGCGGTCGAGTGGGCGAAGCGCGCGCCGCTCACGTTCCCGGGGGTCAAGGTCGAGGTCCGGCGCATCGCGAGCATCGACGAGTTCCCCCAGGAGAACCCGTGGATCCAGCGGGAGCGGGCGTGGCGCGAGGCGACGGGCCAGCTCTGAGCCCGGCTGCGCCGGGGGAGGGCCGCGCCGCGGTCGAGGCGGTCTGGCGGGCGCACGCCGCCCGGATCGTGGCGACCCTGGCGCGGTCCACCGGCGACGTCGGCCTCGCGGAGGACGTCGCGCAGGAGGCGCTCGCCGAGGCGCTGGTCGCCTGGCCGCGGGACGGCGTGCCGGCCAACCCGGCCGGCTGGCTGGTGACGGCGGGGCGGCGGCGCGCGGTGGACGCGTTCCGGCGGCGGGCGGCCCTGGACGACCGGTACGCGGCGCTCGCGCGCGAGGCGGCGCGGGCCGGCGTCCCGGGGGAGGACGCCGACCTGCTGCACGACCCGGACGCGGTCGGCGACGACGTCCTCGCGCTGATGTTCGTCGCCTGCCACCCGGTGCTGTCGCGGGAGGCGCAGGTGGCGCTGACCCTGCGGGTCGTCGGCGGGCTGACCAGCGACGAGATCGCCCGCGCGTTCCTCGTCCCGACCCCGACCGTGCAGGCGCGCATCACCCGGGCCAAGAAGACGCTCAGCGCCGCCCGGGTGCCGTTCGCGGTCCCGGCGGCGGGTGAGCGGCGGGAGCGCCTCGCGTCGGTGCTGGCCGTCGTGTACTCGGTGTTCACCGAGGGGTCGACGGCCACGTCCGGGGACGACCTGCTGCGCCCCGACCTCGCGGGCGAGGCGTCCCGCCTGGCCCGGGTCCTGGCGCACCTCGTGCCGGACGAGCCCGAGGCGCTGGGCCTGCTCGCGCTGCTCGAGCTCACCGCGGCCCGGTTCCCGGCACGGGTGGCGGCGGACGGGTCGGCGGTGCTGCTGGCGGACCAGGACCGCCGCCGCTGGGACCGGGCCGGCATCCGCCGGGGGCGCGCCGCGCTGGCGGCCGCAGGCCGCGCCGGCAACGGGCTGGGGGCGTACGGGCTGCAGGCCGCGATCGCCGAGTGCCACGCGGTCGCGCCGTCGGTGCCGGCCACCGACTGGGAGCGCGTCCTGCTGCTGTACGACGCGCTCGCGCGGCTCGCGCCCTCGCCGGTCGTCGACCTGAACCGGGCGGTGGCCGTCGCGATGGCGCACGGGCCCGCCGCGGGGCTCGCGGCGGTCGACGCGCTCGCCGCCGCCGGCGCGCTGGCCGGGTCGCACCTGCTGCCGTCGGTCCGCGGCGAGCTGCTGCGGCGGCTCGGCCGGGACGCCGACGCGCGCGACGAGCTCGCGCGCGCGGCGGCGCTCTGCCCGAACCCGCGGGAGCGGCGGGTGCTGCAGGACAAGATCGCGGCGCTGGCCGGCGGCGGCTGACCCGGTCCGTCGCCCCCGGCCGGACGACCGCCCTGTACACGGCCACGGCGCGCTGGCACGCTCGGGCGGGAGACCACCCGACCCGGACGGGGGAGCGATGCCCGACGACGACCGGACCGACACGCGAACGCTCGGCGAGCGCCCCGGCACGAACGACACCCCGCTCGGCCCGAGCTTCCGCGCCGGGCCGGCCCGCACTCCCCGGTCGACCCGCGCGCTGCTGGCCGAGGCGGTCCCGTTCCTGCTGCTCGCCGCGGTGGTCGTGCTCGTGGTGGCCGGCCGGTGACCGGGCCGGAGCGCGTCCTGGGCATCGGCGGCTACTTCCTCCGCGCGCGGGACCCCGAGGCGCTGACCGTCTGGTACCGCGACCTGCTCGGCATCGAGGACGACGCGCACGGCCTCTGGCACCAGGAGGCCGGGCCGACGGTGTTCGCGGCCTTCGACCCGGGCACCGACTACTTCGGGTCGCCGCAGCAGCAGACGATGCTGAACTTCCGGGTCCGGGACCTCGACGCGATGCTCCGGCAGCTGCGCGACCGGGGCGCCGACGTCGCGCCCGAGACGCAGGACATGGACGGCGTCGGGCGGTTCGGCTGGGTCACGGACCCGGAGGGGAACCGCGTCGAGCTCTGGCAGCCGGCCTGACGGCGGGCCGGGGCGCCGGCCCGGCCGCGGGCCCGGCCGTCGCCCGGGTCAGCCGCCGCCCGGGTCAGCCGCCGACCCGGGTCTCCGCCTGCACGCCGCGCACCAGCAGCAGGAGCTCCGCGTCGTCGAGGCCCTCGGCCCGGCCCCGCCCGACCAGGGCGCGCACGTCGGCGAGCAGGTCGCCACCCCCCGCGGCGCCGGTGCCCCCGGCCCCGGCCGCCGCGGGTCGCGCGGCGCCGTCCGCGACCACGGTGCCGGTCCGCCGGCGCGAGTGCACCACCCCCGCGGCCTCCAGCTCGCGGTAC
Organism: Cellulomonas sp.; assembly: GCF_035634735.1. Lineage (GTDB taxonomy): Bacteria > Actinomycetota > Actinomycetes > Actinomycetales > Cellulomonadaceae > Cellulomonas. Next base: position 20,533 of record NZ_DASQCJ010000019.1, read on the forward strand.
GCCCGCTGCACGGTCCCGACCGCGACGCCGAGGTCGCGCGCCAGGTCGCGCGAGGCGGGCAGCCGTTCGCCGGCGCCGAGCGCGCCGACGGCCACCAGCGCCGCGAGCTGGGCGCGGATCTGCTCGTAGACAGGCGTGGCGGCCGTCACGTCGACGCGGAGCTCGGTCACGCGGCGACCCCGTCGAGCGGCAGGGGGTGCGGCCGCGGGGCGCCCCGGGGGGCCACCGCGGTGCCCGCGACGACCATCGAGCCGATCAGGACGGTCGCGCCGGCCAGCCCGGAGCCGGCGGCCGCGACCGGGGTGCCGCCCAGCGCGAGGGCGGCGAACAGCATGGTGAGTCCCACGCCCGCCCCGGCCCACAGCTGCGCCCCAGCGAGCAGGCGGGCGGCCGCGACGCGGCGCACCGCGTCGTCGTGCTCGGCGGTGACGAGCGGGAGCGGCGGGCGCCGCGTCAGGACGCGCAGCGCGAGGAGCGCCGCGACCGCGACCGCGGCGAGCCCGGCGGTGATCGGGCCGCCGTAGTACCAGCCCGGGTAGGGGCCGCGTGCGCCCCAGGTGACGAGCCCGTCGTGCTGGACGACCGTGTGCGCGACCCGCTGCCCGTCGGGCGTCGCGGTCGCGCCGTAGAGCAGGACCGCGACGAGGCCGGCGCCCAGCGTGGCGGCCAGGACCACGAGCCGCCAGCCGCCGGTGCGCACCACCGTGCGCCGGGTCAGCGGCGCGGTCCGGACGGCGCCGCGCGGGCGGGGCCAGGTCCGCTCGCCCACCGCCCGGACGAGGCACAGCACGACGGCCCCGACGTACGGGGCGGTGGCGGCGCCCAGCGCGTAGCCCGCGCCGCGGGGACCGCCCGCCGGCGAGAGGGGCAGCGACGGCAGCATGAGGAACGCCACCGTGGCGCCCGCGCTCGCCAGCACGGCGACGACCGAGACGAACGTCTCGTGCCGCCGCGCGGCGAGCGCGACCGCCGGCGCGGCGGGGGCGGGGCCGGCGCGCAGCGCGGCGACGACGTGCACGACGAGCACCACGACGGCGGTGAGGACGACGAGCGGGACGAGGACCACGAGCGCGGCCACGGCACCTCCAATGAGTCATTGACGTGATGCATTGAAGCAGTGGGCGGCCGCACCCGTCCAGGCCCGCGCGTCGGGCCGCGCCGGGTGAACCCCGCCGCCCAGGGGGTGAAACCGCTGGTCGTCGCCGCCGGGGAGCGCCCGGCGGGGGAGTCGGCCCCGTACCGTCGACCCCCCGGGCCGGCCGCCGCCGCCCCGCCCGCGCGCGAGGTCCGAGAGGGGAGCCGCCATGGACGCCCAGCCGACGGCCCCGCCGGTCGACGACCCCCGCTGGCGGGACGCCCTGGGGCTCGTCCTCGCGGAGCCCGCCGCGCACGCGCTGCACGCCCAGCCGATCGTGGACCTCACGACGGGGTCCGTCGCCGGCTACGAGCTGCTGTCGCGGTTCGACGGCCCGTGGCGCGCCACCCCGGACGTCTGGTTCGCGGCCGCGCAGCGCTGGGGCGCGAACCCGGCGCTCCAGGCGCGGGTGCTGGAGCGGGCCCTCGCCGCGCGGGCCGGCCTGCCGCCGCAGACGTTCCTCACCGTCAACGTCGACCCCCACCTGCTGGCCGACGACCTCGTGGCGGACGCGCTGCTGCGGCACGGCGACCTGTCCCGCCTCGTCCTCGAGCTGACCGAGCACACCCAGGTCGACGAGGCCGGCCGGGCCATGGCCGCGCTCGACCGGGCCAGGTCCGCGGGCGCGCTGGTCGCGATGGACGACGCCGGCACGGGGTACGCGGGCCTCGAGCTGCTCCTCGCGCTGCGGCCCGACATCGTCAAGCTCGACCGCGCCCTGGTGACCGGGATCGACGCCGACCCCGTCAAGCACGCGCTGGCCGAGGTGTTCGGCGACCTGGTCGGCCGCATGGACGGCTGGATCCTCGCCGAGGGCGTCGAGACCCGCGGCGAGCTGGAGGCCCTGATCGGCCTCGGGGTGCCGCTGGGGCAGGGCTGGGCGCTCGGCCGCCCGCAGCCGCAGATGCTCGCGGCGCTGCCGGACGAGGACGCCGCGCACATCCGCGCGACCGCCTCGCGGGTGTCGCTCACGGGCAGCGTGGCGAGCGTCGTCCGGCCGGCCCGCGCCGGCGGCGACCGCGACCGCGACGACGTGCTGCTCGCGGACAGCGGGCTGGTCGCCGGGGTCCGCGACGGCGCCGGGCAGTGGGTGCCGGCCATGACCGTCGCCCCGAGCGCGTCGCTCGCGGAGGTGGCGCGGCGGGCGATGCTCCGTCCTGAGCCCCGCCGGTGGGACCCGCTGGTGTGCACCGCGGCCAACGGCGAGGTCGTCGGGACGGTGCCGCTCGACGCCCTGCTGCTCGCGCTCTGCGACGCGCCGGGGACCTGATCCACGCCGACAGACCAGGGACCCCGCCGGGGCCCGAGACCCGGGAAGAGGACACACCATGAAGGCATTCCGCTGCGGGGACGTCGTCCCGGGCTGCGCCCGCGCGTTCACCGGCACGGAGGACGATATCCTCGCGCAGGTGGCGCAGCACGCCCAGCACGACCACGGCCTGGCGGAGATCCCCGCCGAGCTCGTGGTCCAGGTCCGCGGGGCGATGGTCCCGGCCTGACCCGGCACGGCCCGCGCTCGGCCCGGTCCCGCTGCGGCGGGGTCGGGCCGCGCGCGCGGGAGCCGGGCCGGGGGCGGTCAGCGCACCCGCTCGACGCGGTCCGCCGGCCGCCGCCGGCGCAGGCGGGGACGCGCCCCGCGGGCGCCGACGACCGCGCCGGACCCCGCCAGCCGCCACGCGCTCGCGACCACGGCGCCGTCGGCGTCGAGCCAGTCGGCCCGGTCGACCGGCTCGGCCAGCGCCGCCGCCAGCCACCGGGCGGTCAGCTCCGCCAGCTCCTCGGGCCCCGCCGGCAGGCCGAACAGCGCCAGGCCCCCGGCGGCGTCCCCGTCGAGGAGGTGGTCGCCGCCCCACTCGCCCTCGACGCCGGTCCCGCGCGGCCCCGACGTCCAGAAGCCGACCTGGAGGTTGACGTCCCGCGGCGGCAGACCCGGGACGTCCACCTGGACGTGCAGCGGACGCAGGACGGTCCGGGCGCGCGTGGCGGACGGCTCCAGGCCGGCGTCGCGCCACGCGTCTCCGTGCGCCCGCAGCCCCGCGAGGAACCGCGCCTCGGCCGCGGACCGCGGGGCGTCGCCGTCGAACCAGGTCGCGGAGTCGGTCATGCGCCGCACCGTAGCGGGACCGCCGCGCCCAGGGCCTCAGACGAGCCGGTGGCGCTCGTACACCACGCGCGAGCCGAACGTCCGGGTCTCCACCAGGTCGAGGTCGAGCGGCTCCGCCACGGGCGGCAGGAACCGCGTCCCGCCCCCGACGACGACCGGGTCCCGGAACGCGCGCACCTCGTCCAGCAGACCGAGCGCGAGCGCCTGCCCCGCCAGGTCGGCCCCGCCCACCGACACGTCCCGGTCCGTCGCCCCGAGCGCCGCGGCGACCTCCTCCGCCAGCGGGCGGGACGCGAGCGCGGCGTGGCCCTCGACCCGGTCGAGCGTGCGGCTGAACACGACCTTCGGCAGCGCGGCCCAGACGTCCGCGAACGCGTCGCCCAGCGCGGTGCGGCGCATCAGCGGGTCCGTCTCCCAGGGCAGCATCGTCTCGTAGAGCCGCCGGCCGCACAGGTACGCGCCGAGCTCGCCGACCTGCGCCAGGCTGAACCGGAACTGGTCCTCGGTCGGCGCGCTCCACCCGAACCCGCCGGCGCGGTCCGTGATGTAGCCGTCCAGCGTCACGCTCATCGAGTAGATCAGCACGGGCCGAGCGTAGGCCCGGCCGCGCGCACGGCGGCGCCCTAGGCGTCCCGGCCGGCCGGACGGGTGCGGCGCCAGCGCTCCGCCGTCGCGCTGAGCAGCAGCACCGAGACCAGGGCGACCGCCCCGCCGAGCAGCGGCTGGTCCTCGTCGGCGCGCGCCGTCGTCACCACCAGCAGGATCGCCGCCGCGCCGAGCGCGGTCGCCCCGGCGTCGACGGCGAGCGCCACCCGGGGCCGGAGCGGCGCGGCAGCCCGCCGCGCGCGGACGGCCGCGACCAGGTACGCCGCCACGACGGCCGCGACCCAGCCGACGAGGAGCCACGCGGGACCGTTCACGGGCCGATCGTGGCGGAACGCGGGACCGAGCGCGAGGCGAGCGCGCTCCCGCGGTCGACGGGCGGTCGGCCCGCGCGTCCCGCCGCACCGCTGGGCGGCAGCCCGGCTGACCTGGTGGGGGCGCGGGCTCGCGCCGTCAGCGGCGCGACGCGGTGGCGAGGCGGTCGCGGATCCCGGGGCCGACCTCGACGTCGTGCGGCAGCCGGGCGAGATCGGCGGGCGCGATCGTGACGCCGCCGTCCCGCGCGTGCGCGGCCAGGTACGCCCAGTGGTCGGCCTCGGCCTGCTCGGACGAGGCGCCGTCCACCGGCTCGTCCGGGCCCACGACGGCACGGGCGGAGGCGATGACGTCGTCCAGGGAGGTGTGCGACCAGATCCGAACGGGCCCCGACACCATCCAGCCGCGGTCGTCCAGCAGCGTGACGCGGCGCCCGTCGGCGAGCTCGAGCTCGTGCAACGCACCGATCTGCAGCGACCGGTCCGCGGCGGTGGCAGGAGTCTCGGGGTCGGCGACCTCGACCGAGGTGATCAGGCGCAGGGCGGCGGGCACGTGCTCACTCTGCCGGACGCGCGGCCGGTGGGGGAGCCCCGAGTGCTTGCCCACTGGGAAGGCTAGGCTTCCCGGCCGGCGGGGCGCCGCGCGGCCTCGTCACCGCGCCGCGGTCGCGGGCGCCTCGGCGTCGGGCTCGACCGCGGCCGCGGGGCGCGGCAGGTGCTTCGGTGCCCACGCCCGGGTGACCCGGCCGATCAGCGTCGGCGGCGTCGACTTGCGGGCCCACGCGCGGAACACGAGGTACGTCACCGCGAGCAGGGCGTACTTCGCGACGCCGAGCAGGGTGGCGGCGGTGAGGTCGGCGCCGCAGGTCGCGGTCGCGCTGCTGTCGTTCAGCGAGTGGACCACCATGACCAGCAGGAAGCCGCCGACGGCTCCGGGGGTCCCGCGCCGCCCGTACAGGTGCCACAGCCGCCAGGCGATCGCGACCGCGATGCCCGTCCACAGCCAGTGCAGCGGCGAGACCAGGAAGATCCGGAGGACCTGCGCCGTCGCGACCGCGGCGGGGTCGGTGGTCACGGTGACGCCGGCGCAGAACGAGGGTCCGGACGCCTGGGGGAGCTGGACCGCGTACTGCGTGGTCTCGGTGATCGCGAACCCGAACCCGGAGGCCAGGCCCAGGCCGATGCCCGCGCGCGGGTCGCGGTAGGCGCCGAGCAGGAAGAGCGCGAGCGGGACGAGCAGCTTGGTGGTCTCCTCGACGAACCCCACCGTCGCGGTGGCGGTCCCGATGCCCCAGGTCTCGATCACCCAGGTGTTGACGTTCGCCGCGACCAGGAGCACCGCGCCCGACGACGCGACGGTCACGAGGACGACCTGCAGCGGCCGGATCGCGTCGGACAGCCCGAGCTGGCGGTCCACGAACCCGTAGAACGCGGCGCAGACGCCGGCCATGCCGAGCAGGCTGGTCGCGACGATGACGGGGACCTCGCCGGTCGACCGGTACACCGCCGTCCCCACCGCCACCACCACGACCGCCCCGGCGAGCCACCCGGCCCACGGACCCCAGAACCGGCCCCGGAACCGGTGGCCCGGCTCCGCGAGCAGGTGGCCGTCTGCGACGGCGCCGGTCCAGGCGCGCCCGTCCCAGTACCGCCGGCGCGCCTCCTTGGCGGACGGGTCGGCGAACCAGCCGGCCGCGGGGGCGGCGGGGATGCGCGGGGCGAGGCGGTGAGCCGCCCAGGTGCCGGCCACCAGGGCGACGGCGGCGAGGACGAGCGGGACGGCGGCCATGGAGCGCTCCTGGTGTCGCGGTGCGGCGGCCGGACCCGTGGGTGGGGCCTGACCTGCGACGACGGTAGCGCGGGCCGACCCGCGACGTCTCGAGGACCGCGCGGCGGGACCGGGACGGGATCAGCGGGCGGCACCCACGCGGGCCGGCGCGGCGCCCGTCACCCCGGCCGCGCGGGCGTCCCAGCGGAACCGGTCGACCAGGCCCTGGGTCGCCGGGACGCGCGCGGTGCCGGCGAGGAGGGCGACGCCCACGGACCCGCCGACGACGTTCCAGAGCAGGTCGTTCACGTCGGCGACGTGGCCGCTGGCCAGGAAGTGGGTCGTGAGCAGCTGGACGACCTCGATCCCCAGGCTGACGCCCGCGGCCGCGGCGACGGGCCGCCACCACGCGGAGCGGCCGAGGACGAGCGCCAGCAGGACGCCGAGCGGCACGAACACCGCCACGTTCGTGATCGCGTCGGCGACCTCGTAGTCGGCGAACGGGACCAGGACGACCTGGCTGAGCCACGCCCCTCTGCTGACCGGCTTGTCCAGGAAGATCGGGAAGACCGTGTTCGCCACGACGCCGGCGAGGTAGACGCTCAGCGCCAGCGCCACCAGCGCGCGCGGCCCGGTGAGCCGGCCACGGCGGTGCAGCGACCAGAGCAGCGCCGCGAGCGCGGCGGCCGCCAGCGGGAGGACGACGGGGAGGACGGGGACCTGGCGGAACACGGGCGCTGCTCTTCCTGCTCGGGGGCGGCCCGGATCGGTGGAAGGGGCCCTGGACACGGTGGCACGGCGGCCGGGCTGCGGTCGTCCACCCGGGGTCGGACCGGCGCGTGACCAGCACGATCGCGGGTCCGACCCCGGGTGGACGACGGCCTCCGCCGGGGCGGGCAGGCTGCTCCGGTGCCCTTCACGCTCGCCCACCCCGTCGCCGTGCTGCCGTTCGCGCGGCGGCCGCTCGTCCCGGCCGCCCTCGTCGCCGGCGCGCTCGCGCCCGACGTGCCGTACTTCCTGCCCCTGCCGCGGTCGGCGGGGTCCTGGTACGAGCCGCTCGTGAACGCCACGACGACGCACGCCTGGCCGGGTGCCCTCACCGTGGCCGTCCCGACGGCCGCGGTCCTGGCGACGCTGTGGTGGCTGGTCCGCGCGCCGCTGCGGACGCTGGTCGCGGGGGAGACCCCGGGGACCGCCGCGCCGCGGCCCGCCGGACCCTCCGTGCCCGGGCGCTCCAGGCCCGGGCGTTCCGTGCCCGGGCACTCCGTCCCCTGGGTGGCGGCCTCCCTGGTCCTCGGGGTGCTGACGCACGTCGCGTGGGACGCGGTCACCCACGGCGACGGCGCCCTCGTGCAGCGCGTCGCGTGGCTGCGCGAGCCGCTCGTCGGGGAGGTGCCCGCCGCGCGGGTCCTGCAGCACGTCAGCACGGCGGCGGGGCTGCTGGTGCTCGCGCTGTGGGCGGGCCGGCGGGTCGCGGCGTGGCGGCGCGCCGGGGGCCGGCTGGTCCTCGGGCGCGGCCGCACGGCCGCGGTCGGCGCCGTCGCCCTGGCCGGCGTCGCGGGCGCCGCCGTGGGTGCGATGGGCGCGGCGGGGTCGGGTGTCGAGGGCGTGCTCTCCGCGGCCGCCAAGGACGGCGGCGCGGCGTTCGCCCTGGCCGGGCTCGTGGCGGCGGCGGCCTGGTGGTTGCGCCGCCTCGGCCGGGCCCGGGCGCCCCGGGAGCCGGTCGGCGCGCGCTGACGTCGGCGGACCCGGACGCGCCTCACGCGTCGCGCGTCCTCAGGGCCAGGTGCGCGGCCAGCGTCGTCCACAGCGTGAACACCGCCAGGACGCCGAGCCCGGCGGCGCCCGGCAGGGGACCGGAACCCGCGGCCGTGTAGGAGCCCTGCCCGGCCGTCGTGGGCCAGTACGTGCCCGCGAGCTGCCCGAGCGCCCCCGGCAGCCCCGGCGCGAGCGCGGGCACGAGGAGGGCCACGGTGACGACGACGGCCAGGGTCCCCGACGCGCTGCGGGTGAGGATCCCGAACGCCAGGCCGAGCACCGCGACGAGCACGAGGTAGCCGATCGCGCACGCGACCGCGCGCCGGGTGGCCGGGTCGGCGAGATCCGCCGTCGGCAGCCCCGCGGCGGCGAGGGCCGCCTGGCTGACGCCGAGGCTGCCGGCCACCGCCAGGACCGCCGTCGGGAGCGCGAGGAGCACCGTGACGCCCGCCTTGGCGGCGAGCAGGGCGGCGCGCCGGGGAGCCACGGCCAGGCTGGTGGCGATCTGCCCGCTGGCGTACTCGCTCGTGATCGTCTGCGCGCCCAGGACGGCGACGAGGATCTGCCCCACCAGGATGCCCTTGAAGGCGACGCCGGCCGGGTCGAAGTCCGCGGGGACGTCGGCGCGCCAGCCCGCGACCGATCCGCTGATGCCGAGCAGGCCGACCAGCGCGGTGACGACGACGGCGGCACCCGCCGCGAGCCACGTGCTCCCGACGCTGCGCGCCTTGATCCACTCGGAGGCGAGGAGGTCCATGTCAGGCTGCGTCCTTCCGGGTCGCGGTCATGGTGAGGAACGCGTCCTCGAGCGAGTCGCGCACGGCCGTGAGCTCCGCGAGCTCGACGCCGGCGGCGGCCGCGACACGGCCGACGTCGTCCGTCGTCCCGCCCGTCACCGTGACCCCGGGTCCGGCCGCGTCGGGGGCGGCGTCCAGGCCGGCCCGGCGGAGCGCGGTCAGCAGGTCGTCCCGGTCGGGCGTGCGGGCGCGCACGTGCGCGCTGGTGTGCTCGGCGATGAAGTCGGTCAGGGGCTGGTCCGCGAGCAGCCGGCCGCGGTGCACCACCACGAGGTGGTCGGCGGTGAGCTCCATCTCGCCCATCAGGTGGCTCGAGAACAGGACGGTGCGGCCCTCGGCCGCGAGGTCGCGCATGAGCCCGCGCGCCCACCGGATGCCCTCCGGGTCCAGGCCGTTGAGCGGTTCGTCGAAGATGACGATGCCGGGATCACCGACCAGGGCGGTGGCGATGCCGAGGCGCTGCTTCATCCCGAGGGAGAAGTCGCCGGCCCGTCGGCGCGCGGCCGGACCGAGGCCGACCAGCTCCAGCACCTCGTCCACCCGGTCCCGCCGGACGCGGCCGGCGCGCGCCACCGCGGCGAGGTGGTCCCGCGCGGTGCGGCGCGGGTGGACGGCGCGGGCGTCGAGCATCGCGCCGACGACCCGCATCGGGTGCGGCGTCTCCGCCAGCGGCAGGCCGCCGACGGTGGCCGCGCCGCCGGTGGGCCGGTCGAGCCCGAGGAACATCCGGAGCGTCGTCGACTTCCCGGCGCCGTTCGGGCCCAGGAAGCCGGTCACGACGCCCGGTCGTACCGCGAAGGACAGGTGGTCGACGGCGGTGAGCCGGCCGTAGCGCTTGACGAGCGCGTGCGCCTGCAGGATCGGAGTCGGTTGCACGGCGGCGACACTACACCGTGTCGTGTAGATCTACACCCGACGGTGTAGCGTGACGCCCGAGACCCAGGAGGCACCGTGACCCCGACAACCCGCCCGCCCGTCCGGCAGGGCCAGGCGCACAAGCGCGCCGCGATCCTCGCCGCGGCCCGGGACCTGTTCGTCCGGACGGGCGTGGAGCGCACGAGCATGGACGCCGTCGCGGGTGCGGCCGGCGTGTCGAAGCGCACCGTCTACGACTACTACGGCGACAAGCACGGGCTCCTCCTGGGGGTTGTGGAGGCCGCGGGGGAGGGCGCGCTGGCCACGCTCCGCGACCTCGCCGACCGGCACCTGGGCGCGGCGGACGCCGCCGCCGACGCGGACGCGCTCGACCGGGCGTTCGCGGGGTTCGCCGCCGAGCTCGGCTCCGCGCTGCTGCTCTCCTCGGACTATCTCGCGGCCGTCAGGCTCATCCGCGAGAACGAGCCCCTGCTGCCCGAGCTGGACGACCACCCGCTCGACGAGGCGCACGCCCAGGTCCTCGCCGCACGAATCGCGGGCATCGCGCGGACCGGCCTCCTCGAGGTCGACGACCCGCTGCTCGCCGCCGCGCACTTCCAGGCGCTCACGACGCTGCGCGTCCTCAACGAGCCGGCCGCCCGGCGGGCCCAGGCCGAGCACGTGCGGGGGATCATGACGGACGGGGCGCGCGTGTTCCTGCGCGCCTACGCCCCGCGTCCGGGCGGACGCGGGTGAGCGCCGCCACCGCCGGCCCCGTCCCCGCCGCGGGCGTCGCCGCGCGGGTGCACCGCGCGGCCGTCCTCAAGGAACGCATCTACGTCGCGTTCACGACCCTCGCCGTGGTCGTGACGCTGCGCGCGCACGGCGCGGAGCCGGCGGCCGGTGCCGCCCTCGGCACCCTGGCCGTGACCGTCGCCGCCACGACGTGCGCCGTGTACGCCGCGGACCTGCTGAGCCACATGGTGGTCCACGGGCACCTCCCCTCGGCCGGGGAGCACGGCCGGGTGGTCGCGAGCAGCCTGGGCGCGGGCGCGGTGGCGCTGCCCTCGGTGGCCTGCCTCGGGCTCGCGGCGCTCGGGTGGTACGACGCCGCCACCGGCCTGCTCGCGGCGGTCGTCGTCACCAGCGTGACGCTCGCCGCGATCGGCGTGGCGGCAGCGCTGCGGCTCGACCTGTCCCGCGGCCGCCGGCTCGCGGTCCTCGGGGCCGAGCTGCTGGTCTCCCTGCTCGTCCTCGCGCTCGGGCTGCTGGCGCACCGCTAGCGGCGTCGTCCCGTCAGGAAGGACCCCATGATCCCCACGCCGCAGCCCCGGACCGCCGTGGTCGGACCGGGCGCGATCGGGACGACCGTCGCCGCCCTGCTCCACGAGGCCCGCAGGACCCCCCTGGTCGCCGGCCGCCGGGCGCGCGCCGGGCTCCGGCTGGAGTCGGACCGCGGCCCGGTCGACGTCCCCGGGCCGGTCCTGACCGATCCCGGCGCGGTCGGCGAGCCGGCGGACGTCGTCCTGCTCGCGGTGAAGGCCACCCAGACCGCGGCGGCCGCGCCGTGGCTGGCCGCGCTGTGCGGGCCCCGCACCGTCGTCTGCGTGCTCCAGAACGGGGTCCAGCAGCGGGAGGACGTCGAACCGCTCGTGCCGGGCGCCGCGGTCGTGCCGGCGGTGGTGTGGTTCCCCGCGGTCCACCAGGACGACGGCTCCGTCCGGCTCCTGGGCGACCCGCGCCTGACGCTCCCGGACGCGCCCGGGTCTGCCGAGGTCGTCGGGGCGTTGCGCGGGACCCGGTGCGTGGTCGACGTCTCCGCGGACTTCGCGACGGAGGCCTGGCGCAAGCTGCTGCAGAACGCGGCGGCCGGGCTCATGGCGCTGACCGGCCGGCGGTCCGGCGTGTTCCGGCGCGACGACCTGGGGGCGCTCGCGCTCGCGTACCTCACCGAGTGCCTGGCGGTCGCGCGGGCCGAGGGCGCGCACCTGCCCGACGACGAGCCCCGGCGGCTCCTGGACGCGTTCCGGGTGGCGCCCGTCGACCGCGGGACGTCGATCCTCGCCGACCGCGAGGCGGGCCGCCCGCTCGAGTGGGACGTCCGCAACGGCGTCGTGCGACGGCTAGGCCGGGCCCACGGCATCCCCACGCCGATCAGCGACGTCCTCGTGCCGCTGCTCGCCGCGACGAGCGACGGGCCGGGGTGAGGGGTCGGTCGCGGGGCACGTCACCGGTCCGCGGTCGCGCGCGTCACACCGCGAGGACCCCGCGCTCGCGCGCCACGGCGACGGCCCGGGTGCGGGACGTGACGCCGAGCTTGTCGTATAGGTGCGCGAGATGGGTCTTGACGGTGGCGCGCGAGACGTACAGCTCGCGGGCGATCTCGTCGTTCGACCTGCCCGCGGCGACCAGACGCAGCACGTCCAGCTCGCGCGAGGTCAGCGCGAGCTGCGGCGACCGGACCCGGCCGAGCAGCCGCTCCTGCACCGCCGGGCCGAGCGTGACCCGCCCGGCGGCCGCCGCCCGGACCGCCCGCACGAGGTCGTCCGTGGGCGCGTCCTTGAGCAGGTAGCCGGTCGCGCCGGCCTCGACCGCCGCGAGGATGTCGGCATCCGAGCCGTACGTCGTCACGACCAGGACCGCCGGGCCGCCGCGGCGGGTCAGGACGGCCGTCGCCTCCGCGCCGCTCATCCGGCCGGGACCGAACCGGAGGTCGAGCAGGACGACGTCCGCCCGGTGGGCCGCGGTCCAGGCCACGAGCTCCTCGGCGGTGCCGGTCTCGGCCACGACGCGCAGGTCGGGCTCTCCGTCGAGCACCGAGCGCAGGCCCGCGCGGACCACCGGGTGGTCGTCCGCCAGGACCACGTCGATCACCGGCCGGCCTCCTCGTCCGCGCCGCGCTCCGCGAGGGGCAGCCGCACCGCGACCGCGGTGCCGTCACCGGGCGCGGTCTCCAGCGTCAGGCTGCCGCCCAGCTCGCCGACGCGGGACCGCATCGCGGTGAGCCCGAAGCCGCCCCCGGTCGCCGGCGCCCCGGGGTCGAACCCGACCCCGTCGTCGACGACGTCGAGGAGCACGCCGTCCTCCAGGTAGGTCAGGGTGACGTCCGCGCGGCCCGCGTGCGCGTGGTGGCGGACGTTCGCCAGCGCCGACTGGGCGAGGCGCAGGAGTGTGGCCTCGGAGGTCACGGCGAGCGGCCGGGCCGCCCCCTCCACGCGCGCGACCACCCGCAGGTCGGGCCCCTCGGCGCGCTCCGCGACGCGCCGCAGCGCGTCCGGGAGCGACGCCGTCGCGAGGTCCGCGGGGGCCAGCGCCCGCACGAACCGGCGCGCCTCGGCCAGGTTGTCCCGCGCGGTCGCCCGGGCGTCCTCGACCAGCCCGCGCGCCCGCGCGTCGTCGGTCCCGATCGCCTGGCTCGCCGACCGGAGCAGCAGCTCCACGGCCGTGAGGCCCTGGGCCAGGGTGTCGTGCACCTCGCGCGCCAGCCGCTCGCGCTCCGCGGCCACGACCCGGTCCCGCTCGGCCGCCGCCAGGTGCTCGCGGGCAGCCGTCAGCTCGTCGAGCGCGCGCTGGCGCGCCTGCGACTCCCGGACGACGGCCTCCAGCCCGAGCACGACGCCGACCGCCACGGCGGAGCCCACCACCGGCCCGAGCACGTACCCGACCGCCGGGTCTCCGGGGGCACGACGCGCGAGCCCGGCGACCACGGCCACCGCCGTCGTCCCCACCGCCACCGGGATGCCGCGTGCCGGACCCAGCAGGTGCATCTGGAGCAGGACCAGGGGGAACGCGAGCCAGAGCGCCGCGGGCGACGCGACGAGGAGGACGCACCAGAGCACGGCGTCGGCGGCGAGCCACGCGACCGCCCCCCGGCTGACGGCACGCCGGGCGTCCGGCGGGCGCTCGTGCACCCGGACGCGACGGCGGCCCAGCACGTGCACCCCCACCACCGCGGCCGCGGCGGCCGCGGCCAGCCACCGCGCCCCGGCGGGCGCCTGGAGGACGGCGACGACGAGCAGGGCCGCGAGCAGCAGGTCCAGCCCGCGCAGCAGCGCGCTCGGCGCGTCCTCCAGTCGTCCCACACGGCCACGCTAGCCGCGCGACGACGCCGCGCATCGACCGAAGGGATGAGGCGGAGCTCGACCCTCCGGCCGCGGACGCGGGGCCGTCCCGGCGATCCCGCCCGGGAGGGCACGGGGGAGCGTGGACACCTCACCCGAGACTCAGGAGGTCCTGTGTTCGTCGCCCTGCGCGACCTGCGGCACGCCCGCGGCCGCTTCGCCCTCATCAGCACGGTCGTCGTGCTCGTCGCCCTGCTCGTCACGTTCCTGTCGTCCCTCACGGCCGGCCTGGCCCGCGCCTCGGTGTCGGCCCTGACCGACCTCCCTGCCGACCACCTGGCGTTCGGCCTTGCCGCGCCCGACGACGCGCCCGACCTGACGTCTTCCCGCGTCACCCAGGACCAGTGGCGGGGCTGGGCCGGCGTCGCCGGGGTGCGGTCCGCGGAGCCGCTCGGGATCGTCACGACGCGAGCGACCTCGTCGGCCACCACCGTCGCCGTGACCGCGTTCGGCGTCACCGCCGGCTCCGCCCTCGCCCCGGGCGGCGGCCCCGGGGCCGGCCAGGTCGTCGTGACCGAGCGCGGCGCCGGAGCGCTCGGACTCGGGGCCGGGGACACGATCACGCTCGACGGCGAGGAGCTCGCGGTGAGCCGGGTCGTGCCCGACGACGCGCAGCTGTCCCACACCCCGGTGGTCTGGGTGTCGCTCGACGACTGGCAGGTGCTGGGCGCCCGCGGGGGCAGCGGCTCCGGGCCCGTGGCGACCGTCGTGGCGCTCAGCACCGACGCGCGGGTCGACGTGGCTGCCGCCGACGCGGACCTCGGCACGACGACCGCCACCACCGCCGACGCCCGCAGCGCCGTGAGCTCCTACACCGCGGAGAACCTGTCGCTCACCACCATGCAGGCGTTCCTGGTCGCCATCTCGGCCCTCGTCGTCGGCGCGTTCTTCACGGTGTGGACCATCAGCCGCCAGGGCGACGTCGCGGTGCTCAAGGCCCTCGGGGCGTCCACCCGCTATCTGCTGCGCGACGCGCTGGGCCAGGCCGCGGTCGTGCTCGTCGGCGCCGTCGCGGTCGGGGCGGGGCTCGCGGCTGCGGTCGGCGCCGCCCTGGCCGGCGTGCTGCCGGTGGTCGTCTCGCCGGCCACCGTCCTCGTCCCCGCGGCGCTGCTCGTCGCCCTCGGCCTGGCCGGGGCCGCCGCCGCGATCGCCCGGCTCACCCGCACCGACCCGCACGCGGCCCTCGCCGCCCGCTGAACGGAGACCCCTCGTGGACCTGCACCTGGCGCACCTCACCCTCGTCTACCCCGACGGCGACGCCACCCTCACCGCCGTCGACGACGTCGACCTCACCGTCCCCGCCGGCACGACCACCGCCGTCCTGGGCCCGTCCGGTGCCGGCAAGTCGAGCCTCCTGGCCGTCGCCGCGGGCCTGACACCCCCGACGTCGGGCCGCGTGGCGCTCGGCGACGAGACCGTCCTGACCGCGCGCACCACCCCCGCCGCGGCGACCCGGCTGCGGCTCGACCGGATCGGCCTCGTCTTCCAGTCGCCGCAGCTGATCGCCTCCCTGACCGCCCTGGAGCAGCTCGAGCTGCACGCCCACCTCCGGCGCCGGCGCCCCGCGAGCATCAGGGACGAGGCGCTCGCCCTGCTCGACGCCGTGGGTCTGGCCGACCAGGCGCACCGCCGGCCGGCGCACCTGTCCGGTGGCCAGCGGCAGCGCGTCGCCATCGCCCGCGCGCTCGTCGGGCGCCCCGACGTCCTCCTCGTCGACGAGCCGACGTCGGCCCTCGACCAGGAGCGGGGCACCCGCGTCGTCGAGCTCATCACGCGCCTCGCGCGGGAGGTCGGCGCCGCCGCGGTCCTCGTGTCCCACGACCCGGCCACCCTCGGGTCGGTCGACGCCACGGTCCGGATGACGGACGGGCGCCTGGAGCCCGCCGTGGCACGGGCGGGGGCGGCGGAGCCGGTCTGATCGGGGTGTGGGACGCGTCGGGGGTCCGGAGGGTCCGGGACGGGCCTAGCCTGGGTCGGGTGAACCAGGCGCTCGACTCCGGACCGTTCTTCCACGGCACGAAGGCCGACCTCCGCGCGGGGGACCTGCTCACCGCGGGCTTCCGGTCGAACTACCGGCCCGAGGTCACGATGAACCACGTGTACTTCACGGCCCTCGTCCGCGGCGCCGGATTGGCCGCCGAGCTCGCCGCCGGGGACGCCGAACCCCGGGTGTACGAGGTCGAGCCGACCGGCCCGTACGAGGACGACCCCAACGTCACGGACAAGAAGTTCCCCGGCAACCCCACGCGCTCGTTCCGGAGCAGCGCCCCGCTCCGCGTGGTGCGCGAGGTCGCCGACTGGCCGCGGCTCAGCCCCGAGGACCTGGCGTCCTGGCGCGAGCGGATCGCGGCGCTGGCGGCCGACGAGCGGGGCGAGATCATCAACTGACGGGCGCGCCGGCCCCGTGGGGGCGGCGGCGCGCGGGGGCGGGGGTGGCTCGCCGTGCGGCCGCCGAGCCCTCCACAGGAGAGGTGGTGGTGCTCCGTCCCCAGGGCGCCGGCCCGTGGCCGGGGTCGTGTGGGTGCCGGTCGATAGTGTTCCTTCATGGCATCTGACCTGCAGGAACACCCGGACGGCGACGTGGTCGCCGCCCCGGTGCTGCCGGTCTACGCGCCCGACGGGACGTGCCTGACGGACTTCGGCCCGGACCCCGTCGTGGCGGCCGGTCGGGCGCCACGGACCAGTGAGCAGCGGCAGGTCGAAGCGATCGCGTCCTGCCCGCCCGGGCCGATGCTGGACGCCTGGACGCAGGGGCTGGATCAGCGGGTGGTGTCTCCGACGGTGCTGGTGGAGGTCGTCGCGGCGATCGACCGGATGGAGTCGCACCTGCACGCCCGCAAGCTGGCCGCGGTCGCCGAGCTCGCCAGCCGGGAGGAGATGCGCCCGGACTGGTCGCCGCTCGCGGGGGCGCCGCCGACGCAGACGAGCGTGGCCGGGGACGAGCTGGCGATGCGGCTCGGGTGGGCGCGGATGACCGCCTCCCGGGTGGTGCGCCGGGCGGTCGTGCTGGACGGGCTGCTCGGCGCCACGCGGGAGGCGCTGGAGGCCGGGCACGTCGACGCCGCCAAGGCCGAGGTGCTGGCCGCGGCGCTGACCGACCAGTCGTTCCAGGTCGCGCACGCGGTCGAGGACGCCGTCCTGCCCGACGCCGACCAGTGCTCCGTGGCCGAGCTCCGCCAGCGGGTCCAGCGCGAGATCCGGCTCGCCGACCCCGACGGTGCGGCCGACCGGCACGAGCGGGCCCGGTGCACCCGGCGCGTCACCCGCCCGCGCCCGCAGCCCGACGGGATGGCGTCGATGTGGTTGGTGCTGGCCGCCGAGGACGCCACGAGGGTCGACGGGGTGCTGGATCACGCGGCGCGCGCGGCGAAGGCGGTCGGTGACGGCCGAACCCTCGATCAGCTGCGGGCGGACGGTTTGCGGGACCTGGTGGTCGGGCACGTCCCGGCCTCGGACGGTCCTGCGTTCGAGGTCCGCCTGGACCCGCCCGCGCCGATGGTGCCGAAGCCGCGCCGCTCGGCGGAAGACCTGACCACGACCACGTTCAGCCTGACGCCCCGCCCGCCGGTCGACCCGATCCCGACCGCCACCATCGTCCCGCTCGGCGAGGTCGACCCGGGCACCGCACCGGACACCGCACCGGACGTCGCCGCCACCCCGGCGGCCTCGCCGACGTCTGCTCCCGCACCGGCCGAGCCGCCGCTCGCGCCCACCGCGCTCGCCCCGGCGCCGACCACCGCACGGCGCGGCTGCCCCGGCTGCTCCGGGCGCCCCGGTGCCGAGGTCCGCGTCACCATCAACGCCTCGACCCTGATCGGCCTCGACGACCAGCCCGCGGACCTCGAGGGGCACGGCCCCATCGACGCGGTCAGAGCCCGCGCGCTGGCGGTCGGCGGGGTCTGGCGGCGGCTGGTCACCGACCCGGTCACCCACCGGCTGCTGGACGTCGGGCGGGAGCGCTACCGACCCCCTGCCGCCCTCGACGAGTTCGTGCGCACCCGCGACGGGACCTGCGTCGCACCCGGCTGCATCCGCCCGGCCTGCGGCTGCGATCTGGACCACACCGAGGAGTTCCACCCCCAGCCCGGCGCCGACCCCGACGCGCCCCTGGGGCGCACCGACGCGGACAACCTCGGCCCGCTGTGCCACCGGCACCACCGCCTGAAGACCGACGGCGGGTTCCGGCTGCGCCAGACCGCACCCGGCCTGTTCGAGTGGATCACCCCCACCGGGCACCGGTACCTCACCCGACCCGGCACCGGGCAGAACCACGACGCCACCGCCGACCCCCACGACGAGCCGCCCCCGTTCTGAGGGACGCGGTCGCCCGGGTGTGACGCGGCACCGCCGGCAGGCGCCAGGACCGGCGGCTGGCCCGGGCTCGGCTGCGGCTCCACCCGTCGAACCACCCGTGCGCACCACCCGTGCGAGCCACGCGTGCGCACCACCCGTGCGAGCCACGCGCGCGCACCACCCGCGCGCACCTCCCGCGCGTCTTCCGCCCCGGGCGCCGCGGGAGCAGGATCGCCCCATGGCCGCACACGTCGTCAAGCCGCTCACGCCGGAGACGTTCCCCGCCTGGCGCGCGCTCGCCGAGAAGCACAACGGGGTCTGGGGCGGCTGCTGGTGCAGCTACTTCCACGGCGACACGCCCTCGACCACCAGGGCGGACCACGGGGGACCCGACTTCAAGCGCCGCCTGGTGGACGAGGGCGTCGCGCACGCCGCGCTGGTCTTCGACGGCGAGCAGGCGATCGCGTGGTGCCAGTACGGCAGCCCCGAGGAGCTGCCGCGGATCTACCACCGCAAGCAGTACGACGCGGGGGAGACCCGACCGGCGCCGTGGCGGATCACCTGCTTCTTCGTCGACCGGGACCACCGCCGCCAGGGCGTGGCGCTGGAGGCGCTGCGCGGCGCGCTGGGCCTGATCGCCGAGGCGGGCGGCGGCGAGGTGGTGTCGTTCCCGAACGAGCTGCCGCCGGGGAAGCGGACCTCGTCGTCGTTCCTGCACAACGTCACGCGCAGCATGTTCGAGGAGGCCGGGTTCGTGTTCGAGCGGCGCATCGGGACGAGCAAGACGGTGATGCGGACGACGGTCGCGCCCGCGTAGGTGGTCCTACCGCGGCGCCGTCACGACGCGGCGGACGCAGCCACGCACCCGCCGGTCCCCGCGGGGCCCGTACCGCCCGGGCGGTGCGCCTGCCCCACCCGGATGACGTCGTCGAGCTTGTCGCGCGTCGCGGTGAGCTGGTCGAGCTGGGCCTGCACCCGCGCGCGCTCGGCGAGCAGCCGGTCGTGCATCTCGTCGGTGAGCACCCCGCGGTCCATGCACGGCAGGATCCGCAGCACGGCCCTGCTGCCGAGCCCGGCCGCGTAGAGGCTCTGGATGAACCGCACCCGGTCGACCGCCCCCGGCGGGTACCGGCGCTGGCCGCTCGCCGTGCGTTCGGCGTCGAGCAGCCCCTGCTCCTCGTAGTAGCGCAGCGCCCGCACGCTCACGCCCGCCTGCGCGGCGACCTCTCCGATGCGCACGTGCTCTCCCGACTGCCGGACCCGGACTTGCCTCTGACGTCAACGTCAGGTCCTAGCGTGCCAGACATGACAACCGCACTGATCACCGGGGCCAGCCGTGGCCTCGGTCGCTACTTCGCCGCCGAGCTGCTCGCCCGGGGCGCCACCGTCTACGCCGCCGCGCGCGAGCCGGCCGCGATCGATCTGCCCGGCGCGCGCCCGGTCGCGCTCGACATCACCGACCCCGACGCCGTCGCCGCGGCGGCCGCGCTGGCCACGGACGTGGACCTGCTCATCAACAACGCCGGCATCTCGACGGGCGCGACGCTGCTCGGCGACCTGGCGGGAGTGCGCGCCGAGATGGACGTCAACTTCTGGGGCACGCTGTCGATGGTCCGCGCGTTCGCGCCCGTGCTGGCGGCCAACGGCGGCGGGCGGGTCGTCAACGTCGCGTCCGCGCTGTCCTGGTTCGCCTTCCCGGGCTCCGGCGCCTACGCCGTGTCGAAGGCCGCGAACTGGAACATGAGCAACGCGCTGAGGCTGGAGCTGGCGACGCAGGGCACGCAGGTGACCTCGGTGCACCTCGGCCTGGCGGACACCGACATGGCCGCCGGGATCGACGGACCGAAGGGCGACCCGGCGGCCGTCGTCCGGCAGACGCTCGACGCGGTCGAGGCAGGCGACCTCGAGGTGGTCGTCGACGACTGGAGCGCGATGGTGAAGGCGTCGCTGGCCGACGACCCCCGCGCGTTCTACGCCCGGTTCCTCACCGCCTGACCCCGCGGTCGCACCCGGGGCGGCGGCGGACCGCCCGCCCACCGCCCCGGGGCGCCGCGTCAGAACACCCGCACCGCCACCTCGGCGGGCGCGGCGAGCAGGCCGCGGATCTCGTCGTCCAGCCGCACGAGCGTGAGGGACGCGCCGGCCATGTCGAGCGACGTGCAGTACTCGCCGACGTAGGAGCGGCCGACGATGATCCCCTGCGCGGCGAGCCGCTGGTGCGCGATCCCGTACAGCAGGTAGAGCTCGCTGACCGGGGTGCCGCCCAGCCCGTTGATCATCAGCGCGACCTCGTCGCCGGGGGAGTACGGCAGGTCCGGCAGCACGGCGCCGAGCAGCTCGTCGACGATCCCGTCCGCGCTCACCAGCGGCGCGCGGCGGCGGCCCGGCTCGCCGTGGATGCCGACGCCGACCTCCATCTCGTCGTCGCCGAGCTCGAACAGCGGCGAGCCCTTGGCGGGCGGCGTGCACGGGGTGAGGGCGATGCCCATGGTGCGGGTGACGGAGTTGACCTTCTCGCCGATCCGGACCAGCTCGTCAAGGTCGGCCCCGGCCTCGGCGGCGGCGCCGACCGCCTTCATCACGAAGAAGTTGCCGGCGACGCCGCGGCGCCCGACGGTCCACGTCGAGTCCTGCACGGCGACGTCGTCGTCGATGAACAGCGTGCGCACGGCGAGCCCCTCGGCGTCGGCGAGCTCCGACGCCATCTCGAACGCCATCTTGTCGCCCGTGTAGTTGTTGACCAGGAGCAGGACGCCCTTGTCGGACGCGAGCAGCTTGGCGGACTCGAGCACGTACTCCATCGGCGGGGCGGCGAACACGTCACCGGGACACGCCCCGTCGAGCATCCCCCTGCCGACGACCATGACGTGCGCGGGCTCGTGGCCCGACCCGGAGCCTTGCAGGATCGAGACCTTGTCGTGCCGCGGGGCGTCGGCCCGCATGATGAGGTTGTACTCGGGGACGTAGCGCAGCGTGTCCGGGTTCGCCAGCGCCAGGCCGGTGAGCATGTCGGGCACGAAGGTCTTCGGGTCGTTGACGAACCTCTTCATCGCGGTCGCCTTCCCTGTCGTCCGGTCCTCGGTCGCTCACCAGGTGGCGGCGACCCGCTCCGCCAGCACCGCCACGGCGACGGCACCGGGGTCGAGCGACCCGATGCTGCGCTCGCCGGTGTAGGACGCCCGGCCGCGCCGGGCCTGCATCGGCCGCGTGGCCTCCGCCGCGGCGCGCGCGGTCGCGGCGGCGGCCGTCGCGACCTCGCCCGGCGCGGCGCCGGCCGCGAGCTGCTGCTCGACGGTGTCGGTCAGCGGCACGAGCGCGTCGAGCAGCGTCTTCTCGCCCAGGTCGGCGCCGCCGCGGGCCTTGATGCCCTCGACCGCCGCCCGCAGCATCGCGACGACGTCGCCGCCGGTGACGTCCTGCTTGCCCTTCACGGCGCCGGCGGCCCGCAGGAACGCGGTGCCCCAGATCGGCCCCGAGGTGCCGCCGATCCGCCCGCTCATCGTCACCGCCACCCTCTGCAGGAAGGTCCCGGCATCGGCGCGGTCGTAGTCGTCCCAGCCCGCGAGCACGTTCTCGAACCCGCGCGCGAGGGAGAACCCGAAGTCGCCGTCGCCGACCACGGAGTCGAGCTCGCCGAAGTACTGCTCGTTCTCGACGCAGGTCTCGGCGACGGTGCGGACGACCTGCTCGACGCGCTGCTGGCTCACGGTGTCGCTCCTTGCTCGGGTCCGAGGAGGCGCTGCAGGTGCCCGAGCCCGACGGCGCCGTCGACCTCCAGCCCGCGCGGGTCCGCCAGGGTGGTCGCCGGGTCGGCCGGCGGGTCGCCGAGCGAGGTCACGACGAGGGCGGCGCCGGTGAAGTCCTCGTCCTTCGTGTAGCTGCTGACGGTGACGACGGTGGTGAGGCCGGCGGCGAGCGCCGCCCGCAGCCCGTTCGCGCTGTCCTCCACGACCACCACCTCGCGCGGGTCGAGCCGGGTCTCGCGCAGCGCGAGCAGGTAGATGTCGGGCGCGGGCTTCTTGCGCGGCACGACGTCGCCGGCGAACACGTCGAACCGCGCGGCGAGGCCGGGCCCGACCGCGTGCTCCAGCACCGCCCGGACGGACTCCTCGGCCGACGTCGACGCCACGGCGAGCCGCCAGCCCGCCGCGTCGGCCTCGGCGACGAGCCGGGCGATCCCGGGCCGGCCGGGCAGCGCGCCCGAGCGGACCAGCGCCGTGTAGCGCGCGGTCTTGGCCCGGTGCCACCGCGCGACCAGGTCGGCCTGCTCGTCGGGGTCGGTCGGCAGCCCGGCGCGCGCGACGAGGTCGGGCTCCAGCAGCGTCCGCAGCCGCTCCTTGCCGCCGCCGATCCCGAGCAGCCGGCCGTACTCCTCCTCCGACCAGCGCACCGGCAGGTCGAACTCCTCGAAGGTGGCGTTGAAGGCGGGGAGGTGGCCGTCCCGCTCGGTGTCGGCGAGCACGCCGTCGCAGTCGAAGAACAGGCCCGGGCTCACCGCACGGCCCTCGCGACGCCGCGCGCGTGCCCGGCGGCGCCGAACTGCTCGACGAGCGGGACGATCGCCGCCTCCACCGCGGCCGCGACGTCGCGGAACATGCTCGGCGGGTCCCACCGGTCGCGCTCCCGGGCCCCGTCGAGGTGCGCGGCGGCCGCGCGCATGTAGGCGACCTTCACCGCGGTCGAGATGTTGATCTTCGAGACGCCGGCGGCGACGAACGCGGCGAAGTCCTCCGCCGACAGCCCGGTGCCGCCGTGCAGCACGATGGACCGGTCCGTCAGAGCGGCGAGCTCGCGCACCCGCTCGGGCAGCAGCACCGGCCGGGCGCGGTACTCGCCGTGCGCGGTGCCGAGCTGCGGGGCGATCAGGTCCACGCCGGTGCGCGCGGCGACGTCGGCCAGCTGCTCGACCGAGTAGGCGTGCAGCGCCACGTCGGACCCGACCCCGTCCTCGACGCCGACGATGTTCTCGATCTCCGACTCGACGTCCACCCCGGCCGCGTGCGCCTGCGCCACGACCTCCGCGGTCTCCCGCTCCGCCGTCGCGAGGTCCCGGTCCGAGGCGTCGAACAGCACGGACGACCAGCCCGCGGCGACCACCTCGTCGATCACGGCGCGGTCCGGGCAGTGGTCCAGGTGCAGCGCCACGGGGACCGCCAGGTCGCGGGTCGCGAGCCGGAACATCGTGGTCAGCAGCTCGGTGCCCGTCGACCGGACGGTCTTCACCGAGAGCTGGATGATGAGCGGCGCCTGCGCGCTCACCGCCGCGGCCACGACCGCGCGCAGGCTGAGGTCGTCCAGGACGTTCACCGCGGGCACCGCGTACCCGTGCTCGCGGCCGTGCCGGGCGAGCGCCGCCGTGGATGCGATCATCGTCGATCTCCTCCGGGCCCGGACGTGGTGATTCGTCCGGGTTTGTCCGGAGTCTAGGACGCGGGCGCGCGCCGGGGCCAGGCGGTGCAGGGAGGATCACCCGGCGGGTGCCGCGCCGGGGCGCCGGGTTCCGGGGGAGCGCGCCGGCCGGGCGCCGAACACCGACACACCGTTGTCGCGCCGACGCCCGAGGGTGGACGCATGACCGAGACCACGCACCCCGCCACCACCGACCCGACCGCTCTCGCTGCCGCGACCACCCCCACCGCCGCCCGCCGCTCGCTGGACCTGTGGCTGACGATGTGGAACGGCGACGCCGCCCTCGCGCGGCGGATCTGCGCCGACGACTTCCGCATCCGGTTCGCCGTGACCGAGGCCGACGGGTCGACTCCTGCGGACGAGATCCGCACCGCCGACGAGTTCGCGCGCTACCTCGGCTGGTGGCACGGCGCCCACCCGGGCGTCGTCTTCACCCGGGTCGCCGACGCGGTCGACGGCGCGCACGGCCGCCTGCTCTGGGACATGGCGGCGGGCGACCTGCTCGTGGGCGGTGTCGACGTGTTCGACTTCGACGCGGACGGCCGGGTCCGGCGCGTCTGGTCCGTCGGCGGGCAGCGGAGCCTGCGGGGCTGAGACGGCGCCGGCGCGGCCTGGCAGGCTGGGCGGATGAAGCGAGCCGAGCGGCAGTACGCCCTCGTCGACCTGCTGCGCGGCGCACGACGCCCGTGGTCCGCCGCCCGGCTCGCCGCCGAGCTCGGCGTGTCGTCGCGGACCATCGAGCGGGACCTCCGGTCGCTCCAGCTCGCCGGCGTCCCGATCTACGCCGAGCACGGGGCGGCGGGCGGCTACGCGATCCTGCGGGAGTACTCGCTGCCGCCGCTGAACCTCTCCGGCCCGGAGTCGCTCGCGGTGCTGGCCGGGCTCGCCCTGCTCGACTCCTCGCCGTACCGGGCGGCGGCGCGTCGCGCCCGCGCCAAGATCGCCGCGGTGGTGGGCGAGGAGCACCGGGCCCCGGTCGAGGACCTCCTCGGGCGGATGCAGGTCATCGACCCCGCGCCGCCGGCGGACGGCGGCGTGCCGCTCGGGATGCTCGCCGACGTGATCGCCGCCCGGCGGGTCGTCCGGCTCACCTACCTCGGCGAGGGCCCGGACGGCGACCCGGACCCCGCGACGAGCACGACCCGCGACGTGGAGACCATGGGGCTGCTGCGCGGCGGCGACGCCTGGCTGCTCGTGGGGTGGTGCCGGCTGCGCGACGCGATCCGCGGCTTCCGGATCGAGCGGATCACCCGGCTGGACGTGCTCCCGGAGGTCGCGCCGCCGCGCGACCCGGCGCTGCTCGCGGCGGACCAGGCGCGGTGGCCGGTGCGCAGCCTCGGGTGACCGGGGGAGCGGGTGGCCGGGGCCGCGGCCGTCCTGCGATGAGCCCGGCCGGGTGCGCACCCACGCCGCCGGACCCCCGGGGTCACGGCTCGCGCCGCGCTGGGTCCACCCCCGCCAGGAGGACGAGGGCGTCCTCGACCGCGTCGGCCCGGCCCGGCCCCAGCTCGCCGACCCACCGCGCCCGGAGGCGGTCGAACACCGCGGCCCCGAGCGCGGTCATCTCCTCGCCGCGCGGGGTGACCCGCAGCCGCTTGCGCCGGGCGTCCGCCGGGTCGTCCACGCGCGCCACGTAGCCGAGGTCCTCGAGCGCGGCGACGGTCTTCGCGGCCGCCTGGCGGCTGATCCCCAGGCTGCGCCCGAGCGCCGCGGCGCTGTCCGCGCCTCCGCCGATCGCGCCGAGCGCGAACTCGAGGTTCGCGGTCACGCCCGGGTGGCCGCCCCGGTCCAGCTCCGCGACCACCTCGTCCACCATCGCGTCGAACGCCCCGAGCAGCAGCAGGGCGAGGCGCACCCCCTCGCTCGTCCTGGCCATGCACCGAACCTAGGGGACCGGGGGGCTCTTGACAACCTGGTTGCGCATTGGCGAGTCTGACAACCACGTTGTCAACCACGGAGGTCCTCATGCCCGTCCAGCCCGCCGGCGCCACCATCGCCGCCGTCCGCCACCACGTCGCCGAGATCGACGGCACGACCCTGCACTACGTCACCGCCGGGACCGGGGGCACGCCCGTCCTCCTCGTCCACGGCTTCCCCGAGTCGTGGTGGGCCTTCCACCGCCTCATCCCGCTGCTGGCCGACCGCCACCGGGTCGTCGCCGTCGACCTGCGCGGGTTCGGCGACTCGGCGGTCGCCGACGACACGTTCACCAGCGCCGTCGCGGCCGAGGACCTGCACCGGCTGATCGACGCCCTCGGGCTCGGGCCCGTGCACCTGCTGGCCCAGGACGTCGCCGGCGGCACGCTCCTGCGGCTCGCGGCGGCGCACCCGGAGGACCTCGCGAGCGTGACGGCGGTCGAGCTCGGACTGGCCGGCTTCGGGCTCGAGGCGTTCGCCGACGTGACGCACGGCGGATCCTGGCACCTCGGCACGCTGGCCGCGCCGGGCATCGCCGAGCTGCTGTTCACGGGGCGGGAGCGCGCGCTGCTCGCCGACTGGGCGTTCCCGTCGATGACCGTCGTCCCCGGCGCGGTCACCGCGGCGGACGTCGACGAGCTCGCCCGCACGTACGCCCGCCCCGGCGGGTGGCGGGGCGCCGCGGCGATCTACCGCTCGATCCTCACGGAGGGGGAGGAGAACCGGCGGATCGGGGCGACCCGGCCGATCACGGTCCCGGTGCTCGCGGTCGGCGGGTCCGGGGGCGAGTTCACCGCCGCGACCCTGGCCCAGGTCGCCCGCGGCGAGGTCGAGTCGGTCGTGCTGGGCGGCGTCGGGCACCACGTCGCGCTGGAGGCGCCGGACGCCCTCGCCGCGGCGGTGCTGGCGTTCACCGCGCGCGTGGACGGCTGACCGTCCCCGCCGCCTCCAGCGCTGGCCGAGGGCGGCCCGGGTGCATCCCCGCCGCGCGGGCGTCCCGGCGCGCTGCCACGATCGGCGGGTGGCGTCCGCGGCGCAGGGCAGCCGCGATGACGTGCCGACACCGACGGAGGACGCGGGAGACGATGCGTGAGCGCACGGGTGGGCGGGTGCTGCTCGCCGGCACCGGGTCGTTCCTGGTGCTGTTCGGCGTCGTCGCGGTGGCGGCGTTCCCCGACGCCCGGGGCGTCCGGTTCGACGTCCCGGCGTGGTGGGTCGGGACCGCCGTGATCGCCATCGGAGTCGGCATGCTCGTGGCCGCGGTGCTGGACCGGTGAGCGCGCGGGGCGGCGGGCCCGGTCCGGCACACCGCGGGGCCGGAGGGCGCCGGCGTGCGTGGGACTGGCCGGCCGTCCTGGTGCTGTCGGGCCTCGCCGCCAAGGCGCTGCTCAGCACCACGGTCGACGAGACGCTCGGTACCTGGGTGGGCGCGGTGCTGGCGTTCGCGGGCACCGTGACGTTCGTCGTGTCGACCTGGTCGACCGTGCGCCGCGGCTCGGCGGAGGACGAGCCGGACCGGGACGCGGCGTCGCGCGGGGGGCGCGACGCGGGACGCCGCCGGTGACGGCCGCGCCACCCTGCGCGGGGGCGGGGGCGGCCTAGTCCGGCCGCAGGCCGGCCCGGAGCACGGCGGCGACGGTCCCGTGGTCGCCCGGGCCGCCGAGCCGGACGGCGTGCTCGAACCCGCACACCAGGTGCATCAGCTGCTCGAGCGTCAGGTCCGGCCGCACGGCCCCGGCGCGCTGCGCGCGGTCGAGCAGCGTGGCGGCGGTCCGGGTCAGCTCGGCCTTGGCCTCCTGCACCTCGGGCGACGCGCCGTCCGCGGCGAGCAGCACCTGCTGGAGGCCGTCGTCGGCGAGCAGCAGGTCGAGCACGGCCGACAGGAACCCCTGGAAAGCGCGGCCGGGGTCCTCGTCGTCCGCGGCCGCCCGGGCGGCGCCGAGCGCGCGGCGGACGGAGCCTGCCGTGAGCTCCTCGACCAGCGCCTCGACGGTCGGGAAGTGCCGGTACACCGTCCCGACCCCGACCCCCGCCGCACGCGCCACCTCGTTGAGCCGGAGCGAGCCGCGGTCCCGGCCGGCGGCGGCGGCGAGGATGCGCTCCCGACTGCGCACGGCGTCGGAGCGGAGCGGCGGCATGGCGACGATGCTACCCGAATCGGATGGACCATCCGGTACGGTGCGGCTAACGGATCATCTATCCATCTCGAGACGAGGCCGCCATGTCCCCGCACACGACCACCACGGACGCCCGACCTGACCACACCACCTGGGATCCCGCGCACCCACCCCGCCAGGAGGGCCGCACCGTCGTGGTGACCGGCGCCACCGCCGGGATCGGGTACTTCGCCGCCGAGCAGCTCGCGGCGGCGGGCGCCGACGTCGTGCTCGCCTCGCGCTCCGCGGCCCGGCTCGCGGCCGCCCGGGAGTCGATCCTCGCCCGGACCCCGGACGCGCACGTCCGGACCGTCGCCCTGGAGCTCGGCTCGCTGCGCGCGGTGGACGACGCGGCGGCCCAGCTCGCGGCGCTGCCCCGCGTCGACGCGGTCTTCCTCAACGGGGGCGCGATGGCGATGAGCAGCCGGGACCGCACGGCCGACGGGCACCCGCTCCTGCTCGGCACCCACGTCCTCGGGCACGTCCGCCTGCTCGCGGGGATCCTGCCCGCCCTCGCCGCCACCGCCGGGGGAGACGGGGGCGAGGGCCGCGTGGTGCACACCTCGACGGGGTTCGTCGCGCGGTTCCGGCCCGTCGTCGACGACGTGACCCGGGTGCCGCGGCTCGGGATCGTCGCGTACGCCCGGGCGAAGGCCGTCACGGAGGTGTTCGCGTACGAGCTCGACCGGCGCCTGCGCGCGGCCGGGCGACCGGTGGCGTCGGTCGTCACGCACCCGGGCGTCGGGGTGGATGCCCGGACGCCGCACCGACCGGGGATCCGCGACGCGACGACGCCCTACCGGCGCAACCCGTACACGCCGTGGGCACAGGGGAAGGACGCCGCGGCGTGGCCGGGCGTGCGCGCCGTGACCGACCCCGGGGTGCGCGGGGGCGACTACCTCGCGCCGCGGGAGGGGATGCGGGGTGAGCCCGTGCGCCTCCCCGTCCCCGCGCGGACCGCCGAGCCCGGCGCGGGCGTCGCGCGCCGGGTGTGGGAGCGGCTCGAGGCGCTCGCCGGGGTCGAGGTCCGGGTATGAGCCCCCGACCACCCGTGCCGGTGGGCCGAACGGCCCCGCG
This sequence comes from Cellulomonas sp., assembly GCF_035634735.1. Taxonomy (GTDB): domain Bacteria; phylum Actinomycetota; class Actinomycetes; order Actinomycetales; family Cellulomonadaceae; genus Cellulomonas. Next base: position 48,840 of record NZ_DASQCJ010000019.1, read on the forward strand.
GCACGGGCGCGGCCGGTGCCACCATGTCGCTGTGCCGCACCTCCCCGTCGACCGCGACGCTCCGCGAGCCCTGCTCCAGGAGTACTGCCGGCGGCTCGCGGTGTTCGTGAGCTGGGACGCGTCCGTCGGCGACGACGCCCCCCGCTCCGGGCTCCTGCTCCGCGACCTGGCGGACGGTCTCGCCGCGGCGGCCCGTCGGCTGGCCGCGCACCCGGCACTGTCCGGCGACGCCGAGCTGGCGCACCGGGTCGCCTCGCTCGACCGGGCGGCCGCGCGTGCGGTGACCGACCCGGCGTTCTCCCGGGAGGTCGTCGAGGCCGGTCACGAGGTCGCGGAGCGCGGCGAGGACGTGCTCGGCGTCGTGTGGTGAAGCGCCCCGCGCCGCGCACGGCGCCGGGACACGACCGGCGGGACGTCGGGGAGGACCGCCCCGGCGTTGCTACCGCCCGTCGCGGATCGCCGCGTCGAGCGCGCACACGAGCTCGGAGAGCCGGGTGCGCCCTCGGGGCGCCGCCGGGTACCGCGCGAGGACCTCTGGCACCGGGGGAGCGGCGCGCTCGGCGAGCGCACGGACGACCTCGTCGCCCGCGGCGCTCGTCCGCACCTCGGCCACCCGCGCGGCGCAGGCGGCCGCCCGCAGGATGTGCCCGACCTGTGTCGCCCGCGCGATCGGGTGCAGGTAGGCCGCCGCCGATGCGTCGCCGCAGGCCAGGGCGGCGAGCTGCGCGGGCTCCGTGGCCACGTCGCGGGCCGCACGGTGCGCGGCGAAGGCAGCCGTCCGCTGGAGGTTCGACCGGTCCGCGCCGTCGGCGAACGCCAGGGCCGCGGCGATCGCCTCGCGCGGCCGCGCGTCCTCGGGCGCCACGGCCTCGAATTCGGGGAGCACGCCCTGCGCGCAGTCGACGGCGAACCGGACGACCGCTCGGCGCTCGGTCATCGTCAGGTGGACGTCGCCGGTCATCATGCCCCCATCGTGCCTGGCGCGGCCGCGCCGGGGCCGGCACCGCGTGTCGCGTCCGTCCGACGCGAGGAGTCCGTCACCTGCCGGGATGAGCGTGCGGTCACCCGGCGGTCGCGCCCGCGCCGCGTTCGGCTGCACCGGCGAGCCGGTCCTGCGGGAGGGCGAGCGCGGGACGGCGTGGCGCTGCGGGGACCTCGTGCTCAAGCCGCGCGACGGTGACCGCGACGCGGTCGAGTGGGCAGAGCGGGCTCTCGGCGACCCGGCGACGTCCGCTGGACCGCTCCGGTGCGATCACGGCCGGCGAGTCGGTCGTCGACGGCTGGACGGCGTGGTCCTTCGTGGTGGGGGAGCACCGGCCCTGCTCGACGTCCCGCGCGCGGGAGCACCTCTCTCAGGTGCTGGTTCGGACCGCGCCGGAGTTGCGACGACACTGGCGTTGTCTGACGCGCAGAAGCGCAGGTCAGGGCGCCGAGCGGTATCGTGCATCCCGTACCCGCAGGTCCTGCCGCCGACGTCTGGGGATCGTTCCTGTGCCGACCGAGGACACCGCTCCCGGGACCACGCGCGGCCGACCCGGGCCCCGGGTCCGCATCGTCCACCTGACCGGCGCGGTGTTCGACGCGCTGGCCGCCGGCGACCTCGCCCGTGCCGACTCCCGCAGCCCGGTCCGGTTGACCGCGTACTTCGCCGGACCGGACTGGCGCAGCACGTGGGCGAGGCGCAGCGAGCAGGCTCGTCGGGACCCCGGTAGCACGGGCTGGATCACCGGCGTCATCTGGGACGAGGACCAGTCCCTGCCCGCCGGCCGCGCCGGCTTCCACGGACCACCGGATGCCGACGGCATGGTGGAGATCGGGTACGCGGTCGATCCCGCGCACCGTCGCCGTGGCTACGCGCGTGCGGCACTCGAGTCGCTGCTCCGGCGAGCCTGGGACGAGCCGACGGTGCGGACGGTACGGGTCACCATCGCTCCCGGGAACACCGCGTCCCGTGACCTGGCCCTGCAGTACGGGTTCACCGCCGTGGGGGAGCAGTGGGACGACGAGGACGGCCTGGAGATCGTCTACGAGGTCGCTGCCGACGCCGCGACCGCGACGCCGGTCGGTCGGCCGACGGGACGGGAGAGCGGCTGACGCGTCAGGCCTCCCAGTACCCGCGCATCAGCTCGGACGCCCAGGCCGGCTGCCGCACGACCCCGCGCGGGGCGAACTCCGCCAGGTACGGCTTGATGTCCAGGACGGGCGTCCCGTCGACGGCGTCCAGCCCCTCGAGGTCGATCCGCAACCCGTGCACGCCCAGGAGCCGGCACGTCGTGAGCCCGAGCCGGTTGGGCCTGTTCTTGCCGCGCTGGGCGAAGATCCCGACGGCGGGCCAGTCGGGGTTGCCACGGGGACGTCTCGCCCCGTACTCGACGGCATCGGGCGCGACCCGGTCGAACGCGAAGATCACCTCGACGTGGCTGAAGGTCGTGAGCTCCAGCAGGGCGCTCTCGTCGAACGCCGCGGGGTCCAGCTCGATCGCGGCCCGCTCGCTGTCCCAGTCGTCGTCCTCGACCTCGCTGCGCGTGCTGGTGACGTAGCCGACCGGGCGCAGGGCGATGTCACTCATGCGGCCAGCGTCGCACACCCGCGGTTCGGCGAAGCCGCAGGCCGGGCGCGGGATCCTCGTCGACCGTGCACGACCGACGGTCGCTCGCCCCGTGCAACGTTTCGCGCATGCTCCCCGTCCTCGGTGGTAGAAGATGCGCACCACAGGCAAGGGGGCCGCGATGGACGACCGCCGTCGACGCAGCGACGACGTGCTGATGGCCCTGGCACGTGACCGTGGACCGGCGCTGCACGCCTACGCCTCCCTGCTCACCGGAAACCTCCGCGACGCCGAGGACCTGGTCCAGGATGCGCTGGTCAAGACGTTCGTCCGCGGTCGGCACGTCGAACTCGCCTCGGCCGAGGGTTACGTGCGCACCGCGATCCTCACCACCTGGATCTACTCGTACCGTCGGCGCCGGCAGTGGGAGCGGGTCCGTCACCTGCTGGTCCGCGACGAGCGCCAGGAGAGCCGCGCCGACGAGGTGGAGGCTCGTGCGGACGTGCGGACCGCGCTCGGCCGTCTGCCTCCGCAGCAGCGGGCGTGCGTGGTGCTGCGGTACTACGACGACCTCACCGTGGGCGAGATCGCCGATCGGATGGGCCTCGCCGACGGCACCGTCAAGCGCTACCTGAGCATCGCGGTCGGGCGTCTCGAGACGCTGCTGGGGCCGCTCGCCACCCCGGCGGCGGCGCGGACCGTCCTGGTGAACGAGGGAGACGGGCGATGAACATGGACTTCGGCAGGGCGCTGCGCGACGTCACCACCGAGGCAGAGCGACTCACGCACCCCGTGGACGTGGGGCGCATCCAGACCCGCATACACCGGCGCCGCGCACGCCGTGTCGCCCTCCAGTGCGTCGGGGGAGTGGCCGTGATCGGGGCGGTGGGCACGGGGGTCGGACTGCTCACGAGCGGTCTCCTCGAGGATCGCCGACCGGCCACGCCCAGCACACCCGCTCCACGCGTCCCGACGTGCGGAGCGGAGTTCGTGCTGCGCGAGGCGCACGACGCGGACGTCACCGTGCACGGCGCGGTCGCGGTGGGGGTTGTCGACGAGCGCGACGGGTCGTTCCAGGGGACGTCGGCCGGGGACTCGCTGTACGTCGACGTGTTCGTCGAGCCCGACGGCCCGTCCGGTCCGCTCGACTCACCCGACCGCTCCGCGGTGACGACTGTCCTGGTGGATCCCCGCGGGACCGTCGCGTTCCGGAGCGATCCCGCGCAGCAGCTGGAGCTCGAGGCGACCGACGGCAGCGGGGCGACCGCGCTCGACGGGCTCTACGACGCGGCGGACTGCCGCACGGGCGCACCTCTCGACGGCACGTACCGCGCCTACGCCGTCGCCACAGATCGGAGCACGGGCCGCAGCGACGTCATCCAGCTCGCTCCCGTCAGCTTCGAGCTCGGAGCCGGTCAGCAGGCCGGCCAGTGGCCCAGCCTGGTACCGACGTGCGGACGTGCCGCGCCCGACGACCTGATCGCCGGGCGCGCCGCCGCGGACTTCGACGTCGCCCTCGAGTCGAGCGCCGGTCTCGACGATCTCCGTGGGGGCGTGAGCGTTCGCGCGACGGTGACCGCGGCGACCCCGGAAGGCAGGCTCGTCGGCACCGTGCCGCAGTCGCTGCACGCGGTGCTCGTCGACGACGACGGGACCGTCGTCAGCCAGGTGTACGACCCGACGCGGCAGGACTACGACTCCGGCGCGACCTTCGACGTCGGCCCGGGAGAGTCGTTCTCGGCCGAGGTCTACCAGTGGTTCGCGTCATGCCCGGACAATGGCAGGTACGAGACCGTTCCAGCCGGCTCGTACAGCATGTACGTCTACAGCGTCATCCTGGCCGGTGACGGGCCAGGGACATCGCCCGCCCCGAGGATCGCGGTCGGTGGTCCGTACGCGGTCACGCTGGAGTAGACCCGGGTTCCCACTGGGGGTGTGCGGTCGGAGCCGATCGGCCCTCAGATGACATAACGTGCATTATCGGCGCTCCGCCAGGACGGCCCGGGAAGGGACGGCGCCTCAGAACGTCACCACGGTCGCGCCCTCCAACGCGAAGCGCAGCAGCTCGTCGCGGGCCACCCGCAGCCGGAACCCGCGGGCGGCCAGGTCGGCCTCGGTGCCGTCCGCCCGCGCCGAGTTCACGCACGCCCCGACGACGACCCCCGCGGCGATCAGCTCGTCCAGCTGGCGGTCGAACGTCGCGCCGGCCTCGTCGGCACCCCGGCCGATCCGGCGCTGCGCGGGACCGAAGCAGAACACCTCGACCTCGACACCCCGGTCGGCCGCGACCTCGAGCATCCGTTGCGCCACCCGGGTGCCGGTGACCACGGAGTCGTCGTCGTCGTGGAACACGTGGACCACCGTCTTGGGCATGGTGCCGCCTCTCTCGTCCGGGTGACCGCACTGTCGCACCTGCGCGGCGTGCCGCCCCGGAGCGTCCCAGCCTGCGAGCACGCCGTGCGGTGCGGGTGATCCGGCCGCGCGTCGACGTCAGCGCCGGGGCGACCCGCCCGCCACCGGGCGCACCGGCCGCACGACCGCCCACGCGGCGCCCGAGCCAGCCGCCCACGGCAGCGCCGCGATCCCGGCGAACAGCGCGACGTCCGCCCACGGGTACGGCGTGGCCGGGTCGACGACCCGGAAGCCGAACGGCCCCCACGGGCCCCACAGGAGCACGGCGGCCCCGGCGGCGACCCACGCCGCGACCCAGGCGACCGTCGCCACCTGCCAGCCCAGCGAGGCCGCGCGCAGCACGACCGCCACGAGCGCCAGGACCGGGCCGCCGATCACCACGGCGGGCGCGAGGGCGAGCAGCGGGACCCACAGCGTGACGTACCGGGTGTCGCCCGGCGTCCCGAGCCCGCCGGTGTGCGCCGCCGAGGCCAGGACCAGGGCCAGCACCGTGCCGGTCGCCGACAGCACGAAGGCCAGCGGCCACACGGCGAGCAGACGACCCCACCGGACGGTCGCGCCGCGCGGCGGCACCCGCACGAGGCCCGCGACATCGGCCTGGCGCACCGCTCCCCCGGCCCGGCTCACCCCGTCCCCGTGGCCCGCCGACGGCGCAGGTCGGCGGCGGCGCTCGCGAGGTAGCCCGC
>NZ_DASQCJ010000020.1:0-15433 GCF_035634735.1 Cellulomonas sp.
GGTCGGGGTCCGGGTCGACCCAGAGCTGGAAGAAGAGTTCCGCGGCGTCCCGCGCCGGCGAGCCGCCCCGCAAGGCCCCCGGGTCCGGCGGTGCGACGTTCGGCTCGGCGACCCCGCGCCCGGACGCGGCCATCCCGACGCTGACGGTCGGGGACAAGGTGACCCACGACGCGTACGGCCTCGGCACGGTCGTCGCCGTCGAGGGCGGCGGGCCGAACGCGGTGGCGAAGGTGGACTTCGGCACCGAGGGGACCAAGCGGCTGCTGCTGCGGTACTCGCCGGTCACGAAGCTCTGATGCGCCGACGACCCGCCGCGCAGGCGGCGGGTCGTCGGACGCCGGTCACCAGGTGTCCGTCGTGGCTCCCTTGTTGACCGTGAAGGTGTCGATCTGCGTGCGGCCGTCGGACGCGAGCACCGGCACGGTGCGCTCACCGCTCGTGGCACGAGTGAGCGCGACCGCCTCCTCGGGCGTGCTCGGCTCGGGCGCGAACAGGTGCTCCTTGGCGACGTAGCCGGTGCGTCCCTCGTTCCCGACCACCTCGACGAGGTCGGGCGCCTCGGCGAGGCTCTCGCGGCCGAGGGTGGACCCGTAGGTCTGCCCGGTCGCGTTCCGGTGCAGCGGCAGGCGCTCCCCGTCGTGCGGCCCGGCGACGACCTCTGCGGCGTGCGCGGGGGCCGACGTGCCGAGACCGTTCACACCGAGGACGACGCCGGCAGCGATGCCGGCGGCTCCGGCGGTGGCGGCGAGGGCGGTCCTAGCGAACTTCTTGGTCATCCTGATCACTCCTCACCAGCTGAGATAGGGGCTGTAGGGGCTGTTCTTCGAGAAGTAGTTGGTGCCGGTGTAGGCCTTCGCGTTGCCGTAGCCGCGGTACTGCCCGGCGCCGCAGTTGCCCGACGCCGAGCGACTCAAGCCGGACACCGTGGCCGACGAGTAGACGGCTGTCGCCGAGGCGCAGATCGAGGTACCCCGGTAGAGGTAGCCGGACGCCCCGATCCACCCCGCGGGCGCCGCCGGTGAGACCGCGACGGAGAGCCCACCCGCCTTCGAGCCGTTGTCCACCCACGATCGGTGGGTGTGCGAGTAGCCCTGCCAGGACCCGGTCGACGTCCACGAGCTGTAGGTGATGGCCGCATGGGCCGCTGTTCCGCTCAGGCCGATGACCACCCCGGCGAGCAGGGCGACCAGAGCGAGTCGTGCGCGTTGCATCGATCTCTCCTTCCCTCGGCGGGCCGAGGAAGGTCGTCCCTCGGGCCCGATGGAGACTGACGATGCGGCTGAGGCGTCCAGGGAAGCAGCCCGGCGCGGCCTCCGGAACCCCCACTTCGCCCGGCGATCACGCGGGTGGTGGCCCGTCCGCCCGGTCCACGACGCGCGCCCCGGACGGGTGATCCCGGCCGTCCGGGGCGCGGTCGCACGCCGTGCCACCTGCGCATCTCGGGCATGATCGGCGCATGCGCAGCCCGATCTTCGACCAGGCCAACGCCGAGGTGCAGACCGCCGAGCGGTTCGTCCTGCAGAGCACCAAGATGCTCAAGGTGACGCTCGGCCCCGACGTCCTCGCGGCGAAGGGCGCGATGGTCGCCCACCAGGGACAGGTGCAGTTCCACCACGAGTCGTCGGGCTCGCTGGCCCGGTTCGTCAAGCGGGCGGTCAGCGCGGACGACCAGCCGCTCATGCGGGTGTCCGGCCCGGGCGAGGTGTTCTTCGCGCGCGCCGCCGAGCACGTGTTCCTGCTCCAGCTGGAGGGCGACGGCATCAGCGTCGGCGGCTCGTCGCTGCTCGCGTTCGACGCCCAGCTCCAGTGGGACATGCACCGGACCAAGGGCGCCGGGATGATGACCGGCGGGTTCTGGAACACCCTGATCCAGGGGCACGGCACCGTGGCGCTGACCTCGCACGGGCAGCCGATGATCCTCGACTGCTCCCAGCAGCCGACGTTCGTCGACCCGAACGCCGCCGTGTGCTGGTCGGCGAACCTCACGCCCGGCGTCGTGTCGAGCATGAACGTCAGCTCGCTGCTGCGCGGCGGCACGGGCGAGGCGTTCCAGTACGCGTTCCACGGCCCGGGGTTCGTGGTCGTCCAGCCCTCCGAGGGCTACCCGGTCGCGGGCGCCTGATCGCCGTGGTCGTCCCCATCCCGACCGACCACCCCGCGCGCCCGAGCCTCGCCCGGCAGTGGGCGCTGCGCCTGGCCGCGGCGGCGGTGTCGGCGTTCTACGGGCTGTACCGGCTGCACCCCGCGCTGTGGCGGTTCACCGCCCGGCACTACCGCCCGTCGATGGAGCGGTTCGCCCGGCTGCACGCCTGGATGATGTGCCAGTACGCCTACCTCGACGTGCCCGCGTACCGGGACTTCCTCACCGAGCGCGGGTTCCGGTTCCGCTGGTGGCGGCTCGACGCGTACGCGCCGACCTCGAAGAAGGAGTACGTCGACCGGTACACCGAGGACGACCGGTGCTGGAACGGCCGGATCGAGACGGTCGGGACCGTGGTCGACGAGTCGAGCGGCTCGTCGGGCAAGCCGTACAACTGGATGCGGTCGCGCCGCGAGCTGCGCACCGTGCACCGCAACGTCGCCGGCTACGTGACGATGCTGTTCGGCAGCAGACGGCTGTTCGCGATCAACGCGTTCTCGATGGGGGCCTGGGCGACCGGCACGAACACCGGCATCGCGATGGCCAAGATCGCGATGGTGAAGAACACCGGCCCCGACGTCGACAAGATCGTCGACACGCTCCGGCACTTCGGACCGCGGTACACCTACGTGCTCAGCGCCTACCCGCCGTTCCTCAAGCACCTGCGGGACCGGCTCGACGCCGAGGGCTTCGACTGGGACCGCTACGACCTGAACGGCTTCGTCGGCGGCGAGGCGCTGACCGAGGGGCTGCGGGACTACCTCGAGGAGCGGTTCGCGCGGATCTACTCCGGCTACGGCGCCTCGGACCTGACGATCGGCATGGCCGGCGAGACCGACCTGGCGGTGTGGCTGCGGCGGTCGCTGCTCGCGCACCCCGGCCTGCGGGCGTCGGTGCTCGGCGACGACGAGCAGCGCACGCCGATGATCCTGCAGTACAACCCGCTGGAGACGTTCCTCGAGACCACCGAGGACGGCGAGCTGCTGGTCACGCTGAACTCGACGTCGATCATGAGCCCGAAGCTGCGGTACAACATCGGCGACGAGGCGCGGCTGGTCACGTTCCCGGAGATGCGCGCGCTGGTGGCCCGCTACCCGCGGCTGGCCTTCGGGTTCGACCGGGCGTTCGCGACCCAGCGGATGCGGCTGCCGTTCGTGCTGCTGTTCGGCCGCAAGGACTCGACGGTGTCGTACATGGGCGCGAACATCTACCCGCTCGACGTCGAGAACGGGCTCTACCTCGACAACCCGCACGCCGCCGCGATCGAGTCGTTCCGGCTCGGGCTGGTCGAGATCGGCGGCCAGGAGCAGCGGCCGGTGATCCACCTGGAGCTGCGGGCGGACGCCGCGCTGGAAGACGCGGAGCGGGACGCGCTGGCCCGGCGGTCCGCGGAGGGCGTGCTCGCGCACCTCGCGTCGGTGTCCCGGGACATCGCGCAGTCGCTGGAGGAGGACGAGGCGGCCCGCGACATCCGGGTGCAGGTGCACGACCACGGGACCGGGCCGTTCGCCGGCGGGCACCGGAAGATCAAGAACGTGTACGTCGTGGACCCGGGCGACCGGGGCGCGGCGGAGGCGGAGGCGGGCGCCGGTGCCGAGCCGGCCGGCGCGGGCCCGGCGGCCTGATGCGGACGCGGGACTTCAGCCGGACCCCGCCGCTCGGGCGCGCGGAGGCGCTGGTCGTCACGGACCGCGCGCGGTCCGCGGCGGGCGCGCCGGGGCTGGTGTGGCAGCGCCGGTTCCGCGAGCGGGGCGTGGCCGGCGGGCGGGGCGGGTCCGGCGGGCCGGGCGGGTCCGGCGGCCCGGGCGGCTCCGGCCGGGACGCGCGGCGGCGCGGGGTGCTCGCGTTCTTCGCCACCACGGCGGACGCCGGGCGGTTCGCCGCGGGCGTGCCGGCGGGGGAGCAGGGGTTCGTGCACGTGTACGCGGCGGAGCCCGAGGGGTACACCAACGGCGTCTGGCGGGCCGAGGACCGGCGGATGGCGCACGTCGAGCGGTTCACGGCGCTGTCCGGCGAGGTGCGCCGCGGCGTCGAGCCGCCGCGGGTCGCGGAGGACGGCGACGGTGCCGCGGGGTCGGGGGACGGGCGGCGCCCGGGCGGGGGCGGACGCGGGCGCACGGCCGCGGCGGGCCGGGCCGGCCGCACCCCGCGGGCGAACCCCGGCCTGGCCGACGCCCGCGCGATGTTCGTCGGCGCGACCCGGTACACCGGGCCGCTGGCGTGGCTCGCGCTGGCCCGGACCTGGTACCCGATGGTCGCGAAGATGCAGCGGCTGCGCGGGTTCCGCTGGTACGCCGTGTACTGGTCGGCGCCGTTCACGCTCGGCACGCTGGCGTTCTTCTCCGGCCGGGACGAGCTGCTCGCGTTCGCGCGGATGCCCGAGCACCGCGACCTCATGCGGTGGATCACCGACGGCGAGCGGTGGGGCACCGGCGGGTACATCCGCCTGCACGGGCGCGCGGACGCGGGCGACGCGGCCCCCGACGCGGGCGACGCGCCCGCGTCCGACGCCGTCGACGTCCGGGGCGGGGCCGCGTGAGGGTCGACACCGTCACCACGCGCCGCGACCTCGCCGCGTTCCTGCGGCTGCCGCTCGACCTGCACCCCCGCGACCTCGCCGTGCCGCTGCAGGCGCCGACGATCCGGTCGTGGTGGCGGGGGACGTCGCCGCACCCGGGCCCGGTCGAGCTGCTGCTGGCCCGCGACGACGCCGGCCGGGTGGTCGGCCGCACGACCGCGCACCGCGACGACCGGTTCGACGCGAAGCTCGGCACGCGCGCGCTGCTGTTCGGCGCGACCGAGTTCGCGGGAGCCGAGGCCGCCGGCGCGCTGTTCGCCGCCCTGGAGGCGCGCGCGACGGGCGAGCGCGAGCTGATCGGCCCGGTGTCGCTGCTGCCCAACCAGACCGGCGGCGTGGTCACGTCCGGCTGGGCTGAGCGCGGCTTCGTCGACTCGCCGTGGAACCCGGCCGACGTGCCGGGGACCTACGAGGCGGCGGGGTTCCGGCGCTGGCACGAGGCGGACACCTGGGTGGTCGACGTACGGCCGGTCGCCGCGCCCGGCCCGGCGGAGTGGGCCGCGGCGGGCGTGCGGCCCGAGCGCGGGTCGCGGCGGGCCATGGGCCGGCTGGTGCCGGAGCTGCTCGACCTGCTGAACGCGTCGTTCGCGCAGCTGCCGTACTACACGCCGATCACGCCGGCGGAGATGCGGGCCGCGACCGACGGCCTGGCGTGGCTCCTCGACGAGCGGCTGCTGCTCCTCGCCCGCGACGACGACGGGGCGGCGGTGGCGTTCGTGCTGGCGGTCCCGGACATCACCCGGTTCCTGCAGGCGACCGGCGGCCGGCTCGGGCCCGTCGAGCAGCTCCGGCTGCTCGCCACCCGGGGCCGGTACCGGGAGGACGCCGTGCTGGTGATCCAGGGCACCCGGCCCGATCGGCAGGGGCGCGGGATCCTCACGCTGCTGAGCCGGGAGCTGCACGCCGGCCTGTCCGCCGGCGGCTACCGGCGGCTCCGCATGACCTCCGTCGGCCGGGACAACCCCGCGTCGGCGCGGCAGTCCGAGCGGTTCGGCGGGCGACCGCTGCACGGCCTCACCTTCTACCGGCGGCCCGTGCCGTCCCGGGAGCGCGCATGACCGACGAGACCCTGCTCGCCGACCTGGTGGCCCTGGCCGCCCGGGCGCCGAGCCCGCACAACACGCAGCCGTGGTCGCCGCGGGTGGTCGCGGGCGGCCCGGGCGCCGGCGGCCCAGCGGTCGAGGTGGCCGTCGTGCCCGGCCGCACGCTGCCCGCAGGGGACCCGACGTCCCGCGACGTGCTGCTCAGCCTCGGGGCGTGGGTGGAGTGCGCGGCCGTCGGCGCGGCCGCGGCGGGGCGCGAGCTGGTGGTCGAGGCGTTGCCCGCCCTGCGCGCGCTGGACGCGCTGCCGGTGCGCGGGGCCGCCGACCCGGGGCGGCCGGTGCTGCGGGTGCGGCTCGGGGGCGCGGCCGCCGGGACGCCGACGGCCACGCCGGACGACGTCCGCGAGCGCGCCGTCTACCGCGGCGACCTCGCGGGGGACCCGGCCGTCTACGCGGACCTGCCGGCCGGGACGCTCGCGCCGGGCCTGAGCCTGCGCGCCGTCGACCCCGCGGTGCTCGCGGGCCTGGTGCGCTGGGGCGGCGTCGGCACGTTCGCGCGCCGGCCGGTCGCCGAGGAGCTGGTGCACTGGCTCCGGCTCGACCCGCGGCACCCCGGCTACGTGCGCGACGGCCTCAACGACCGGGTGCTGCTCCTGCCGCCGGCGCTCGCCCGGCTGGCCGCGCCGGTCACCCGGCGATCGTGGCTGCGGGACCCGGCGCTCGCCGTGCTCGGCGCGGCGGCGCGGGCGGCGGACCGGGTGCTGGCGGCGCGGTGGCGGGCCGGCGGGCGCGACGCCGCCCGGGCGGGTGCGGCGGGTGCGGCGGACGGCGGGCCGGGCGCGGCGCCGGGCGCGGCCGGGGCACGCGCGGCGGCCGGCGCGCCGGGCGGGGTGCACCACGTGCTCGTCGCGGACGGTGCGGACGGTGCGGCCGGCGGGCCGGGTCGCGGGAGCGGGCCGTCGCGCGCGCCGGTGCTCGACGGCCGCACGGGCCTGCCCGAGGAGCGGGTGGTCGAGGCGGGTCGCAGCCTGCAGCGGCTGTGGCTGCACGCGCACCGCGCCGGCCACGCCGTCTCGCCGCACTCGGAGGTGATCGACGTCCCGGGCCCGCACGCCGCGCTGCGCCGGCACCTCGGGCTGGGGCGGTCGGACGTTGCGCTCGCGGTGTTCAGCACCGGCCGCCCGCTCGGCGAGGTGCCGCGCGCCCCGCGCCTGCCGGCCTGACGCGCCGGGCGCGGCCGGCAGCTGTGACGCCGAGTGAGCAGGAAACGGGTCGAGTGCCTATCCGGCGGATAGGCACTCGACCCGTTTCGTAGGCACTCGGGGCGCGCGACCGCGCCCCCGGCGCCGCCCGTCAGGCCGCCGCGGTGGCCGCCAGCCGGGCCGTCACGTCCGCCGCCAGCGCCGCCGGGTCCACGCCCGCGCGGCGGAGCAGCGCGTGCCCGTCGGTGTCGGACAGCCGGACGACCGCGAGCAGCACGTGCCCCGCCTCGATACGCCGGTGCCCGAGCCGGACGGCCTCGCGCAGCGCGACCTCGAGCGTCTTCTTGGCGTCCCGCGTGAAGGGCACGTGCCCGCCGGGGCCGCCGCGCCGCCCGCCCGACCCCGCCCGCGGAGCCCGGTCCGCCCGGTCCAGCGCCCCCGCCCCGAACACCGTGTCCGCGCGCCGGCGCACGGCGTCCAGGTCGATCCCGAGCGCCGCCAGCGCCGCGGCGTCGAGCCCGTCGTCGTCGAACGCGTCGAGCAGCGCGGCCCGGTCGGCGCCCTGCGCGGCGAGCGCCTGCGCGGCCGGGTCGTCGACGGACGCGACCGCGACCACGAGGTGCGCGGGGGAGATGCGGGTGTCGCCCAGGTCGCGGGCGATCTCCTGGGACTGCACGACCGCGGCGCGGGCGCCGGCGGTGAACCTCTCGAACATCGTCGTCTCCTCTCGGGGGTGGCGCGGGGGTGGCGCGGGGGTGGCTCTGCCGCGGCGCGCCCGGCGGCGCGGCCGTCAGGCCTTCCGGTGGTGCTTCTGGTGGACGGCCTGGCGGCTCACGCCGAGGGCGTCCGCGATGTCCTGCCAGGACCAGCCGAGCTCGCGGGCCCGGCCGACCTGCAGGGTCTCCAGCCGGTCGGCGAGCACCCGCAGGGAGCGCACGGCGCGCAGCCCGGTCGCGGGGTCGTCGGCCGTCGCCGCGGCGAGCGCGCCGTCGGCGGAGTCGGTGGTGGGGTCGGTGCCGGTCATGTGTCAACTGTGGTTGACGCGCGGCGCGGGTGTCAAGACAGATTGACGACTCGCGTGCGACCTGGGTCACATATCTCGACGTGGAGATAAACCCGGGGCCCCGGGCTACGATCGTCGGCGGCAGAGCAGCCAGATCCCACCCACGGGACCGCAGGGCGAGGGAAGGACCGCAGCAGGTGGACCTGTTCGAGTACCAGGCACGTGACATCTTCGAGCGGCACGGGGTACCCGTCCTGGGAGGGATCGTCGCGACGACGCCTTCCGAGGCGCGTGCGGCGGCCGAGACCCTGCTGGGCGCCGACGGCGCGACCGGCGTGGTGGTCGTCAAGGCGCAGGTGAAGACCGGCGGCCGCGGCAAGGCCGGCGGCGTCAAGATCGCCCGCTCCGCGGAGGAGGCCGAGCAGCGCGCCGGCGAGATCCTCGGCATGGACATCAAGGGCCACACGGTGCACCGCGTGATGATCGCCGCCGGCGCGAGCATCGCGAAGGAGTACTACTTCTCCCTCCTCCTGGACCGCGCCGAGCGGCAGTACCTCGCCATGGCGAGCGTCGAGGGCGGCATGGAGATCGAGCAGCTCGCGGTCGAGCGCCCCGAGGCGCTCGCGAAGGTCCCGGTGGACCCGCGGACCGGCATCGACCAGGCCAAGGCCGACGAGATCGTGGCCGCGGCCGGCTTCGACGCCGAGGTGGGGCCGAAGGTCGCCGCCGTGCTGACGAAGCTGTGGGACGTCTACCGCGAGGAGGACGCCACGCTCGTCGAGGTGAACCCGCTCGTGCTGACCGAGGCCGGCGACGTGGTCGCGCTCGACGGCAAGGTGACGCTCGACGGCAACGCCGACTTCCGGCACGAGGACCACGCGTCCCTCGAGGACGCCGCCGCGGCGGACCCGCTCGAGGCGCGCGCCAAGGAGAAGGACCTCAACTACGTCAAGCTCGACGGCGAGGTCGGGGTCATCGGCAACGGCGCGGGGCTCGTGATGAGCACGCTCGACGTCGTCGCGTACGCCGGGCAGCAGCACGGCGGCGTGAAGCCGGCGAACTTCCTCGACATCGGCGGCGGCGCCTCGGCCGAGGTGATGGCCGCGGGGCTCGACATCATCCTGTCGGACCCGCAGGTCAAGTCGGTGTTCGTCAACGTGTTCGGCGGCATCACGGCGTGCGACGCGGTCGCCAACGGCATCGTCGCGGCGCTCGGCATCCTGGGCGACGAGGCGACCAAGCCGCTGGTCGTGCGCCTGGACGGCAACAACGTGCTCGAGGGCCGCCGGATCATCCGGGACGCGGCCCACCCGCTCGTGACGCTGGCCGAGACCATGGACGGGGGCGCCGCCGAGGCCGCCCGCCTGGCCGCCACCGCCTGACCGACCGCAGCGACGCGAGAGACGAGAGACAACCCACCATGGCGATCTTCCTGACCGCGGACTCCAAGGTCATCGTGCAGGGCATGACCGGGTCCGAAGGCAGCAAGCACACCACCCGCATGCTGGCGTCGGGCACCACCGTCGTCGGCGGCGTGAACCCGCGCAAGGCGGGCACCAGCGTCGAGTTCCCCCGCGGCGACGGCTCCGGCCTGACCGTGGCGATCCCGGTGTTCGGCTCGGTGGCCCAGGCCGTCGAGGCGACCAAGGCCGACGTGTCGGTCATCTTCGTGCCGCCGGCCTTCACCAAGGCCGCCGTCATCGAGGCCGTCGACGCCGGCGTGCCGCTGATCGTGATCATCACCGAGGGCGTGCCGGTCGCCGACACCGCCGAGTTCTTCGCCTACGCCCAGGCCAAGGGCGTCCGGCTGCTCGGACCGAACTGCCCGGGGCTCATCAGCCCCGGGAAGTCGAACGTCGGCATCATCCCGTCGGACATCACCGGCCCCGGCCGGATCGGCCTGGTGTCGAAGTCCGGCACGCTGACCTACCAGATGATGTACGAGCTCCGGGACCTCGGGTTCTCGACGGCCGTCGGCATCGGCGGCGACCCGATCATCGGCACGACGCACATCGACGCGCTCGCCGCGTTCGAGGCCGACCCCGAGACCGACCTGATCGTCATGATCGGCGAGATCGGCGGCGACGCCGAGGAGCGGGCCGCGGCCTACATCACCGAGCACGTGACCAAGCCGGTCGTCGGCTACGTCGCGGGCTTCACCGCCCCCGAGGGCAAGACGATGGGCCACGCCGGCGCGATCGTGTCCGGCTCGGCCGGCACCGCGCAGGCCAAGAAGGAGGCCCTCGAGGCCGCCGGGGTGAAGGTCGGCACCACGCCGACCGAGACGGCCGAGCTGGCGCGCGCGCTGCTCAGCTGACCCGCGCACCGCGCGCCGACGGGCGCCGCACCCTCCGGGGGTGCGGCGCCCGTCGCCGTGTCGGGGGTGGCCGAGTTCGCCGGTCGCGCGGATCGGGCCCGCGCGGAACCGGCGAACTCGCGCGGAACCGGCGAACTCGCGCGAGCGCCGCCCGCCCCCGGCGTGGGCCACGCCACCAAGCGGCGCGCCGGGGCGGTTGGGCCGCCGCGGACGCCGCGGCGGGGACCATGGACCGGTGAGCACCCCGCCCGGCACCCGCCCCGACGGCCGCGGCTCCGGCGCGCCCGGCGGCCGGCCGCGCCGCAAGGTGCTCGACGACGCGGCCCCGCCGCGGTTCTTCGTGAGCGACCTCGACGGCGCCCCCCGCTGGGTCGGCGGCATGCTCGCCGGGCTCCAGGCGGCGCTGCTGTCGCTGCTGGTCGTCGTGCTGCCGGCGATCGCGGCGTACGTCGCGACCTCCGCGGCACCGGCGACGACCGGCATCCCGTGGACCCGCGCGGTCGAGGTGGCCGCCGGGCTGTGGCTGCTCGCGCACGGCGTCCCGCTGACCGACGCCCCGTCGGTGACGCTGGTGCCGCTCGGGCTGACCGCCCTCGCCGTGTTCGGGTGCTACGCCTCCGCCCGCCGGTCCGGCTACGCCACCCGGTCGGCGTTCGGCGCCGGCGTGGGCGCCTACGTCGGGGTCGTGCTCGTGGTCGGGCTGGTCACCGGGGTGCCGCTGCTGCACGTCGGCGCCGGGCTGCTCGGCGCGGCGGTGGTCGCGGCGACCGGGCTCGGCGCGGGCCTGCTCCGGCGCCCCGAGGCGCCGCGGTTCCGGGACGTCGTCGAGCCGGTGCGCTCGCGGTTGCCCGAGCCGGTCGCGCACGGGGTCGCCGCCGGGACGACCGCGCTGGCGACGCTGGTGCTGGCGGCGGCGGTGCTCGCCACGCTCTGGGTCGTCACCGGCCGGAGCGCCGTGGCCGAGGTGGTCGGCAGCCTGCGGCTCGACGCGGTGGGCGGCATCGTGCTCGCCGTCGCGCAGCTCGCCTACGCGCCGACGCTGGTCCTGTGGGCGCTGGCGTGGCTCGTGGGGCCGGGGTTCGCGGTCGGCACGGGCACGTCGTTCGCGGTCGGCGGGGTGCAGGCCGGGGCGCTGCCCGCGGTGCCGCTGCTCGGCGCGCTGCCCGCGCCCGACGTCGTGGGCGGGGTCCTCGTGGTCGTCCCGGTCGTCACGCTGCTGGCGGGGGCCGCCGCCGCCCTGGTGCTGCGCCGCCGGCTGGCCACCGAGCGCGCGCTCGACGCCCCGGTCGCCGGGCTGGTGTCCGCGGCGACGGCTGGCCTGGGCGCGCTGCTGCTCGCGGCGCTCGCGCGCGGCGGGATCGGGCCGGGCCGGATGACCGAGCTCGGGCCCGAGCCGGTGCTGGTCGCGCTCGCGGTGGCCGGCGGGGTCGCGGTCGGCGCGCTGCTCGTGCTGCTGCCGGGGGACCGGCGCGTGCGCGCGGCCGTCGCCGGGGCGGCGCGCCGGGCCTGGGCCGCGGCGACGGGGTCGGCGCGGCGGGGCTGAGCCCGCGGGTGCGCGGAGCGGGTCAGCCGCGCCCGCCGGTCAGGCGGTTCGTGAGGTCGCCCACCGCGTCGTCGTAGGCCCGCTCGCACGCGGCCTCCGCCGACCGGGTCAGCGCGCCCTGCAGGCAGGCCTGCCGGTCGGCGTCGATCCGCCAGGTCGCCAGCGACCCGAGCGAGCCGACCAGCACCAGGGCCGTCATCAGCAGGCCCGCGATCAGCATGGCGCCCACCCCGCCGCGCAGGCCCGACCGGGCGACGGCGCGCAGCGCGCGGACGCCGGTGACGACCGCGCCGACGAGGAACGCGATCGCCGCGAACCGCCAGGGGAGCGGCAGCAGCGTGACCGCGACGCCGGCGAGCAGCCACACGCCGAACTGCCGCACGAGCCGGCCGACCCGGGCGAGCGCCTCCGGCGAGGGCGGCGGCGCGACCGGGCCCGGGTGCGGGCGCGGCGGGTGCGGCCCGGGCGCGGGGTGCGGCGGCAGCGGGTGGCCGGGGCCCGCGGGCCCGGGGCGGGGCCCGGCGGGTCCGGGGCCCGTGGGGCCCGTCGGGCCGGTCGGGTCCGCGGGGTCGGTGGGGTCGCCGCCCGTCGCGCGCCCGGGGTCGCCCGCGGGTGCGCGGTCGGGCGAGGGCGGGGCGTACGGGTTGCTCACGCCCGCCATTCTCGCGCACGCCCCGCGCGCCCCGCGCGCGGCCGCACCCGGACCCGCTCGCCGAGCCGACGGCTCCCGGCCGGCCCGCGACCGGCCCGCGCGGCGGAGGGCCGCCGTCCCGGCGGGGGCGCGCGGCTAGGGTGTGCGGTCATGGCCGCCCCCACCCCCAGCACCCCCGACGCGCCCCGACCCGCCACCCGCGCCGCCGGCAGGCTCGTGGTGCTGGTGTCCGGCGGCGGCTCGAACCTCGCCGCGCTGCTGGCGGCCCACGACGGCCCCGCCTACCCGGGCCGCGTCGTCGGCGTCGTGGCGGACCGCGCCTCCGCCGGCGCCCTGGACCTCGCGCGCGCCGCGGGCGTGCCGACGGCCGTCGTGGCGCCGGGCGACTTCGACGACCGCGCCGCCTGGGACCGCGCGCTCGCGGAGGCGATCGCGGTGTTCCGGCCGGACCTCGTCGTGTCCGCGGGCTTCATGCGGATCCTCGGCGCCGCGGTCCTCGACCGGTTCCCCGGCCGGGTCGTCAACACGCACCCCGCGCTGCTGCCCGCGTTCCCCGGGGCGCACGCCGTCCGGGACGCGCTGGCGTTCGGCGCGAAGGTCACCGGCTGCACCCTGCACGTCGTCGACGCCGGGGTGGACACCGGCCCGGTGGTCGCGCAGGTCGCGGTGCCGGTCGAGCCCGGCGACGACGAGGCGACGCTGCACGAGCGGATCAAGGTCGCCGAGCGCCGGCTGCTGGTCGACTGGGTCGGCCGGATCGTCGCGGGCGGCCTCACCGTCGACGGCCGCGCGGTCACCGTCGGCCCGCCGGCGTAGGCCGGGGCGGGACCTCCGGTCCCTGCCGCGCGGGGAGGAGCCCGCGTAGCGTCGGCCCATGGGACACGCACACGCCGGGACGCACTGGTCCGAGCTCAGCACGCGGCGCAAGGTCGGCACGCTCGTCGTGACGGCGGCGCAGCTCGCGCTGACCGCCGCGGCGTACCGCGACCTGGCGAAGCGGCCGGCGGCGCAGGTCAACGGGCCCAAGGCGGCCTGGGGCCTCGCGATCCTGGTGAACTGGGTCGGCCCGATCGCCTACTTCGCCCAGGGCCGCCGCACGGACTGAGCCGCCGACGCCGGCGCCGTCGTCGGCTAGGCTCGTGCACGGTCGTGACTGGCGTAGAGGTGGAACTGACCACCGGGGAGCGACCGACGCAGTCCCGCCGACGCACCGTTCGCCTGGGTGCAGGGTCCCGAGCGGCACCCCCGTGGTGCCCGACCGACCACACCGGAGGACCGCCATGTCCCACGCCCTGCCGCCCGTCGAGCCCGTCGCCGACCCGACCGCCGACGGCACCCGCCGCCCGGTGCGCCGCGCGCTGCTGTCCGTCTACGACAAGTCCGGCCTGGTCGAGCTCGCGACCGCCCTGCACGCCGCCGGCGTCGAGCTCGTGTCGACCGGGTCGACCGCCGGGACCATCGCGTCCGCCGGCGTGCCGGTGACCCGGGTCGAGGAGCTGACCGGCTTCCCGGAGTGCCTGGACGGCCGCGTGAAGACGCTGCACCCCCGCGTGCACGCCGGCATCCTCGCCGACACCCGCCGCCCCGAGCACCTCGCGCAGCTCGACGAGCTCGGCGTCGCGCCGTTCGAGCTGGTGGTCGTCAACCTCTACCCGTTCACGCAGACCGTCGACTCGGGCGCCACCCCGGACGAGTGCGTCGAGCAGATCGACATCGGCGGGCCGTCGATGGTCCGCGCGGCGGCGAAGAACCACCCGAGCGTCGCGGTCGTCGTCGACCCCACCCGGTACGACGAGGTCGTCGCGGCCGTGCGGGGCGGCGGCTTCACGCTGGCCGAGCGCACCCGGCTCGCGGCGCAGGCCTTCGTGCACACCGCGACGTACGACGTCGCGGTGGCGTCCTGGATGGGCAACGTCGCGACGACGACCGACGAGGTCGACGGCGTGAGCACCGGGTTCCCGGCCTGGGTCGGCGCGACCTGGGACCGCGCGGACGTGCTGCGCTACGGCGAGAACCCGCACCAGCGCGCGGCGGTCTACACCTCCGGGTACGGCGCGGCCGGGCTGGCGCAGGCGCAGCAGCTGCACGGCAAGGCGATGTCGTACAACAACTACGTCGACGCGGACGCGGCCTGGCGCGCGGCGCACGACCACGACGGCCCGGCGGTCGCGATCATCAAGCACGCGAACCCGTGCGGCATCGCGGTCGGCGCGGACATCGCGGACGCGCACGCCCGGGCGCACGCCTGCGACCCGGTGTCGGCGTTCGGCGGCGTGATCGCGGCCAACGGCACGGTCACGCTCGCCGCCGCGGAGCAGATCGCCGAGGTGTTCACCGAGGTCGTCGTCGCCCCGGCGTACGAGCCCGAGGCGCTCGAGGTGCTGACCCGCAAGAAGAACATCCGGCTGCTCGTCGTCGAGGGCGCGCCGTCCGCCGGCGTCGAGCTGCGGCCGATCAGCGGCGGGCTGCTCATGCAGCAGGTCGACCGGATCGACGCCGCGGGCGACGACCCGACCACCTGGACGCTCGCCGCGGGGGAGGCCGCCGACGAGGCGACGCTCGCGGACCTGGCGTTCGCCTGGCGCGCGGTGCGGGCCGTGAAGTCGAACGCGATCCTGCTGGCCGACGGCGGGGCCTCGGTCGGCGTCGGCATGGGCCAGGTCAACCGGGTGGACTCCTGCCGGCTGGCCGTCGAGCGGGCGAACGCGGGCGACGCCGAGCGGGCGCGCGGCGCGGTCGCGGCCTCGGACGCGTTCTTCCCGTTCGCCGACGGGCTGCAGGTGCTGCTGGACGCCGGCGTGCGCGCGGTCGTCCAGCCGGGCGGGTCGGTCCGGGACGAGGAGGTCGTCGCCGCGGCCGCCGCGGCCGGCGTGACGCTCTACCTGACGGGCACCCGCCACTTCGCGCACTGACGCGCGGGCGGTCCCGCACGAGGCCGACGGTTTCCGACCGCGC
>NZ_DASQCJ010000021.1:0-1719 GCF_035634735.1 Cellulomonas sp.
GTCGTGCAGCGGGGTGCCGATGTCGTCGAGCGTCACCTGCACGGGCCGGCCGGTCTGCGGCGCCGCGAGGTCGACGCGGGGCGGGACGGGGGACCGGTGGACCATGCGCCGCACGCTAACGGCGCCCTCCGACACGCCCGCTCGCGCCGGAACCCCCGCACCGGCGCCCCGCGACCCCCGTGGCCGCCCCCACCTGCGGCCCCGTAGGGTTGCGCGCATGCCCGAGCCCGCCCCCGACGCCGTGCCCGAGGCCGTGCGCGCCGCGGTGCTGCCGCTCGCGGCGGAGGTCCTGGGCGCGCTCGACCCGGGCGCCGTGCCCGCCTCGCTCGCCGCCGTGCGCCGGTTCGCCCCGCGCCGCCGGGTGACCTCGGGGGCCGGCCCGCTGTGGCTCGCCGTCGAGCGCGACGACGCCTTCCGCGCCCGGGTGGCCCGCGCGTGGTCGCACGCGCACCCGGACCTCGCGGCGGACCTGCTCGCCGACCCGCCGGCGCCCGGCGCGCCCGGGGACCGCCTCGACCTCGCCGTCGGCGCGGCGCTGCTGCGCCCCGACGGCTGGGCGGCCCGCCTCTCCGCCCTCGACACCCTGCCCGCGGGCGCCGACGCCCCGGCGCAGCCCGACGCCGACCACGCGCACCGCGCCCACCGCGCGGAGGCGGAGCTCCGCCGCCTCGCCGCCCGACTGACCGCCGAGACCGAGCGCGCGGACGCCGCCGAGGCCGAGCTGGCGTCCCTGCGCCGCGAGCTGCGCCGGCTGCGGTCCGACGCCGACCGGTCGCGCTCCGAGGCCCGCCGCGCCGCGGAGCACGCCGCCGAGGTCGCCGCCGCCGCGGAGCGGGTGCACGCCGAGACGGCCAGGGTCCGGGCGTCCGCCGACGACGACCGGCGCCGCGCCGAGGACCTGGCCCGCGTCGCCCGCGAGGACGCCGCCGCGCTGCGCGAGCTCGCCCAGGTCCGGGTCCGGCTGCTGCTGGACACGCTCGTCGAGGCCGGGTCGGCCCTCCGCGAGGAGCTCGCGCTGCCGCCCGCCGGCCGGATGCCCGCCGACCTGGTCGCCCCGCCCGTCCCGACGCCCGGGGGGCCGCGGCCGACGTCGCGCGGCCGGTTCGCGGACGACCCCGCGCTGCTCGACGACCTGCTCGCGATGCCCCGGGCGCACCTGCTCGTCGACGGCTACAACGTGTCGAAGCCGGCGTGGCCGGACCAGTCGCTCACCGAGCAGCGCCGGCGGCTCACCGAGCGCCTGGCGACGCTCGCGGGCCGCACCGGCGCCGAGGTGACGTGCTGCTTCGACGGCCGGGAGTCCGAGTCGTCCGGGCGCGCGCCCGTGGCCCCGCGCGGCGTGCGGGTGCTGTTCTCCCAGGGGGAGATCGCCGACGACCTGCTGCGCCGGCTGGTCCGCGCCGAGCCGCCGGGCCGGGTGGTGGTGGCGGTGACGAGCGACCGGGCGCTGGGCGCCGACCTGGAGGCCGCGGGCGCCCGGGTGCTCCCGTCCGCGACCCTGCTGGCCCGCCTCGGCCGGGTCTGACGGCACCTGGCCCCGGCGCACGCCGGAGCGCCCGGGCCGCCGAGGTCGTCACAAGCGCGTGAGGTCGTCACTCGTTCGTGCCGACCTCGCCCACGTGTGACGACCTCACCGACCGACCGACCGGCCGACCAGCCGACCAGCCGGCCGGCCGACGCACCGGGCCGGCTCAGCCCGCCTGGTCGCCCGCGTAGATC
>NZ_DASQCJ010000022.1:0-10419 GCF_035634735.1 Cellulomonas sp.
GCGCCCTCGGGGTCGACGAGACGGATCTCCCGCTGTACGCGCTGGCGCAGTTCGGCGACCGAGCACTGGTCGGCGTCGGGCAGGACCGCGTCTTCGACGGCGTGGGCGACCTGGAACGACAGGTCCGCCAACCCGGCGGTCAGGACCTGGGCCTTGGCGGCGTCGAGGTGACCGACTTCCAACGCTTCCCGGGTCGCGCCGAGCATCCCGTCGAGCACCAGGGCCCGGTGCACCGTCTTGGTCGCCGTGACCCGCGGCCACCCCAGCCGCATCGCGAGCTCGTCGCCGGCCACGCACGCCTGCGTGGGCGGGGCACCGGCGAGCGGGGACCACTCGGGGCTCATCTCGTCCCGGGAGGCCAGCTCGGCGATCAGGCCGAGGGTGCGGGCGTGCTGGTAGGACTCGATCCGGGTCTGCGCGGCGATCACCTCGACCAGGACCGCCGAGGGCAGCACGTCCGGGTCCAGGCACCGCAGCCAGGCGTCCAGCTCGGGCCCGGGCGGGAACGCCCCGATCGCCTCGATCTGCCGCTGCTCACCCGTCCGCGGCGCCCCACCCGCGGCGACGACGGGGTCCGGGCCGAAGTCCGTCAGGCACGTCCCGTCAGGCCCGTAGACCGGCAGCACGACGGCGGCGACCGGGTCGCCGTCGGAGTGTTCCTGCAGGTCAGATGCCATGGAACGACACTACCGACGGCCACCGACACGACCCCGGCGACCGAGCCCCGCCCTGGGGACGGAGCACGACCACCGCACCTGTGGACGACTCGGCGCCCCGCAGCCGCGCGGCGGGTCCCGCGGGTGGGCCCCGCGGGCGAGCCCCGTTGCCCCGGCAGGCCGACCGCCCGCCGGCACAGACCGCGACCGATGACGCGCGAGAGGCCCGCCCCCCGGTCGGGGACGGGCCTCTCGGCACTCGAGTGGAGGTGGCGGGAATCGAACCCGCGTCCGATGACGTGGAACCAGGACTTCTCCGGGCGCAGTCTGCTGCGCTTTTCTCGGCCCCCACCATCACGCAGACGAGTGGTGGACAGGCTCAGTCACCTGAAAGTCCCCGCAGCCCCGGTGACGAGGACTGCGAGCAGTGGCTCCCTAGATGACGCCAGGAACTGAGTCGGAAGCTAGCTCAGGCTGACGGACTTCGAGGCTCGCTCAGGCGGCGAGGGCGAAGTCGGTGCGCTTGTTATCGGCACCTATGGGTTTACACGGATCGTTAGCGAGATAACCGTGTGTCCTCGGCCCGCTTCTCCTGGCTCGACGATCACCGTCGAAACCGATCACCCCCATGTGGAGTTGTCAATCGCCGCGCCCCTCGCCCGGTGGCCCTCACGGGTCCCCGGCCGCCGGTCGCAGCAGGTCCAGCATACGGGTGCAACGCCGCAGCCCGCACCGTGATTCCCGCCGCGCTGCGCCCGGCACCGCCGGCGGCACCCCGACCGCACCCCTCGACCTGCGCCCCGCGACCCGGCGCGGCACCATCGGGCCAGACGCCGCCGAGCACCGCGCGGCACGCAGCACCCGAGGACCGACCATGCCACACCCCCACCCCGAGCACCCCCACCCCCGCCCCGAAGACCGCGACGCCGACCCGCGCGACGGCCGCCACGAGACCGCCACCGAGCGGATGGACCGGAACTGGAACGAGCTGCTCCAGGAGCTCCGCGTCGCGCAGACCGGCGTGCAGATCCTCACCGGCTTCCTGCTGACGGTGCCGTTCCAGCAGCGGTTCCTCGACCTCGACTCCTACCAGCAGACCGTCTACCTGGTGCTGGTCGTGCTGGCGGTGACGGCGACGGGGTTCATCGTCGCGCCGGTGTCGCTGCACCGGATCCTGTTCCGGCGGCACCTCAAGCGGGAGCTGGTCGACTCCGCCGACCGGATGGCGCAGGCGGGGCTGGCGACGCTCGCGCTGGTGCTGGCCGGGTCGGCCCTGCTGCTGTTCGACGTCGTGGTCGGCCGGACGGCGGGCTGGGTCGCGGGCGCGGCGGCGCTCCTCGGGCTGCTGGTGGTGTGGCTGGTGCTCCCGCTGCGCCTGTCGCACCGGGCGCGACGCGAGGGCGACTGACGACCCCGCGCGCGGGCGGTCAGCCCCGCAGCAGCCGCGCGATGACCCGCGACCCCGCGGCCGGCGAGGCGTGCGGCGAGCCGGTCACCGCCCCGAGCAGCAGCGCGATGTTGGACACGCTCACCACCGCGAGCGCCGTGTCCCAGTCGCCCTCGGCCGGCTCGGGGTCGCCGGGGTGCCGCGCGCGCCCGATCTGGCCCGCGAGCTCCCCGAAGCCCTCCTCGTAGAACGCGCCGATCTCGGCCCGCGCCTCGGGGTGCCGGACGGCGAACGAGAGGATCTCCAGCGACAGCAGCAGGTCGGTCTCGTCGACCATGGTGTGCAGCGCGGCCGACACCTCATCCTCCAGGCCCTCCTCGCCCAGCCCGGGCAGGCACGGCTGGGCCGGGGCGCCGGCGATCTGCCGGCGGGCGACCTCGAGGAACAGCTCGTGCTTGGACCCGAAGTGCGCGTACACGGCGCCCTTGGTGTACCCGGCGTCCGCGGCGATGTCCCCGAGCGACGCCCCCTCGTAGCCCTGCCGCGCGAAGGCCCGGGCGGCGGCGTCGAGCAGCTCGGTGCGGGTGCGGCCGGCGCGCTCGGCGCGGCGCTCCTCGGCCCGGCCGCCGCCGCGGCGCCCCACGCTCTCCGAGGCGTCGGCGAGCCCGCGCGACGCCTCGCGGAGGCTCGCGGCGACCGCGTCCGAGACCTCGGGCACGACCGACTGCACCTGCTTGCCGATGAGGCGGGTCAGCGCGGCGGTCGCGTCGGCGAGCGCGCGGGTCGCGGCCCCGATCGAGTCGTCCGCGGGTGCGGTCCCGCCGTCGGGCGTCTCGTCGTCCTGCCTGCGTGCCATGCCGCCATCCTAGGCCCGATCGGGTACCGACCGGTATGTCGATCGGGTGCCGCCCAGCAAACACCCGCTCACCTGCGCCGTCACACGCCGAGCACCGACGAATACCCACTGGTATCTCAACGCCACATGCTGCTACGTTCCAGCAGGTACCGGTCGGTATGCGAGCCGACGGGCGACGAGCGAGGGAGCGGGAGATGGACGCAGCGGGTGTGCTGACCGTCCGCGGGCTGCGCAAGCGGTACCGCGGGCGCGGCGGCGTGCAGGCGAACGACGGGATCGACCTGGAGGTGGCGGCGGGCCAGGTCGTCGGCCTGCTCGGCCACAACGGGGCGGGCAAGACGACGCTGGTGAACCAGGTCGTCGGGCTGGTCCGCCCCGACGAGGGCAGCATCCACCTCGACGGCGTCGACGCGGTCGCGCAGCCGGCCGAGGCGCGCCGCCGCACCTGCATCCAGGCGCAGGCGAACGTCCCGATCACGGGCCTGACGCCCCGGCGCGCCATCGAGCTGGTCGGCCGGATCCGCGGCGGCGGGCGCGGGGACGTGCGCGCCCGGACGGACGCGCTGCTCGACGCGCTCGACCTGCGCCCCTGGGCCGACACCCCGGCGGAGAAGGTGTCCGGCGGCATCGCGCGGCTGACCGCGTTCGCGATGACCGTCGTGACCCCCGGCCGCCTCGTCGTGCTGGACGAGCCGACGAACGACGTCGACCCGGTCCGCCGCCGCCTCCTCTGGGGCCAGATCCGCGCGCTCGCCGACGAGGGCCGCGCCGTGCTGCTCGTGACGCACAACGTCCGGGAGGCCGAGCGCGTGGTCGACCGGCTCGTGGTGCTCGACCGCGGCCGGGTGCTGGCCGACGACACCCCCGCCGGGCTCACGGCGCACCTGCAGGGCACGCTGACCGTGGAGGCGGACCTCTCCCCCGGCGCCGTCGACGCCGGCTGGCGCTGGCACCCCGCCGTCCGGGAGGTGGCGAGCGCGCGCGGCCGCGAGGTCGGCACGGTCCGGGCCGCCGACGCCGCGGACGTCGTGCGCTGGGCGCAGGACGAGGTCGCGGCGCACCGCCTGGAGCGGTACGCCCTCACCCCGGCCTCGCTCGAGGACGTGTACGTCGACCTGGTCGGCCACGAGCAGCACGCCGCCGCCGACCCCGCCGACGCCGCCGACGCCGCGGGGGTGGCGGCATGACCACCGTCCGGCAGACCCTGCTGCTCACCCAGTGGCAGTTCCGCCGCCAGGCGACGATGCTGCCGCTGCTCGTCCTGGTCCAGGTGTTCCTGGCCATCGCGACGATCCTCGGCTTCGGGCTCGTCATCGGCGACCCGCCGCCCGACCAGGCGCTCTACCTGGCGACGGGCGCGCCCACGATCACGCTGGTCATGGTCGGCCTGGTGATGACTCCGCAGATGCTGTCGCAGTCCCGGACCGAGGGCAGCCTCGACTGGATGCGCACCCTGCCGGTGCCGCGCGGGTCGTTCCTGGTCAGCGACCTGCTGGTGTGGACGCTCATCGCCCTGCCCGGCATGGTGCTCGGCATCGTGACCGGTGTGCTGCGGTTCGACGTCGACCTGTCGCCCGCCCCGTGGCTGGTGCCCGCGACGCTGCTGGTGTCGCTCACGGCGGCGGCCGTCGGCTACGGCATGGCGTCGCTGCTCAAGCCCACCCTGGCGATGCTGATGACGCAGGTGCTCGTGTTCGTGGTGCTGCTGTTCACGCCGGTGAGCTACCCGGCCGACCGGATGCCCGCGTGGCTGCAGACCGCGCACGAGTGGTTCCCGTTCGAGCCGATGGCCCAGCTCGTCCGGTCCGGCCTCGCGAGCGACGCGTTCTCGGTGCCCGGCCGCTCGCTCGTCGTGCTGCTGGCCTGGTGCGCCGCGTTCGTGGCCGGGGCGACCTGGGCGCTGCGCCGGCGGGCGTGACCGCCCCGCGCGGCCCCGGCGACCCGACCGCGGGCGCCGGGGCCGTGCCTAGGATCGCGGGCATGCCCTTCCTCGCGACGTCCGCCGACGCGGCGGAGCACGGCCCGACGAGCAGCCTCGACGACGGGACCGCCCCCGACGGCACCACCACGCTCTACCTCGTCCGGCACGGCCGCACGGAGTTCAACACCGCCCGGCTGCTGCAGGGCTGGACGGACTCCCCGCTGACCGAGGACGGCCTGGCCGGCGTGCGCGCCACGGCGCGGGTGCTCGCGGGCCGCACGTTCGCCGCCGCGTACGCCAGCCCCGCCGGCCGCACCGTCGCGACCGCGCGCGAGCTGCTGGCCCCGCACCCGGGCGTCGGGCTCACCACCGACCCCGGGCTGCGGGAGATGCACTTCGGCGACCTGGAGGCCCGGCCGGAGGCCGAGCTGCTGGCCCTCGGCGACCCGGTCGAGCTGTTCGGGGGCATCCTCACCGGCACGTACCCGGGCCTGCCGGGCGCGGAGCGCACGAGCGACTACCTCGACCGCGTCGCCGACGCGTTCGGGCGGATCGAGCGGGAGCACGCGGGCGGCGGCGACGTGCTGGTGGTCAGCCACGGCGTGACCCTGCTGGCCTACCTGGCGATGGCCGGCACCGTGCCGATGGACCCGCTGGCCAACGCCAGCGTGTCGACCGTCCGGATCGGGCCGGACGGGGAGCGCGAGGTCCGGACGTTCGGCTTCGACCCGGCCGCGCAGGGCGCGCCGGGGCTGCCGGTGCCCGGCACGGAGCAGCCGGTGCGCTCGCCGGAGCGCCCGGACGGGGCCTGACCCCGGCTACCGCTGGTACACCTCGCGCCGATGGCCGAGGGTCACGACGACGACCACGAGCACGCCGTCGTCCACGGTGTAGAGGATCCGGTAGTCGCCCACCCGCACCCGGTACCCGTCCCGGCCGCGCAGGGCGCGCGCGCCCGGCGGCCGCGGGTCCCGCGCGAGCAGCGCGATCGCCGCCTGGATCCGCGGGCGGTCCTGGTGGTCGACCTTCCGGAGCGCCCGCACCGCCGCCGGACGGATGTCGACCCGGTAGGTCACTCCCAGCCCAGGTCGGCCCTGACCTGCGCCCAGGGCAGGTCGTCGCCCTCCTCCGCCACCGCGGCGTCGAAGGCGGCCAGGTCCTCCTGCTCCTCCAGCGCGTCGCGCATCCGCTCGTACTCGGCCGCGCTGACGATGACGACCTCGGCGTGTCCGCGCCGGGCGACGACGACCGGCTCGCGCTGGGCGCGCTCGATCACGTCGGCGAAGTTCTTCCTGGCGTCCGCCACCCCGATGGTCGACATGCGACCAACGTACAACTCGCCGGCTCTCCTGTACACGGACGACCCGGCGTCCGCCACCCCTGGCCGGTCCCGCCGCCGCCGAGCAGGATGGGCGCCATGGACCTGCCCGTGATGCCGCCCGTGTCCCCGATGCTGGCCAAGGCCGTGCCGGAGATCCCCGACCTCGGCCACACCGAGCCCAAGTGGGACGGGTTCCGCACGATCGTGTTCCGCGACGGGGACGACGTGGTGCTCGGCAGCCGGAACGAGAAGCCCATGACGCGGTACTTCCCGGAGCTGGTCGAGTCGATCCGGGCGAGCACCCCGGAGCGGTGCGTGCTCGACGGCGAGATCGTCATCGTGTCCGGCGACCGGCTCGACTTCGACGCACTCCAGCAGCGCATCCACCCGGCGGAGAGCCGCGTCCGGCTGCTGGCCGGCGAGACACCGGCGTCGTTCGTGGCGTTCGACGTCCTGGCGCTGGGCGACGAGGACCTCATGCGCACGCCGTTCGGCGACCGGCGGTCGCGCCTGGTCGACGCGCTCGGCGCCACGATCACCGGCGACGACCCGCGCGTGCACGTCACGCCGGCGACCGCCGACCTCGCGGTCGCGCAGGAGTGGTTCACCCGGTTCGAGGGCGCGGGGCTGGACGGCGTCGTCGCGAAGCCGCTGGACGGCACCTACCAGCCGGACAAGCGCACGATGTTCAAGGTCAAGCACGCCCGCACCGCCGACTGCGTCGTCGCCGGGTTCCGCTGGCACAAGTCCGGCGACGTGCTCGGCTCGCTGCTGCTGGGGCTGTGGACCGACGACGGCCGGCTGCAGCACGTCGGCGTCGCCGCGTCGTTCCCGATGGCCCGGCGCAAGGCCCTCGTCGAGGAGCTGGCGCCGCTGCGCGCCGACGACCTGTCGCAGCACCCGTGGGGCGACTGGGCCGACCAGTCGGCGCACGAGGGGAAGCGGATGCCGGGCGCGGTGAGCCGGTGGAACGCGAGCAAGGACCTCTCGTTCGTGCCGCTGCGCCCCGAGCTGGTGGTCGAGGTCGGCTACGACCACATGGAGGGCGACCGGTTCCGGCACACGGCCCAGTTCAAGCGGTGGCGCCCGGACCGCGACCCCGCGACCTGCACGTACGCCCAGCTGGAGGAGCCGGTGAACTTCCGGCTGTCGGAGATCCTCGCGCCCCCGGCGTGACCCGGCCGAGGGCGCGGCGCCCTCGACGCGCGCGGCGCGCGGCCCGCTCGTAGGGTCGGACGGGTTCTCAGCACCGACCGCGGAAGGACCCCGTGATGAGCGCCTCCGTCCCCTCGCGCACGCCCGGCAAGCCGCACGACGTCGTCGTGATCGGGTCCGGGTTCGGCGGCCTGTTCGCCACGAAGGCGCTGGCCGACGCGCCGGTCCGGGTCACCGTGATCGACGGCACGGCGACGCACCTGTTCCAGCCGCTGCTCTACCAGGTGGCCACCGGGGTGCTCTCGGTCGGCGAGATCTCCCCCGCGACCCGCGACGTGCTCAAGAGCCAGCGCAACGCCCGGGTGCTGCTGGGCGTGGTCACCGACATCGACCTCGAGCGGCGCGAGGTGGTGTCGTCCTCGCCGCTGGGCGAGACCCGCACCCGGTACGACAGCCTCGTCGTCGCCGCCGGGTCCGGGCAGTCGTACTTCGGCAACGACCAGTTCGCCGACTTCGCCCCGGGCCTGAAGAGCATCGACGACGCGCTGGAGATCCGCGGCCGGGTGTTCGGGGCGTTCGAGCTGGCGGAGCTCGCCACCGACCCCGCCGAGCGCGCGCGGCTGACGACGTTCGTCGTCGTCGGCGCCGGCCCCACGGGCGTCGAGATGGCCGGGCAGCTGGCGGAGCTGGCGCACCGCTCGCTGCGCGGCTCGTTCCGGAGCCTCGACCCGACCCAGGCGCGGATCCTGCTCGTCGACCCGGTGCCGAAGGTGCTGCCCGGCAACCCGGAGGAGCTGCAGGACGCCGCGGCGCGGGTGCTGGAGGGCCTCGGCGTCGAGCTGCTGATGGGCCACAAGGTGGTCGACGTCGACGCGTCCTCGGTGACCGTCGAGGACGGCGACGGGAACCGCACCACGATCGAGTCGCAGACCAAGGTCTGGGCCGCGGGCGTGCAGGCCTCGCCGCTCGGGAAGCAGCTCGGCGAGAAGACCGGCGCGGAGGTCGACCGCGCGGGCCGGGTCCGGGTGGAGCCGAACGGCTCGCTGCCGGGCCACCCCGAGGTGTTCGTCGTCGGCGACATGGCGCTGCGCCCGGGCGTCCCCGGCGTCGCGCCCGCCGCGATGCAGACCGGCCGGTACGCCGCGCAGGAGATCGTCCGGCAGGTCCGCGGCGAGCCCAGCGCGGGGGCGTTCCGGTACCAGGACAAGGGGTCGCTCGCGACCGTGTCCCGGTTCCAGGCCGTCGCGAAGATCGGGCCGGTCAAGACGGCCGGGTTCGGCGCGTGGCTGCTCTGGCTGGGCGTGCACCTGTTCTACCTGGTGGGCTTCAAGAACCGGATCACGACGCTGCTGCACTGGGCGGTGAGCTTCATCGGCCGCGGCCGGTCCGAGCGCACGGCGACCTGGCAGCAGGTGGTCGGCCGGGGCGCGCTGCGCTCGCGCGGCGTCGACAAGCCGACGGTGCCGACGCGCGAGGTGCTGGACGACTGACGCGAGCCCCCCGGACGCGCACGAGCCCCCCGCGCAGCGGCGCGGGGCTCGTGCGGATCAGCGGGGCTCGCGGGCGAACGCCGCCAGCTCGTCCTCCAGCAGCGGCAGCAGCGCCGGGTCGGTGAGCGAGCGGAAGTGCCCCGGCGTCGCCAGCCGCACGTTCCGGGCGCCGGGCAGCTCGCTGCCGGTCGGGATGTGCGGGTCGAAGCAGGTCGCCACGGACACGATGCGCCCGTGGTCGGCCCGCTGGGCGGCGAGCGCCGTGAGCACCTCGTCGTCGGGCAGGAACGTCCGGATGGACCGGAGCGGCAGCAGCCGCGCGTAGGGGGACCCCGAGAACGGCGTGTTGATCGCGACCATGCCGAGCACCCGGTCGCCGACGTCCTCCCGGCCCATGACGCTCTTGCCGATCAGGCCGCCCTTCGAGTGCGCGACGACCACGACCCCGCGCAGGTCGGCCTCCACCAGCTGCGCCGCCGCGAGGTCCGCCATGTCGGGGACGCTCCCCCGGTTCAGGCCGAACGGCGCGACGACGTGCACCGGGTGCCCGCCGGCGAACAGCCCGCGCGCCAGCGGCTCGAGGAACCGCCAGGTCTCCCACACGCCGGGCAGCAGCAGGACCGGCGGGCGGCGGGGGCGCGCGGGCCGGGTGTACGAGTCCGGGGACGTCCGGGACAGCAGCCCGCGCGCCTGCCGCCAGCCGGCGTAGGCGTAGTCCTGCCCCCACCAGACGGCGCGCCGCGCGGCACCGCCCGCGGTCAGCACGGGTCCTCGCGCACCCAGCGGGCGACCAGCGGCGCGTGGCTGGCCATCGCGACGTGCCCGGCGCGCGGCACCTCCCGGACGTCGGCCCGCGGCGCCAGCGCGCCCAGCCGGCGCGCCCAGGCCCGCGAGGACACCGGGTCGTGCTCGCCCCGCACCACCAGCGCCGGCCCCGGCAGCCGGGACACGGCGTCGGCGGTGTCGTACGCGAACATGTGCGGCAGCACGGCCGAGTACCAGAACGGCCCGGTGCGCAGGTAGTCGCTGGCCACGACGGCGTTGATCCCGAGCGGCTCGTGCAGCCCGTCCTCCGCCAGCCGGGCCGCCTGGCGCAGCACCGAGGGCGCCCCGGGGTCGACGACCGCCCCGATCAGCACGACGCGCTCCACCACGTCGGGCGCGCGCAGCATCGCCTCGGCCACCACCTGCGCGCCCATCGAGTGGCCGACGAGCGTGGCGCGCCCGATCCCCCGGTGCCGGAGCACGGCGAGCACGACGTCCGCGAGGTCGCCGACCGTGGGGACGCGCGCGGGCCGCGGGCTGCGCCCGAACCCCGGCAGGTCGGGGACCAGCACGCGGCGGTCCGTCGCGAGCTCGCGGGTCAGGCCGCGGTAGTACCGCTCGGAGACGCCGATGCCGTGCACCAGCACGACCGCCGGGTCGTCCGGGCGCCCCACGTCCGTGACGACGACGCCCGCGGCCGGGTCGAGCCCGCGCGGGCGGGCGCCGCCGACGGTGCGGGCGAGCAGCCGCCCCGGGTGCCGGCCGCCTGCGCGGTCGGGCTCGGGGACGGCGAGGGGCGGCGGGAACGGCACGGACGGGGCTCCTTCGGGTCGGGGGGACGGGTCGGGGGGACGGGTCGGGGGGACGG
>NZ_DASQCJ010000023.1:0-7546 GCF_035634735.1 Cellulomonas sp.
CTGCGCCGGTACTGCCACGTCGGCACCGGCAACTACAACCCGAAGACCGCGCGGATCTACACCGACCTGGGCCTGATCACGTGCGACCCGGACGTCGGCCAGGACCTGACGCGGCTGTTCAACCAGCTCTCGGGCTACGCGCCGAAGTCGCGGTTCCACCGGCTGTTGGTCGCCCCGCGCTCCGTGCGCTCCGGGCTGATCGAGCGGATCGACCGCGAGGCGGAGGCCGCGCGCGCGGGCCGGCCGTCCTGGATCAAGCTCAAGGTCAACTCGATGGTCGACGAGGAGACCATCGACGCGCTGTACCGGGCATCCCAGGCGGGCGTGCCGGTCGACCTCTGCGTCCGCGGCATCTGCGCGCTGCGCCCGGGCGTGCCGGGGCTGTCCGAGACGGTGCGGGTGCGGTCGATCCTCGGCCGGTTCCTGGAGCACTCCCGGGTGTACGCGTTCGCGGCGGACGCCGGCGTGACCGAGGAGGTGGCCGACATCGGCCGCGAGGGCGGGACGCTGCTCCCCGGCCCCGAGGTGTACATCGGGTCGGCCGACCTCATGCACCGCAACCTCGACCGCCGCGTGGAGGCCCTGGTCCGGCTCTCGGACCCCGACCAGGTGGCCGAGCTGGTCGGGCTGCTGGACGAGTCGATGGCCGACGAGACCTCGTCCTGGCACCTCGGCCCGGACGGCGCCTGGACCCGCCACTCGCAGGGGCCGGACGGGCCGCTGCGCGACCTGCAGTCGACGCTGATCTACCGCCAGCGCCGCCGCCTGGGCTCCGGCCGGTGAGCGCCGGGCCGACCGCGCTCGTCCGCGCGGCGGGCGCGCTCGTCTGGCGGGTCCGGCAGGGTCGCCTGCAGGTCGTGCTGGTGCACCGCCCGCGGTACCGCGACTGGTCCTGGCCGAAGGGCAAGCTCGAGGCGGGCGAGCACGTGACGACCGCCGCCGTCCGCGAGGTGGAGGAGGAGGCCGGTCTCGAGATCGTGCTCGGCCGGCCCCTGCCCGGGCTGGAGTACAAGCTGGCCGACGGCCGGCGGAAGCAGGTGCACTACTGGGCGGCGCAGGTCGCCGGGCGCCCGGACCGCCCCGCGGTGCACGCCCGCCCGCCGGCGGCGCACGCCTCGCGCGACGAGATCGACGCGGTGCGCTGGGCGGACGCGGACGTGGCGCGCAAGCGGCTGACCCGGGAGGACGACCGCATCCCGCTGGACGCCCTGGTGACCGCGCACCGGGCGGGGACGCTGGACACCCGCGCGGTCCTCGTCGTCCGGCACGGCCGCGCCAAGAGCCGGGCGTCCTGGAAGGGCGAGGAGGGCACGCGCCCGCTGACCGACGTCGGCCGGCTGCAGGCCGGGGCCCTGGTGCCGGTGCTGTCCGCGTACGGCGTCGCCGACGTGGTCACGAGCCCGTGGCTGCGCTGCTGCGCGACCGTCGAGCCGTACGCGACGGCGGCCGGGCTCACCCCGGACCGCCGGGAGCCGCTCACCGAGGCCGAGCACGCCGACTCGCCGGAGAAGACCGCCGAGGCGGTGGCCGCGGTGCTGCGCACCGGGTCCGACCTCGCGCTGTGCACGCACCGGCCGGTGCTGCCGACGGTGCTGGACGTGGTGCGGGCGCACGCGCCCGCGGTGGTGCGGGACCGGCTGCCCGCCGAGAACCCGTACCTGCGGCCGGGCCAGGTCCTGGTCTGCCACGTCGTGCGGCCGGACCGCGGCGCCCCGGACCGGGTGCGCGTCGAGGACGTCGAGCTGCACACGCCGCTGGGCAGCTGACGCCCGGCCGGTCCCCGCACGACGACGGCGCGCCACCCCGCGAGGGGCGGCGCGCCGTCGTGCCGCGCGGGGGCGGGGTGCCTCAGACCGCGGCGCCCTCGAGCGTCCCGGTGACAGGCTCTTGGACCATGAGGATGCACTGCACCTCGCGGTCGCCGTCCGCCCACGAGACCTCGCTCGGGGTCAGCGGGCCGGCGCCGATCGTCGAGGTCTCGTAGGCCATGCCCACGAACGGCTCGAAGGCGTCGTAGCAGAACTGCTCCGCCTGGGTGTCGATGTCGGCCGGGTACTCGTCGCCCTTCAGGCGGGTCTCGGCGTAGACCTCGCCGTCGTGCGGCTCGCTGCACGGGACGGTCGGCAGCGACTCGACCTGGGTCTCGGTCACGTCGGCCACGTTGAGGCAGTCGCCGACCTCGAGGGAGAAGACGTTCACGTCGGCCGCCTCGGTGATCTCGCCGGACGCCTCGTCGCGCTGGCCGTCGCCCGCGCCGCAGGCGGACAGGGCGAGCGCGGCGCCGGCCGCCAGGGACACAGCAGACATCCAGCGCAGGGTCAGGTTCTTCGCAGTCATGGGACGAGTGAAACGCCTGGCAGGGGCGATGTCCAGTTCGTCCCCGTTCGGGAACGTTCGGGACGCCCCGGCCGCCCCGACCCCGCCCGGGCCGCGCTCAGTTGAGGAAGGGGCTCAGCGCGAAGTAGACGAGCGCCGCGACCGCCGCGGCCGCCGGGATGGTGAGCACCCAGGCGACGCCGATGTTCTTCGCCACGCCCCAGCGGACCGCCGACAGCCGCTTGGTGGCGCCGACGCCCATGATCGCCGAGGTGATCGTGTGCGTGGTGGACACCGGGGCGTGCAGCGCGAACGCGTTCACGTAGAGCACCACCGCGGAGACCGACTCCGCGACGAAGCCGCGGGCCGGGTCCAGCTCGATGATCTTCCGGCCCAGCGTGCGCATGATGCGCCAGCCGCCGGAGTAGGTGCCGAGCGAGATCGCCGTGGCCGCCGCGAGCTTGACCCACAGCGGGATGCCCGCGTCCGGGTCCGCCCAGCCGACGGTGAGCAGCGCCATGAAGATGACGCCCATGGTCTTCTGCGCGTCCTGCAGGCCGTGGCCCAGCGCCATCGCGGCGGCCGAGACGGTCTGCGCCAGGCGGAACCGGCGGGTGGTCCGCGACGGGGACGCGTTCCGGATCAGCCACAGCAGGCCGACCATCACGAGGAACGCCAGGAAGAACCCGATGAGCGGCGAGAAGACCATCGGCAGGACGACCTTGTCGACGATCGCGGAGCCGTAGATCATCAGGCCGCCGGCGAGGCCGGCCCCCACGAGGCCGCCGATCAGGGCGTGCGTCGACGAGGACGGCAGGCCGAGCCACCAGGTGATGAGGTTCCACACGATCGCGCCGACGAGCGCGCACAGCACGACCACGAGGGCCTGGTGCGGTGAGGCGTCGCTCAGGTCGACGATCGAGGTCGCGATCGTCTCCGCGACCTCGGTGCCGAGCAGGGCGCCGGTGAAGTTCATGACCGCGGCCATGAGCAGCGCGGCCCGCGGCGTCAGCGCGCGCGTCGACACCGAGGTGGCGATCGCGTTGGCCGCGTCGTGGAAGCCGTTGGTGTAGTCGAAGCCGAGGGCCAGGGCGACCACGACCACGACGAGCGCGAGTTCCACCGGGGCTCAGGACTCCTTGAGCGCGATGGTCTCGACCATGTTCGCGACCTTCTCGAACGCGTCGGCGGCGTCCTCGAGCTTCTCGACGACCTCCTTGAGCTTCATGAGGAGGATCGGGTCGGTGATCTCGTCGAACATCTGCGCGAGCAGCTTGCGGTGCGACTTGTCGGCCTGGTTCTCGAGCCGGTTGACCTCGACCCAGTACTCGGCGAGGTTGTCCATCGACCGCAGCCGCGGCATCGCGTCCGCGGTCAGCTCGGCCGAGCGCTGCAGCACCTGCACCTGGTCGGCGACCCGCGGGGGCAGCTCGTCGATCTTGTACAGGACGATGAGGTCGGCGGCCTCCTCCATGAAGTCCATGCAGTCGTCCAGCGCGGACGCCAGGCCGTAGATGTCGTCCCGGTCGAACGGGGTCACGAACGTCTGGTTCAGCCGTCGCATGATCGAGTGGGTCGCCTCGTCGGCGAGGTGCTCGGCCTCGCTCATCTGCTTGGCGAGCGCCTTGCGGGTCGCGCGGTCCGCGCCCAGCAGCTCGGCCAGCAGGTTGGCTCCGGTGACCAGGTGCGCCGCCGACGCGGCCAGGAGGTCGAAGAACGAGGTGTCGCGCGGGGTGAGGCGCAGGCGCACGAGAGGCTCCGCAGGAGAGGGGCTTGGTCAGGCACAGGCTAGGGCAGCCGCGGGGTGAACTCACAACCCCGCAAGTGAACCCAGGGTGAACGCACAGCGTCTCCACCCTGACGCACGGCCGCCCGGCGCGCGCGTGGGACGGAGGTCACACGGCGGGGCCGGGCGGGAAGGGTGAGGACGCCGGACCGGGAAGCGCCTCTCGGCGCGAGGCCGCTCGGAGCGGCTTGAGTTGGAGCCCGGGGCTACCGCGGCCCGGCGTCGGGTTCGAGTTTACGCGCCGACGCGGGCCACGTCCTGGGCGGGCCGGGTGAGCATCGCCACGGCCGCCGCGGGAACAAGCCCGCCCGCCCTCACTCCAGCGAGCCGGACCGCCACAGGTGGGCCGCCTGCTCGAGCTCCTCCGCGGTGCGGACCAGCGACCCCGCGCTCCGCGTGAGCCGGGCCGAGGCGTCGTCGCCCGTGAGGTCCAGGTGGTCGGCGTCGAAGGCCGCGCCGGTCGCCAGCACCCGGCAGAACGCCGCTCCGCGCTCGAGGGTCACCGCCAGGTCGCCGGTCCACACGCCCGACAGCACGGCGTCGAGCAGCACGCGCAGCTCCTCGGGCCCGGGCGGGCTGACCACGCCGACGACGACGTGGTGCACCGGCGCCGCGTCGAGCCCGAGGCGGTACCGGTCGGCCAGCGTCGCCGGGTCCCGCCGCACCCACTCGCGCAGCACGTACAGCCGCCACAGGGTGCCGGGCAGCGTCGTCGCCGGGCTGTCCGACCACAGGGCCGCGACGACGTCGAGCCCCTCGGTCTCGACCAGCCTGACCAGGCGCTCGACCAGCGCGGGGTCCTCCTCGCCCTCCGCCCGGCCCCGGTGCACGATCGCCGCCGCCGTGGTGTGCGCGACCTGCGACCGCAGCGCGGGGTCCATGTCGCCGGGCAGCTGGTCGGCGTCGCGCGGGTCGAGCATGGCGGGGCGGCGGAACCGCGGGCGGTCGTGGGAGGTCACCCGTCGATTGTCCGCCGGATCGGGGCACGCGTCGCGGCCGGCCCGCCCCGGCGCGCGGACCGCCCGCCCGGTGGGTTACGGTTCCCGCCGCACGTCGCCGCCCCGCCTTCCGGGTGCGGGATGTGCCGCGCGGGTGAAAGGTGAGAACGCCTCGACCGGCGCCCGACGACGTGCTCCGGCCCAGGTGTTCTCTTCGCAGGACGAGCGGAGCAAGGAGAAGCGTCATGGCCGAAGGCAGTGCCCGACCCTCGACGGGGAGGCACCCGTCGCACAACAAGGCGATCGGCCTCGCGGTCGCCGCCGCGGTCGGCGGGTTCCTGTTCGGGTTCGACTCGTCCGTGATCAACGGCGCGGTCGACGCGATCGAGGGGGAGTTCTCGCTGGCCCCGACGGTGACCGGCCTCGTGGTCGCGGTCGCCCTGCTGGGCTGCGCCGTGGGTGCCTGGGCGGGCGGCAAGCTCGCCGACCGGTGGGGCCGCACCCGGGTGATGGTGCTCGGCGCCGTGCTGTTCTTCGTGTCGTCGATCCTGTCCGCCATCGCGTTCAGCGCCTGGGACCTGGTGATCTGGCGCGTGATGGCCGGCGTCGGCATCGGCATCGCGTCGGTGATCGCCCCGGCGTACATCGCCGAGATCGCCCCCGCGGCGCTGCGCGGCCGGCTCGGCTCGCTGCAGCAGCTCGCGATCACGCTCGGCATCTTCGCCGCCCTGCTCTCCGACCAGCTGCTGGCGGAGGCCGCGGGCGGCGCGGCGGAGGAGCTGTGGCTGGGCTGGGAGGCCTGGCGCTGGATGTTCCTGGTCGCCGTCGTGCCCGCGGCGGTCTACGGCATCCTCGCCCTGCGCATCCCCGAGTCCCCGCGCTACCTGGTCGCCCAGGGCCGGCGGGACGAGGCGGTCGCGGTCCTCGAGGGCGTGCTCGGGGCCGACGAGGACCCGCGCGAGCGCGTCGCGCAGATCGAGAAGACGATCGAGAAGGACAAGGCCCTCGAGTCGCAGGCGACGCTGCGGGGCCCGCGGTTCGGCCTGCTGCCGGTGGTCTGGGTCGGCATCCTGCTGTCGGTCTTCCAGCAGTTCGTCGGCATCAACGTGATCTTCTACTACTCCACCACGCTGTGGCAGGCGGTCGGCTTCGACGAGAGCCAGTCGTTCCTGGTCTCCACGATCACCTCGGTCACCAACGTGGCCGTGACGTTCATCGCGATCGCCCTCATCGACAAGGTCGGCCGCCGCCCGATCCTGCTCACCGGCTCCGCGGGCATGACGATCTCGCTCGCGGTCATGGCGCTGGCGTTCACCCAGGCGTCCGGGTCGGGCGACAACGTGTCGCTGCCGTCGCCGTGGGGCCCGATCGCGCTCGTCGCCGCGAACGCGTTCGTCGTGTTCTTCGGGGCGTCCTGGGGCCCGCTGGTCTGGGTGCTGCTGGGCGAGATGTTCCCGAACCGGATCCGCGCCGCCGCGCTGGGCGTCGCCGCGGCCGCGCAGTGGATCGCGAACTTCCTCATCACGGTCACGTTCCCGCCGCTGCTCGACCAGTTCGGCGCCACCGGGCCGTACCTCATGTACGCGATCTTCGCGGGCCTGTCGTTCTTCTTCGTGCTCGGCAAGGTCCCGGAGACCAAGGGCGTCGAGCTTGAGGACATGGAGGACCTGCCCCCGGCGCGCCGCCGCGAGGCGCGCGCCTGACGCGCGCGTTTGCCAGCGGCCGAGCCCCTCGCGGAAACTTCGCGGGGGGCTCGGCCGTTCTCACGACGGCCGTCATCGCTCGAAGGGACACGCTGTGGGAACGCCGCACGACCACGCCGACCGGACCGACGCCGCGCCGGGGGTGACCCGATGAGCGCCGCGCTCGCCGCGCACGACGTCTGGGCCGGCTACGGCGGCGCCGCGGTGCTGCAGGGCGCGAGCCTCTCGGTGGCCCCGGGCGAGACCGTGGGCCTGATCGGCCGCTCCGGCGCCGGCAAGTCGACGCTCGTGCAGGTGCTGCTCGGCCGGCACAAGCCGACCCAGGGCCGCGCGACGTACGGCGCCCGCCCGGTCACCAAGATGTCCCGCAAGGAGACCAAGGCGTTCCGCTCCACCGTCCGGGCCGTGCACCAGGAGGGCCTGGTCGGCGTCGACAGCCGCACCTCGGTGGCCAAGGTGATCGAGTCGACGCTGAACGACTCCCGCAAGGCGGGCCGCGCGACCGGTCTGCAGCCGGAGGACGTGCTGGCCCGGGTCGGCCTGGAGCCCCGGTTCCTCTCCCGGACGCTGCACTCGCTGTCCGGCGGCGAGAAGCAGCGCCTCGCGCTGGCCGACGCGCTCGCCACCCGGCCCGAGATCCTCGTGCTCGACGAGCCCGCCACCGCCCTCGACCCGGCGCTGCGCGAGGCGGTCGCCGACCAGGTGGCCGCGCTCGCCGCGACCGGCGTCGGGCTGCTCGTCGTCTCGCACGACCTGCGGCTGGTGGACCGGCTCGTCGACACGGTGCACGTGCTCGGCGAGGG
>NZ_DASQCJ010000024.1:0-14720 GCF_035634735.1 Cellulomonas sp.
TTCGCCGACCCCGCCCGCCGCGCCCGGCCGCGCCCTGCCCGCCGCCGACTCCGCCGAGCCGGCGGTCGGCTTCGACCCCGACGAGATCCGCCTCGACGAGCCGACGCGCTCCGCCCGGCTCAAGTGGGTGGTGGTCGTCGACGAGTCGCTCGACCCCGGCCGGGCCGCGAACGCCGTCGCGTGCGTGACGGCCGCGACCGTCACGGGCGTGCACGGCCTCCTCGGACCCGGCGCGCCCGACGCCGACGGCGGCACGCACACCGGCCTGCCCTGGACCGGCTGCACCGTGCTGGGCGCGCCCCGCGCCACCCTGGCGGCGCTGCGCGCCAAGGCGGTCGCCGCGCCCGGCGTGCACGTGGCCGACATGCCCGCCATCGCCCAGCAGATCCGCGTGTACACGGAGTACCTCGCGGCGATGGCGGGGCGACCGGCGGACGCCCACGACTACCTCGCCCTGAGCATCGTCGGCCCGCGGAACCGGGTCGACCGGCTGGTCGGGAAGCTGCGCCTGCTGGGCTGACGCCACCCGTCCCCAGGCGCGCACCCGCCGGGTCCCCGCGGGTCCCCAGCCGTCCACCGGGCGTGCACACGGCGTCCACAGGCGTGGGCGCCCGTGCCCCGCACGATCCACGGCCCCATGCACAAGGTGGGGACAACTCCTGTGGATACAGCCGGACATATCGCCCTACCGGGTGGTCCGAGGGGCCGTTCGGGCGACCACGGGGTGTGGACAACCCCGACCACCCTGTGGGTAACCGTGCCCGGGGACGGAGAAGGGCCCCTCGGAGTAAGCGTCCGAGGGGCCCTCCCCGATCGTCGTCCCAACGTCCCCGACGGATCGGGGACCGGCGGCCGCTCTGACGGTGCAGCTCCGCCCCGGCACCCGGCGGCGACCTCGGGGGGCACCAACCGCGGGCGGGACGGCGACGATCCGACCTTCGGGGTCCTACGGGCCGCTGCGTCGTCATCCGCAGCTCGTCGGGTCGCCCCGCCGAGGTGGTCCGTCGTTCTCCCTCGGGTCCCGACCCCGCCGGCTCCGCCCCGCCGGGCGCCCGCCGAGGCGGGCTTCCCTGCGGTGGACGGTGCGTCCGTCGAGGTCGTTGGAAGAGTTCTAGTCCTGGCGCGAGGACGCCCGCAAGGGCCTGGGGCCGGGAATTCTCGTCCACCGCCGGGTGCACATGTTGTCCACAGCGTCACCTGCAGGATCATGCGGTGTTCACAGGGTTGTGCACAGAATCTGTGGATGACGGCGCTGTCCCGCGGCGGGCCCGGGCGGGTGCGGCGCGCCTGCACCGCCCGGTGGCCGTCGGCCCGTAGCGTCGTCCCCGGATCGAGGCCCCTCGGAGTAAGCGTCCGAGGGGCCTCGCCGCGTCTCCCCCGGCCGTCAGGCCCGCACGTCGTGCAGGTGGTGCACCACGTCGTGCAGGAAGTACTGCCCGAGCGTCGTCACGGTGAACGTCGACCCGTTGGACCGGCGCCCCGCACGGCCCCACTGGTCCGGCCGCACCGCCGCGAACCCGGCGGCCAGCGCGGCCGCGGCGTCGGCGAGCTCGTCCGCCACCCGACCGGGGTCCTGCCGGTCGTACCGCTCGGCCGCGGCGGTGGCGTCCTGGTCCCAGTTCGGGAACAGCGGGTCGTCCTCGGTGAGCATCAGGCGCAGGCGCTCGGTGAACACCCGGTGCACGTCCCGGACGTGGGCGCCGTACTCGAGCGGCGACCAGGTGCCCGGCGCGGGCCGGTCGCGGACGTCGAGCCGGTTGAGCGCGGCGCGCCACCGCGGCACCAGGTCGTGCACCGTGCCCGCGATGTCCGGGCCCGCGACGTCGGTGCCGGCGAACCCGCACTCCGGGCAGCGCTCGGCGAGGACCCAGGTCCAGTCCTTCGCGTCCGGGTCGGCGGGGCGGTAGTCGTCGGCGGGGTCGGCGTCGGGTGCGGGGGGCGTCGCGGCGGTCACGCCACGCACGCTATCCCGCGCGGCGGCGCGCGGGGGCACGGGGGGCGTGCGGGCACGCGGGGGCGCTCGGCGGCGCGGCGTGTGACGCGGGCCGCGGGGAGCGCTCGGGGTGCGTCGGCGCGGGGGCGCTCGGGGCGCCGGGTGCACTGGGCCCGCGTGGGCGACCACCCCACGGCACGGCCGAGGCCCCTCGACAGGCGAGGGTAGGCAATCCTTACTTCGTGCGGTACGTTCTGACGCGACGTCATCTCGACGCCCGCCGCGCGCCCCCGGGGAGACCGCATGACCACCACGCACGACCTGCCCGCCGCCGCGCCGCGCGCCGACGCCCCGGCCGCCGACGCCGCGGGCGCCGCGCCCGGGCCCGCCCCCCTCTCGCTGCTGCTCCGCGAGGGCACCCGCCCGGAGCACGAGGCCGCCGAGGGATCGACGTTCGTGGAGGACCTGCTGGGCGGCCGGCTGACGACCGCGGCGTACGTCGACCTCGCCCTCCAGCTGCACGCGGTCTACGTGGCCCTGGAGGAGGTCGGCGAGGAGGTGCGCCGCACGCCGGCGGGCGCCGGCGTCGTGTTCGACGAGCTGGCGCGCGTCCCGGCGATCGAGGCCGACCTCGCGCACCTCGCCGGCCCCGCCTGGCGCGACCGGGCCGTGCCGCTGCCCGCCACGGCGGCCTACGCGGCGGCGGTCCGCGCCGGCGGCTCCGACGTCGGCCGCTACGTCGCGCACGCCTACACCCGGTACCTCGGCGACCTGTCGGGCGGTCAGGTCATCGGCCGGATGGTGCAGCGGCACTACGCGGTCGCCGACGAGGGCGTCGGCTTCTACGCCTTCCCCGCGATCCCGAAGCCGAAGCCGTTCAAGGACCTGTACCGGACTCGGGTCGACGCGCTGGACCTGACCGAGGACCAGCGGGCCGCGGTGGTCGACGAGGCGCGAGCCGCGTTCCTGCACAACCGGGCCCTGTTCGCGGCGCTGGCCGAGGTGCACAGGGCCGCCTGACCGCGCCCCGGCGCGTGCCCCGCGCGACACCTGCACGCTCCCGACACACCTGCGCGCCGCGGATGCTGACATCGCGTGCGATCATGTCAGCATGCCCAAGATCATCGGCGGCTCGCTGCACGAGCACCGGGAGCAGACGCGGCTGCGCCTGTTCGGCGCGATGTCCCGGCTGATGGCCGAGCGCGGGTTCGACTCGATCACCCTCGCCGACATCGCCCAGGCCGCCGGCGTCGGCCGCACGGCGGTGTACAACCACTTCGCCGACAAGGAGTCGATGCTCGTCGGCTTCATCATGCACGAGACCGAGCAGTACGTGGCCGCGCTCGAGGCCGAGCTCGCCGGCATCGACGACCCGACCGAGCAGCTGCGCGCGTACGTCCGGGCGCAGTGCGAGCTCAAGCGGGACTACCACCTCGCCCCGGGCCCGGACCTGCGCTCGGTGCTGTCCCGCGGCACGCAGCAGCGGGTCCGCGAGCACGTGGTGCTGGTCGAGGCCATGCTGCGCCGCGTGCTGTCCGCCGGGATCGAGTCGGGCGCGTTCCCCGAGCAGGACCTGGGGACGACGGTCTCGCTCGTCAACGCGTGCCTGAGCAGCCGCGGCCTGCCCGACGACCAGCCCGCGCGCGAGCGCGCCATCGAGTCGACGGTGCTGTTCGTGCTCCGCGCCGTCGGCGCCGGGGAGCGCGCGGCGACCGGCGTGCTCGAGCCGGAGGCCGTCCCCGCCT
The DNA here is from genome assembly GCF_035634735.1 of Cellulomonas sp. Classification (GTDB taxonomy): domain Bacteria; phylum Actinomycetota; class Actinomycetes; order Actinomycetales; family Cellulomonadaceae; genus Cellulomonas. The sequence goes on from NZ_DASQCJ010000024.1 coordinate 3,679, forward strand.
GACCGGCGTTCACCCGCTCGGAGGACCCCCGGTGCGCCCCGCGTGTGGCCGGGAGCCCGACAGGCGATGATGTGCCGGTGACCGACGCCCCGCCGCCGGCCCGGACGAGCGCGCCCCGCGGTGACGGGGACGACGCCCGGCACTTCGCCCTGCTCGCGCACCGCCTCGGGGGCGCCACCGCCCTGGGCGAGGTGCACGAGGCCGCCGTGGTCGCCGCCCGCGACCTGCTCGACGTCGAGGTGGCCGCGGTCGCGCGGCTCGAGCAGGACGACTGGCACGTGCTGGCCGCCGAGCCCACCGACGAGCTGCCCGCCGCCGAGGAGGCCCTGCGCGACGGCGACGCCGTGCGGGCGCTGGTCCGGCGCCGCGAGACCTGGCTGTCCGCGCCGGGCGACGACCCCGCGCGCCCGCGCCCCGCGCTGGTCGCGCCCGTGGTCGTGAACGGCGACCTGTGGGGCGTGCTGTGCGCGGTCCGCGACGAGCGCGCGCCCGCCTTCACCGCCGACGACGCGGCCCGCGGCGAGGTGCTGGGTGCCCTGCTCGGGGCGCAGGTCGCCCGGCTGGACCTCGCGGAGCAGGTGCGGCACCTGGTGTCGGACGACGCGCTGACCGGCCTGAGCACCCGGCGGGTCGCCGACGAGGCCGCGCAGCGCGCGATCGACTCCGGCGACGAGACCTGCATCGTGATGTGCGACGTCGACGGCCTGAAGCGGGTGAACGACGAGCTCGGGCACGACGCCGGCGACGAGCTGCTGCGGAGCGTGGCCGGCGTGCTGCGCCGCGCCGGCGGCGGGCTGCCCGGCTCCACCGTCGCGCGGATCGGCGGCGACGAGTTCTGCGTCGTGACCTCCGGCATCCCCCGCACGACCGTGGTGCAGGTGATGGACGCGACCGTGGGCGACAGCGCGCTGCCGTTCGGGGCCTCGCTGTCCTACGGCATCGCGTCCTCCGCGCGCGGCTCGCTCGGGGCGGCGCCCACGCCGCGGTCGCTGTTCCGCCGGGCGGACGCCGCGCAGTACCACGCCAAGCGCAGCCACGCGGCGGCCCGGGCCCGGCAGTACCGCGCCGACGACCCGGGGGCGGTGCTCGGCCGCACCGTCGCGGCCACCGTCACCGCGCTGTCGGCGACCGGCCCCGCGCCGCTGTCCCGGCTGTGCGCCCTCGCCGCGGCCGCGACCGAGGCGATGGGCGGGTCGGGCTGGTCGGTGCAGCGCCACGACGGCGGGGACCCGGTGGTCGTGGCGCGCGGCGGCACGGGCTCGCTGCACGTCTCCGGCGTGCGGCAGGTCGAGCTGCGGCGCGCCCCGTGGTCGGTCACGGTCGAGTCGACCCTGCCCGACGACCGCACGGTCACCACGACCCTGCAGACCCTGCTCTCCCTGGCGGTCCTGGGCGCCGCCTGACGCCGCGGCTCAGCCGTGCAGCGGGAGGGACAGCTCGGCCGGGGAGCCGGCGACCACGCGGACCGGGACGCCCCAGTCCTGGGAGTTGAGGTGGCACGCCGGGAACTCGATCGCGGGGTCCGCGTCGCAGCTCGCCGCGCGCGCAGTGATGTGCAGGACGCCCTCGCCGACGTCGGCGTTGATCCGCAGCGTCCGGGTCAGCGGCACGTCGTCGCCGGCGCCGTCGAGCAGCAGCTCCGCCGGCGTCGACGACACCCGGAGCATCGTCGACGGACCGAACCGGTCGTCGTACTTCTGCCCGGCCGCCGGGGTGAACACCACGTCGAGGGCCAGCTCGCCGGGGGCGATGTCGGTGACCGGCCGCTGCGTGCGGTGGGCGCCGGCGTCCAGGACCTCGCCGGCCAGGGTCGCCGGCAGCGCGATCCGGGTCAGCCGGTGCGCGGCCGACTCGACCACCAGCAGCGTCACGCCGCCGGCCTCCGCGTCGGCCTGCACGACGATGCCGCTCGGCTCGGCGAGGCCGGTCGCGAGCGTGCTCACCTCGCCGGGGCCGTCGCCGTCGGCCGCGGGGGCCCACCGGCGGACCGCCCCGTTGTACGTGTCCGCCACGACGACCGAGCCGTCCGGCAGCACCGCCACGCCGAGCGGGTGCTGCAGCAGCGCCTGGTCGGCCGCGCCGTCCCGGTGGCCGAAGTCGAACAGGCCGGCGCCGACGGCCGTGCCGACGACCGCGCCGGACCAGGCGTCCGCGGGCCCGGTGGGCGCCGTGCGGGCGGCGGCGAGCGCGGCGCCCGCCCCGACCAGCCCCACGAACCCGCCCGGCGCCGGCGCCTCCGCCGCCGCGGCCGCCGCGGGCGTCCCCGGGTCGATCCAGCGCAGCGCGGAGACCTCGGAGTCGGCCAGCCACACCCGGCCGTCGGCGGCGAGCGCCGTGCCGGAGGTCTGGGCGAACCACGCCTCGCGCGGGTCGCCGTCGGTCAGGCCCTCGTTCATCGTGCCCGCGACGGGCTCGACCACGCCGTCGACCGGGTCGAACGCCCACAGCTGGTGGTTGCCGGCCATCGCGACCAGCGCGGTCCCCGTCTGCGGCGACCAGACCACGTCCCACGGCGAGGACAGCGGCACGGACGTCGCCGCGCGCGCCCCGCCGGCGCGCCACAGGTCCGTGCGACCCGGCAGCGGCGCGGGCACGGTCGGCTCGCCGACGAGGTACTGCTCCCCGGTGCCGGCGACGGTGGTGACCGCGCCGTCGGACAGCCGCACGCCGCGCAGCGCGTGGTTCACGGTGTCCGCCACCAGCACGTCGTAGCCGACCGCCGCGGCGACGTCCTCGGGCAGCAGGGCCAGGCCGTTCGGCTCGCTGAACCGCGCCTCGTCGGGGCCGCCGTCGACCAGGCCGCGCTCGCCGGACCCGATGCGGCGGACGAGGGTCTCGCCGTCCGCGGCCAGCTCGGCGAGCGAGTGGTGCCCGGCGTCGGCGACCAGCAGCGTGCCGCCCGGCAGCGCGACCGCCTTCGCGGGGAACCGCAGCGTCCCGGCCGTCGGCTCCGGCGGGACGTACGGGCCGCCGCCGCGGTGCAGCGTGCCCTTGGCGTCGTGCTCGGCGACCAGGTCCCGGACCAGGCGCTCCACGTTGCTCTGGTGCCCCTCGCCGGCCATCTGGGCGACGATGTAGCCCTCCGGGTCGATGACGACGAGCGTCGGCCAGGCGCGCGCGGTGTACGCGGACCAGGTGACCAGCTCGGGGTCGTCCAGCACCGGGTGGTGCACCTCGTACCGCTCGACGGCGGCGGCCAGCGCGACCGGGTCGGCCTCGTGCACGAACTTCGGCGAGTGCACGCCGACGATCACCAGCACGTCGCGGTACTGCTCCTCGAGCTCGCGGAGCTCGTCGAGGACGTGCAGGCAGTTGATGCAGCAGAAGGTCCAGAAGTCCAGGAGGACGATCTTGCCGCGGAGGTCCGCGAGCGCGACGTCCTGGCCGCCGGTGTTGAGCCAGCCGCGGCCGACGAGCTCGGACGCGCGGACCTTCGGGAGACGGGTGCTGCTGGTGGTCACAGGAGTAGTGAACACGACGCGGCCCCCGGATCGTCCCGGGGGCCGCGTGCTGGTCGGGTGGGTACCCCCTCCCGACAGTGGAAGGTTGTGACGGACACGCCGACGGCGTGTCCGTCACAACCTTCCACCCATGGGCGGGTCAGGCCGCCGGGGGCGGGGTGCGGCCGTCGTACCGCTCGACGACCTCGCGGTGCGAGGTGTTCGCGCGCTGGTTGGTCAGCACCAGCGCGAGGATCAGCGCGAGCACGCCCGCGCCCATGCAGATGTAGCCGATGACCGTGAGGTCCACGTTCGCGATGTTGTCGCTGACGCCGAACGCGAGGATCGCGCCGATGACGATCAGGGCGATGCCGCCGCCGATGCCCATGGTCGGACTCCTTCCCGGCCCGGGCGGGGGTGCCCGGGGCTCCGGGACCGAGTCTGGCGGCGGATGCGCTGCTCCGCGCGTCGAGCGGGGGGCCCGGACGGGTGACGTCACCGCGACCGGACCCGCGGGGCGGCGGCCGGTGCCACGATGCCCGGGTGACGCACCCCACGGACCGGACGCCGGACGACCGGCCGAGCCGGCGCGCCCTCGGCTGGCTGCTGGCCACCGGAGCGCTGCTGGTCGCCGCCGCCGCGCTCGGCGTCCTGGACCTGGCCGGGGCGTTGCCGGCCGGGGCCGCGTGGGCGTGGGCGGGCCTCCTCGTCGCGGGCGCCGCCGCCGCGGTCGTCACGACCGTCGTCGCCGCGCGGGACAGCGGCGCGTCGGTGCCCCGCACGATCGGGCGGGCGCTGCTCGCGCCGGTGCGCTTCCTCCTCGAGCTGCCCTGAGCCGACCCGCCCTCGGGCCGCACCGCCGGGGTGACGGCGCGGCCCGCGGGCGGCGCGACTCAGCCCAGGACCTCGGGCAGCGGCGGGAGGTCGTCGCCGCTCAGGCCCAGCACGTGCTCCGCGAGGAACGCGTCCACGACCTGGTACCAGACCTTGGCGTGCTGCGGGCTCAGCACCCAGTGGTTCTCGTCCGGGAAGTAGAGGAACCGGTGCGGCGTCTCACCGTTCTCGTCCGCCGCCAGCGCGGACCGGGACAGCAGCTCGTACCAGAGCCGCAGGCCCTCGCCGATCGGCACCCGGTAGTCCTTGTCGCCGTGCACGACGAGCATCGGGGTGACGATCTTCTCGACCGACAGGTGCGGGGAGTTGGCGAGCGCCATCTCCGGCGTCATCTCCCGCTCCCAGTAGAAGGAGTGGTCGGTCGTGGGGCCGAACTGGTCGAGCGCCCACAGGCTGGCGTGCGTGACGATCGCGCGGAACCGGTCGGTGTGCCCCGCGACCCAGTTGGCCATGTAGCCGCCGAACGAGCCGCCCATCGCCGCCGTCCGCGTCTCGTCGACGTCGGCACGCGCGACCGTGGCGTCGGTGATCGCCATGAGGTCGGTGTACGGCGCCGCGCCCCACGCGCCCCAGCCGCGCTGGACGAAGTCCTGGCCGTAGCCGGTGGACAGCGCCGGGTCGGGCAGCAGGACGGCGTAGCCGCGGGCGGCCATGATCCACGGGTTCCACCGCCAGGACCAGGCGTTCCACGAGTTCAGCGGCCCGCCGTGGATCCACAGCAGCAGCGGCGCGGGCGACGCGGCGGACGCGCCCTCCGGCAGCACGAGCCAGGCGCGCACCTCGGCGCCGTCCTCGGCCGTCGTCGTCACCTCGGTGAGCGTGCCGGGCAGCGCAGGCAGCGGCGCGGGCGCCGGCAGCGCGACCGCCTCGACCGGGGAGCCGGACGCCAGGGCCGCCGCGAGGTCGACCCGGACGGGGTGCGCCGGGGCGGCGTACGAGATCCGCAGCGCGTACAGCGTGGCGCCGTCCGGGCTGACCCGCAGGTCGCTGAACACCGCGTCGTCGGCGGTCACCTGCGTGACGGCGCCGGAGTCGAGCGCGACGTGGAACACCGGCCCGCGGCCCAGGTGGTCCGCCCCGACCAGCAGGCCGGCGCCGTCGCGCGTCCAGGCGATCTCGTGCGGCCAGCGGTCCCAGCCCTCGGCGACCCGGCGCGGGGCGCCGTCGGCGGCGTCCAGGTCGGCGACCCAGAGCTGCACCTGCGGCGCGGCGGTCGGCGTCGTGATGGTCTCGCGCACGTAGGCGACCCACCGGGAGTCCGGGGACACCACCGGGCCCGCGACGTCGGCCGTCGGGTCGTCCACGAGCACCCGGCGGGTGCCGGTGGCGACGTCGACCGCCACGAGCTGCTGCCGGAGCGTGCCCCGCGCGCCGGGCCGCGCCCACGAGGTCACGAGGGTGCGGCCGTCCGGCGACAGCACGGCGTCCTGGTGCTGCAGCGCGGCACCGGCGTCGGGGGCCAGGTCGCGCAGAGCGAGCCGGGGCGCGGCCGCGCCGGCCTCGGGCGACGCGGCGACGGTGCTGAGGTCGCCCGCGAACAGCCGCGGCTGCGCGGGGCCCAGGTCGTGGTCCCAGTACCGCACCGGGTAGGAGGAGTGCAGGATCGCGGCGACCTTGGCGTCCTTGCGAGCGCCGATCAGCCGCTCGTCCTCGGCGTCGTCGGCCGCGCTCGGCAGCACGTCCGACGGGACGACCACGACGGGGGCGTCCTCGGCGACGACCACGCCGCCGATGCCGGCCTTCCGGGACGCGACGACCCGGGCCTCGGCGCCGTCGGCGGGCAGCAGCCACAGCGCGGCGGGCGGCTCGTCGTCCGGGGCGTCGGCGTCGGCGTCCGGGCGGGCGGAGGTGAACAGCAGGTCGCCGGTCGAGGCGAACCGCGCGGCGGACTCGCCCTTCGCGGACCGGGTCAGGCGGCGGGCGGGGCGGGCGCCCTCGGGGTCCACCTCCCACAGCGCGGTCACGTACCGGGTGCGCTTGGCGTCCAGCGTCGACACCGCGGTGACGAGCCGAGTGCCGTCCGGGGACAGCGCCAGCCCGGACATCCGGGGCAGGGCGACGTAGGCGTCGAGGTCGTGGAAGGGGGTCGGGGGCGTGGGCTCGGGCGTGGTGTCGGCAGCGTCGGTCACCCCGCCGTCCTATCACGGCTCCCGCGGCACCTCACGGGAATCCGGCGCCCCGCCTGCGTCCCGCTCCGCCAGCCGCGCGAGCATCGCGTTGTACTCGTCCATCTCCGTGTCCCCGTCGCGCGCGACCTTGCGGTCCCGGCGCCTCGCGGTGCGCTCCTCGTCCCGCGCCCACGCGAACGCCACGGCGATCGCGAGCGCCAGGGTCGGCAGCTCGCCGATGCCCCAGGCCACGCCGCCGCCGCGCTGCTGGTCGACGATCGCCGACGGCCCCCACTCGCGGCCGAGCAGGCCGAACCAGTCGGGCACCAGCAGCACGTCGCCGGTGGTGAGCGCGACGCCGAAGAACGCGTGGAACGCCATCGTCGCGAACAGCAGCAGCAGCCGCTGGGGGTACGGCGGGCGGTTCGGGCCCGGGTCGATGCCGACCAGGGCGTTCACGAACAGGTACCCGGCCAGCGAGAAGTGCACCACCATCGCGTAGTGCCCGACCTCGGAGGTCAGCGCCCAGCGGAACACGTCGGTGTAGTAGAAGACGACCATCGAGCCGGCGAAGTTCACCGCGGCGACGACCGGGTTGGCGAAGAACCGGCCCCAGCGGCTGTGCACCAGGCCCAGCAGCCACTCCCGCGGGCCGCGCGACGCGTCGGGGGCGCCCCGGCCCGCGCGGGTGGCCCGGGACGGCAGCGCGCGCAGCGCGAGCGTGACCGGCGCGGACAGCGCGAGCAGCACCGGGATCACCATCGCCAGGATCATGTGCTCGACCATGTGGGCGCTGAACAGCACGTGCCCGTACATCGCCGGCCCGCCGGACGTGGTCCAGAAGAACAGCGCCATGCCCGTCACCCAGGACGCCGTGCGCGCCCAGGACCAGGCGTCGCCGCGGCGGCGCAGCCGGAGCACCCACCGGACGTAGACGACGACGCCGGCGACGGCGGCGGACGCGAGCAGCACGTCCCAGCGCCACTGCGTGATCCAGGACAGCGTGGTCGGCTCGGGCGGCAGCAGGTGGCCGGTGACGATCTCGGCCGGGGTCGGGTCGGTGATCGGGTCGTCCGGCACCGGCGGCGGCGAGGACCCCAGCGCGACGGCGACGCCCGACACGGCGCCCATGACGGTGAGCTCGACCAGGACGAGCCGCCAGAACAGCCAGGTGGCGGGGGCGCGCGCGTCCCCCGCCAGCCGCCCGACGACCCGGCGCCGGTGCGCCAGGCCCAGCAGCCCGAGGACGCCGAACAGCACGATCTTCACCAGCAGCAGCACGCCGTACCGGGTGGTCCAGTCGTCCCACGAGCCCAGCCGGATGACGGAGTTGACCGCCCCGGACACCGCGACGGCGACGAAGCACCAGGCGGCGATGACCGAGAACCGCGCGACCGCGGGCGCGAGGTCGGCGCCGAGCCGGTGCGCGAGCGGCGACAGCGCGAGCAGGGTCCCGATCCACAGGGCGGCGCCGACCAGGTGCAGGAACATCGACGACGTGGCGAGGTCGTGGCTCGCGGCACCGGCGGCGTGCCCGGTCTGCGCCGACTGCCACAGGGCGACCACGACGAGCAGCGCGGTCCACGCGGTGCCGACCGGGGACGTGGTCATCAGCGCGAGGGCGGTGACGACGGCGGCGACCACCGCGACGGTCAGCAGGACGCGGCCGAGCTCGAACTGGGTCACGAACTGGCCGAGCTCGCCGCCGAACGCCGGGTCGGTCGGCGACAGGCCCGCGACGTTCGCGTAGGTGAGGACGAGCTCGACGACGGCCGTGAGCGTCCACACCGCGGCCGCGACGGCCGTGACCCCGGACGCCGCGCGCACGATCGTCTCGTCGCGGCGGACCAGGACGGTCGCGAGCAGCACGAGCCCGCCCAGGGTCGCGGACGCGGCGAGCTCGGCGCCGGTCGACGCGATCGGCAGCCCCCAGCGGACCAGGGCGCCGGGGTCGCGCAGGGCCGTCGGCGCCGCCGCGCCCGTGAACGCGATGCCGGCCACCACGGCGGCCACGGCCGCGACGGCGAGCGCGGCGATCCGCAGCCAGTCGGCCCGGCCCCGTCGGCCCCCGTCCGCGGCGCGGGGGGTGCGGGCCGGGCGCGGGCCGGCGGGCGCGGCGACGCCGGGGGCCATCAGCCCTCCGCCCGGCCGTCCCCGCCGGTGGTGCCGGTCGGGCCGGTGGGGCCGGCCGGGCCGGCGCCGTCGTCGCGGGACCGGCGGCGCTCGCGCACGACGAACACGGCGACCGCGACCGCGGCCAGCACGGCCACGACGACCGCGGCGACCACCCCGGCCGCCACGCCGGCGTCCTCGTCCTCGGCGAGCTCCTGCTGCGGGGCGAGCGTCGCCGAGACCGTCGCCTCGGACGACGGCTCCTCGGCCTGGGTCGACGTCGTCGGCTCGGCGGTCGGCTCGATCGTCTCGGGCGCGGTCGGGCCGGCGGCCGCGGCGCCGGCGGTGGCCGTGAACGCGAGGGTGCCGGACAGCGGGTGGCCGTCGGCGGAGGTGACCCGCCACTCGACGGAGTACGCGCCGGCGGGCAGGTCGGCGGCGAGCGCCTGGGAGACGGTGTTGTCGACGAGCTCCGCGGCGCCCTCGCTCACGGTGCTGCCGTCCGGCCCGAGCACCACGATCTCGGTCCCGAGCGCCTGCGCGGGCTGGTCGAAGGTCAGCGTGATGCTCGCGGGCGGCGCGTCGACGGTGGACCCGTCCGCCGGGTCGGTCCCCAGCAGCGCGTTGTGCGCGTCGGCGCGACCCGCGGTCAGCAGCACCGCCGCGAGCGCGAGCAGCAGCGCGGCGACGGCGGCCAGCGCGCGGGGCGCCGGGGCGGGGGCGGCGGCGACGCGGGCGAGGCGGGCGGGCGCGGGGGCGGGGGTCGGGCGCTCGGAGGGGATCACGGCTCCATCATCACCCGCACGGGCCACCCACCGCGCCACGGGTGGCGCGGATCACCCGCTGCACCCGGCCTGTGGACAACCGGCTCGGGGCCGGCCGGCGCCCCTAGGGTCGAGGAGGTGAGGACCCCGATGCTCGCCGACCTCGACCCGGACCAGCGCCCGCGGGAGCGGATGCTGCGCCTGGGCGCGGACGCGCTGTCCGACGTCGAGCTCGTCGCGCTGCTGCTCGGCTCGGGGCGGCGGGGCGCGAGCGCGCTCGACACCGCCCGGGACCTGCTGGCCGCGCACGGCGGCCTGGCGGGCCTCGCGCACGCCGACCCGCCCGCGCTGCTGCGCTCGCCCGGCGTCGGCCCCGCCAAGGCCACCCGCGTCGTCGCCGGCCTGGCGCTCGCCCGCCGGTTCGGCACCTCCACCGACCGGCGCGCGACCGTCCGCACCCCGGCCGACGTGGCGCGGCTCGCCGCCCCGCTCCTCGCGGGTCCGGCCGACGGTCGCGTGGTGGCGGTCGCCGGCGACCGCGCGGCGCGGCTCCTCGGCGCGGTCGTGGTCCCCGGCGCCGCCGCCCACGCCGAGCCGTTCGCGGTGCGGGAGGTGCTGGCGGAGACGCTGCGACGCGGCGGGGTGACCGTCGCCCTCGCGCACCGGCACGACCCGGGCGACCCCGACCCGCACCCGGCGGACGCCCGAGCGCACGCGGCCGTCGCCGGGGCGGCCGCGCACTGCGGCGTCCGGGTACTCGACAGCCTGGTCCTGCGGGGCGACTCCTGGCGGTCGGCGACGGAGGACCCCCGGGCGGGGGCAGGATGGGCGCCGTGACCGACGCGCACCCCACCCTCCGGATCGCCGCGGCGGTCATCGTCGACGACGCGGGCCGGTGGCTCCTCGTCCGCAAGCGGGACACCGCCGCCTACATGCAGGCCGGCGGCAAGATCGAGCCCGGCGAGGACCCGCGGGCCGCCGTGGTCCGGGAGATCGGCGAGGAGCTCGCGGTCGTCGTGGACCCGGCGCGGGTCCGGGACCTCGGCCGCCGCGAGGCGCCGGCGGCGAACGAGCCGGGGCACCACCTCGAGGCGCACGTGTTCGCCGTCGACGGGGTGACCGGCGCGGTGCCGACGGCCGAGATCGCCGAGGCCGTGTGGGTGACGCCCGCCGAGGCCGCCCGGCTGCCGCTCGCGCCGCTCACCGTCGACCTGCTGCGGGAGGCGGCCGCGGCCTAGGGTCGGGGCATGGCCCGCTCCATCGCGACGAACACGACCGTCGACCTGCCCGAGCTGCTGGACTTCCTCCGCACCCGGCACCACCTGCTGCTCGCCACCGCCCGGCGCGACGGCCGCCCGCAGATCTCGCCGGTCAGCGGCGGCGTCGACGACCAGGGCCGGATCGTCATCTCGACCTACCCCGGGCGCGCCAAGACCGTGAACGCCGAGCGCGACGCCCGCGTCTCGGTGCTCGTGCTGTCGGACGAGTGGGACGGCCCCTGGGTGCAGGTCGACGGCGACGCCGAGGTCCTGCACATGCCGGAGGCCGAGGACGCGCTGGTCGACTACTACCGGTGCATCGCCGGCGAGCACCCGGACTGGGACGAGTACCGCGCCGCGATGCGGGTGCAGGGCAAGAGCCTGATCCGGGTCACGCCGACCCGCTGGGGCCCGGTCGCCACGGGCGGCTTCCCGGCGGACGTGGCCGCGCGCCTGGACGGCTGA
>NZ_DASQCJ010000025.1:0-10792 GCF_035634735.1 Cellulomonas sp.
CGGGTGGCGGAGGCCGGGTACCTGCTGGCCGACGCCGCCACCGAGCTGTCGTCGTACCTGCAGGACCTGCAGGCCGACCCGCTGCGCCTCGACGCCGCCCAGACCCGGCGCGCCGAGCTCGCGTCCCTGACCCGGTCCTACGGCGAGGACGTCGACGCGGTGCTGCGCTGGGCCGACGAGAGCGGCCGTCGGCTGCTCGACATCGGCGACGGCGACGAGAAGGTCGCGGAGCTCACGGCCGAGCGGGACGCGCTGGACGCGCGGCTCGCCGACCGGGCGGCGCGGATCGGGGCGGCCCGCCGGGAGGCCGCCGAGCGGCTCGCCGCGACGGTCTCGGCCGAGCTCGCCGGGCTCGCGATGGGCGGCGCCAGCCTCACCGTCCGGGTCGAGCCTGCGGCGGAGCTGGGCCCGCACGGTGGAGATGTCGTGGAGATGCTCCTCGTCCCGCACGCGGGCGCGCCCGCCCGGCCGCTCGGCAAGGGCGCCTCCGGGGGCGAGCTGTCCCGCGTGATGCTGGCGCTCGAGGTGGCGCTCGCCACGTCGCCCGACCGCGGCGAGCACACCCCCGGGACCTTCGTGTTCGACGAGGTCGACGCGGGCGTCGGCGGGCGGGCGGCCACCGAGGTGGGCCGCCGCCTGGCGGCCCTGGCGCGGGGTTCGCAGGTCCTGGTGGTGACGCACCTGGCGCAGGTGGCCGCGTTCGCCGACCGGCACCTCGTGGTCACCAAGTCGCGGGACGGCGCGATCACCGCGTCCGGCGTGGGCGAGGTCACGGGGGAGGACCGGGTCCGCGAGCTGGCCCGGATGCTGTCCGGCCAGGAGGAATCCGATGCGGCGCGCGCACACGCGGCGGAGCTCCTGGAGCTGGCGGATCTGGCACGATGAACGGCGATGAAACTCCTGCCCTCGCGTAAGCGCTCCGCCGCGTCCCCCGGGGGCGAGCTCGTCGGCCCCGCCCGGGTCGACCCCCGCACCAAGTCGCTGACCAAGCGCCTGCGTCCGGGTGAGATCGCCGTGATCGACCACGTCGACATCGACCGGGTGTCGGCCGAGGCGCTCGCCGCCTGCAAGCCCGCCGCGGTGCTCAACGCCGCGCGCTCGACGTCGGGCCGCTACCCGAACCTCGGCCCGGACATCCTGGTGTCCGCGGGCATCCCGCTCGTCGACGACCTCGGCCCCGACGTGATGACCCTGCGCGAGGGCCGCACGCTGCGCGTCGAGAACGGGTCGGTGTACGACGGCGACACGCTGGTCGCCGAGGGCACCGTCCAGACCGAGCAGACCGTGGCCACCGACCAGGCGGCCGCGCGCGAGGGCCTGTCGGTCCAGCTCGAGTCGTTCGCCGCGAACACCATGGACTACCTGCGCCGGGAGCGCGACCTGCTGCTCGACGGCGTGGGCGTCCCGGACATCACCACCCAGATCGAGGGCCGGCAGGTGCTCATCGTGGTGCGCGGGTACCACTACAAGGAGGACCTGGTCACGCTGCGGCCGTACATCCGCGAGTACCGCCCGGTGCTCGTCGGGGTGGACGGCGGCGCGGACGCGATCCTCGAGGCCGGCTGGACGCCCGACCTCATCGTCGGCGACATGGACTCGGTGTCGGACCGCGCGCTGCGCTGCGGCGCCGAGATCGTCGTGCACGCGTACCGGGACGGCCGCGCGCCGGGCATGGCGCGGGTCGACCAGCTCGGGGTGCCGCACATCGTGTTCCCGGCGACCGGCACCAGCGAGGACGTCGCGATGCTGCTGGCGGACGACAAGGGCGCCGAGCTCATCGTCGCGGTCGGCACGCACGCCACGCTCGTCGAGTTCCTGGACAAGGGCCGCTCCGGCATGGCGTCGACGTTCCTCACCCGGCTCCGGGTCGGCAGCAAGCTGGTCGACGCCAAGGGCGTGTCCCGGCTGTACCGGAACCGGATCTCCAACCTGCAGCTGACCCTGCTCGTCCTCGCGGGCCTGCTCGCGCTCGGCGTCGCCCTGGCGTCGACGACCGCGGGCCAGACCCTCATCGGCCTGACCGCCGCGCGCTGGGACGACTTCGTCTACTGGCTCGGGTCCCTGTTCGGCGGGTCGTCATGACGCGCGCCGGCACGCCCCGACCCGCCCCCTCCCGTGCCGCGCACGCGCCGGCACCTGATCGAGAGCTCCCGCTGTGATCGACTTCCGGTACCACCTCGTCTCGCTGATCTCGGTCTTCCTCGCGCTCGCGGTGGGCATCGCCCTCGGCGCGGGCCCGCTCGAGGAGACGATCGGCAACACGCTGACGGGGCAGGTGGACCAGCTCCGGAGCGAGCGGGACCAGCTGCGCTCCGACCTCGACGACTCGGCCTCGGACCTCGCCGCGAGCGACGCCTTCATCGAGGCCGCCGGCACCGACCTGGTCGCGGGCACGCTGGCCGAGCGCCGGGTGGCCGTGGTCGCGCTCGGCACGGTCGACGGCGACGCGCTCGCCGCGATCGAGGGCCAGCTGACCGACGCGGGCGCCACCGTGAGCGCGAACGTGGCGCTCAACGAGGCGTGGTCGTCCACCGACCTGCGGTCGTTCCGCCAGGCGCTGGTCGGCAACATCACCAGCTACCTCGACCCGCAGCCCGCCGACGACGCCACGGCCGACACCGCGCTGTCCGAGGCGCTGGTCCAGGGCCTCACCGGCGCGGACGCCGGCAACCCGGACGCGCTCAGCGCCGACGCGGCGACGCTGCTCGACTTCATGACCTCGGGCGACTCGCCGCTGGTCACCGTCGACGGCGAGGTCAGCCAGCCGGCCGACGCGATCGTGCTCGTCGCCCCGACGGTCGCGCCGGACGCCGTCGCCACCGACGCGACGCCCGACGCCGACGCGGCCGCCGCCGAGCTGCAGTCGCAGATCGCGCTGGCGCGGGTCGCGCAGACCCGGTCGGAGGGCGCGGTCGTCGTCGACGGCCCGGTCACCGACGGCACGCTGGTCGCGACCATCCTCGGCGACGACTCGGCGGCCGAGGCGCTGACCACCGTCAGCGACGGCGACACGTCCGCCGGGCAGGTCTCGGTGCCGCTGGCGCTCAACGCGCGGATCGGCGGCACGAACGGCCACTACGGCCGCGGCGGCGACCTGACGACGGTGCCCACGGCGACGACGCTGACCCCGCCGGACCGCACGCCGGTCGCGACGGGGGACGCGGGCACCGGCGACGCGGGCGACGCCGGCGACGCGGGGGCGCAGGGGTGAGCGTCGGCCGCCGGATCGCCGCGGCCGTCGCGGCGCGCGCGAGCACGACCGTCGTCCGCGGCCTGCTGGACGACGACGCGCCGGGCGGCGCGCGCCTGTGGGAGCGCACCAACCACCGCGGCGAGCCCGTGAGCCTGCTCGGCGGGCCCGCGGTCGCGGCGGGCGTGCTGGTCGGCGGCCTGGTCGGCGCCCCGTCGGGCCGGGACGGCGCGGCGCTGGCCGTCGCAACCACGAGCGCCACGGCGTTCGGCCTGGTGGACGACCTGACCGAGGACCGCGAGGGCACCGTGCGCAAGGGCCTGCGCGGCCACCTCGGCGCGCTGGCCCGCGGCGAGGTCACCACCGGCGGGCTCAAGGTGCTCGGCATCGGGGCGGGCGCGCTGCTCGCCGCCGCGCTGAGCCGCCCGCACGACCGGCTGCCCGCGGGCCGCGGCGCCGCCGCCCTCGTCCGGCTGGCCGACGTCGCCGCGGACGGCGCGCTCATCGCCGCCAGCGCCAACCTGGTCAACCTGCTCGACCTGCGCCCCGGGCGCGCGCTCAAGGCCGCGGCGCTCGCCGCCGCGCCGGCCGGCGTGCTCGGCGGCCGCGGCGGGGGCGCGGCGGCCGCGGTGCTCGGCGCCGCCGTCGCGGAGCTGCCCGACGACCTGGCCGAGCGCGACATGCTCGGCGACTCCGGGGCGAACGCGGTCGGGGCGGTGCTCGGCACCGCGGCCGTGCAGGGCTGCCCGCGGCCCGCGCGGCTCGCGCTGCTGGCCGGCGTCGTGGCGCTGACGGTGGCGTCGGAGAAGGTCTCGTTCACGCAGGTGATCGCGCGCACCCCGGTGCTGCGCGAGCTGGACGCGTGGGGGCGGCGCCCGGCGCACGTGCCGGGGGGCGCGGGCGAGCCGGGCGGGTCGGGCGCGCCGGGCGGGTCGCCGGGCGGGTCGCCGGGCGACGACGCCACCGCGGGCGGGGTGCCCGGGCGGTGAGCCGCCGGGCCGTCCTGTCCGGTCTGGCGGGCGCCGCGGCCCTGATCTCGGCCGTGACGGTCGTCAGCCGGCTGCTGGGCTTCGCGCGGACCCTGGTCTTCAACAACGCGGTCGGCCTCACCGACGTCGGCGACGCCTACAACTGGGCGAACACGCTGCCGAACGTGCTGTTCGAGGTGGCGGCGGGCGGAGCCCTGGCGGGCGCGCTGATCCCGGTGATCGCCGGGCCGCTGGCGCGCGGGATGCGGGACGACGTGTCCCGGATCGCGTCGGGCATGCTGGGCTGGACGCTCGGCGGCCTGGTCGTCATCGGGGTCGTGCTCGCGCTGGCCGCGGAGCCGCTGTCCGCGCTGTCGAAGGTGGACACCGCCGCGGAGCGGGACCTCGTCACGTTCTTCATCCGGGTGTTCGCGGTGCAGCTGCCGCTGTACGGGCTCGCCGTGGTGCTGTCCGGCGTGCTGCAGGCGCAGCGGAAGTTCTTCTGGCCCGCGTTCGCCCCGGTGCTGTCGAGCCTCGTCGTCATCGGCGCGTACGCCGCGTACGGCTGGCTGCTCGCCGACTCGGGCGTCCCGCGCGGGGCGGAGGAGGCCGCCGTGCTGCCCGACGGGGCGGCGGCGCTGCTGGCGTGGGGGACCACCGCCGGCGTCGCCGCGATGGGCCTGTCCCAGGTGGTCCCGGTCTGGCGGTCCGGCGTGCGGCTGCGGCCCGCGCTGCGGTTCCCCGAGGGCGTCGCCGCCCGGGCGCGCGGCCTGGCGCTGGCGGGCATCGGCGCGCTGGTCGCCCAGCAGGCCGCGGTGCTCGTGACGATCACGCTCGCGCAGACCTACGGCGGCAAGGGGTCGCTGTCGGCCTGGCAGACGATGGTGCAGCCCACCTACCTGCTGCCGTACGCGGTGCTCGCGGTGCCGCTCGCCACCAGCACGTTCCCGCGCCTCGCGGCCGCCGCGCAGCGCCCGGGCCGGACCGGCTACGCCCCGCTCGCGGCGGTGACCACGCGCGGCGTGCTGGTCGCCGGGGCGGCCGGCGCGGCCATGCTCGCCGCGGTGGCCCCCGCCGCCACGGCGGTCTTCCAGGCCATCGGGCGGGGCAACACCGCGCTCATCGGGGCCGTGGCCGACGCGCTGACGCTCGTCGCGCCGGGCCTGCTCGGCTTCGCCCTGGTCTTCCACGTGTCCCGGGCGCTGTACGCCCTCGAGCGCGGGCGGCTCGCGGTGCTGGCCGCCAGCGCCGGCTGGGTCACCGTCGCCCTCGCGTCCTGGGTCGCCTGCCTGGTGCTCGTCCCGGGCGGGCGCGACGCCGCCGCCACGCTGCACGCGCTGTCCCTCGGCAACACGATCGGCATGGTCGTGGCCGGGGTGGCGCTGCTCGCCGTGCTGCGGGCCGCCGCCGGGGCCGAGGCCGTCGCGGGCCTGGCCCGGACGCTCGCGGTGCTGGTCGCCGCGGGCGCCGTCGCCGGCGTGGCCGGCCGGTGGGTCGTCGACGCGGTGCAGGCGCTGGCCGAGGGCATCCCGGGCGCGGTCGCCGCGGCCGCGGGCGGGGCGGCGGTCGTCGTCGTGCTGGTCGTGGGCGCGGTGGCGGTGCTGGACCGGTCGACGCTGACGGGGCTGCTGCGGCGCGGCGCGGGCGGCGGCGGCGCGGGCGCGGTCACGGCCGGTGCGCCCGCGGCGGACGCGCTCGTGCCGGGCACGGACCCCGACGCCGGCGGCGAGGCCGCCCCCGCGGCCGCCACCCCCACGACCACCCCGGCGCCCGGTGCCGGCCCCGCGGCCCCCGGGCCGGACGACCGACCCCGGGAGGCGGGCCGATGACCCGACGCGTGCTGCAGGTGCTGGGATCGAGCGCGGGCGGGGTCGCCCGGCACGTCGAGCAGGTGTCGACCGCCCTGGCCGCGGCCGGCGACCACGTGCTGGTCGCGGGCCCCTCCGCGCTCGCGCCGACGGTGGCCGCGGGCGAGGGCGTCGGCTTCGCCGCGGTCGAGATCGCCGATCGCCCGCACGCGTCCGACGCGCGGGCCGTGGCCCGGCTCGCGGCGCTGGCCCGGGACGCGGACGCGGTGCACGCCCACGGGCTGCGCGCGGGCGCGCTGGCGGTGCTGGCGGTCCGGGGCCGGCGGCACGCCGGGGGTGCGCGGCCGCGCGTCGTCGTCACGCTGCACAACCTGCCCGTCGGCGGCCGGGCGATCCGGTCGGTGTCGGCGGTGCTCGGCCGGGTGGTCGCGCGCGGCGCCGACGTGGTGCTCGGCGTGTCCGGCGACCTCGTGGCGCTCGCCCGCGCGCAGGGCGCCCGCCGCGCCGAGCGCGCGCTGGTGCCCGCCCCCGCGCGCCGGGCCCCGGGCCGGGACGCGGATGCCGTGCGGGCGGGGCTCGGGGTCGCGCCGGGGGAGGACCTCGTCGTCACCGTGGCGCGGCTGGCCCCGCAGAAGGGCCTGGACACCCTCGTCGACGCCGCCGCGGCCGCCGCGCGGACCCGGCCCGGGGTGCGCTGGGTCGTGGCGGGTGACGGCCCGCTGCTCGCCGACCTGCGCGCGCGGGCGGCCGCGGCGCAGGCGCCGGTCGACCTGCTGGGCCGGCGCGAGGACGTCGCCGACCTGCTCGCGGCGGCGGACGTGGTCGCGTCGACGGCCGTGTGGGAGGGCCAGCCGCTGGCCGTGCAGGAGGCCCTGGCGCTCGGCGCCGCCCTGGTCGTGACGGACGCGGGCGGCACCCGCGAGGTCACGGGCGACGCGGCGGTGCTGGTGCCGGTCGGCGACGCCGCGGCGTTCGCGGCCGCGCTGGCCGCGGTGCTGGGCGACGAGGCGCGCCGGTCGACGCTGCGCGACGCGGCCCGGGCCCGCGCGGCGACGCTCCCGGGGATCGCCGACGTGCTGACCCAGCTGGACGCGGCCTACGCCCGCTGACCCGGGCGGGGTCTCTGACGGTGGAAGGTTGTGACGGACACGCCGACGGCGTGTCCGTCACGACGTTCCACCGTCGACACGGGTGAGCAGGGCGCGGGCCGACGTCGCAGGCGGTGCCCACCGGCGCGGGCCGTGGCGGGGGTCACCGGCGTGGGGCGCACGGGGGCGGCGCGTCTCGGGTACACTGGAATCCCGTGGCAGAGCGCGCAAATCGACTCTCCGGGCGGTCGGACTCCACGACCCGGCACATCTTCGTCACGGGAGGCGTCGCCTCCTCACTGGGCAAGGGCCTGACCGCCTCCAGCCTGGGACGACTTCTCCGCTCCCGCGGCCTCCGGGTCACGATGCAGAAGCTCGACCCCTACCTCAACGTCGACCCCGGGACGATGAACCCGTTCCAGCACGGCGAGGTCTTCGTCACCGAGGACGGGGCCGAGACGGACCTCGACGTCGGTCACTACGAGCGGTTCCTCGACGTCGACCTGGTCGGCTCCGCGAACGTGACGACCGGCCAGGTCTACTCGCACGTGATCGCGAAGGAGCGGCGCGGCGAGTACCTCGGCGACACCGTCCAGGTCATCCCGCACATCACGGACGAGATCAAGGCGCGGATGCGGTCGCAGGCCGCCGACGACGTCGACATCATCATCACCGAGATCGGCGGCACGGTCGGCGACATCGAGTCGCAGCCGTTCCTCGAGGCGGCCCGCCAGGTCCGGCACGAGCTCGGCCGGGACAACGTGTTCTTCCTGCACGTCTCGCTGGTGCCGTACATCGGCCCGTCGGGCGAGCTGAAGACCAAGCCCACGCAGCACTCGGTGGCGCAGCTGCGCAGCATCGGCATCCAGCCCGACGCGATCGTCCTGCGGTCCGACCGGGAGATCCCCCAGTCGATCAAGTCGAAGATCGCCCTGATGTGCGACGTCGACACCCAGGGCGTCATCTCCTGCGTGGACGCGCCGAGCATCTACGACATCCCGCGGGTCATCCACGCCGAGGGCCTGGACGCCTACGTGGTGCAGCGGCTCGGCATGCAGTTCCGCGACGTCGACTGGAGCGGCTGGGACGAGCTGCTGCAGCGCGTGCACCAGCCCGCGCACCACGTCGAGGTGGCGCTGGTCGGCAAGTACATCGACCTGCCCGACGCGTACCTGTCGGTGACCGAGGCGCTGCGCGCCGGCGGCTTCCACAACGACGCCAAGGTCACGATCCGCTGGGTGCCGTCGGACGACTGCCAGACCCCCGAGGGCGCGCAGCGCGCGCTCGGCGGCGTGGACGCGGTGCTGGTCCCCGGCGGGTTCGGCGTGCGCGGCATCGAGGGCAAGCTCGGCGCGCTGCGCTGGGCCCGCGAGTCGAAGGTGCCGACGCTCGGCATCTGCCTGGGCCTGCAGACGATGGTCATCGAGTACGCCCGCAACGTGCTCGGCCTGGCCGGCGCCTCGTCGTCCGAGTTCGACGCCGACCCGGCGCACCCGGTCGTCGCGACCATGGCGGAGCAGCTCGCGATCGTCGGCGGCGAGGGCGACCTCGGCGGCACGATGCGGCTCGGCTCCTACGAGGCCGTGCTGGCCGAGGGCTCGGTCGCGGCCGAGGCGTACGGCTCGACGCGGGTCACGGAGCGGCACCGGCACCGGTACGAGGTCAACAACGCGTACCGCGACAAGCTGGAGGAGGCCGGCCTGGTCATCTCCGGCGTCTCGCCGGACTCGTCGCTGGTCGAGTTCGTGGAGCTGCCGCGCGAGGTGCACCCGTACTACGTCTCGACGCAGGCGCACCCGGAGTTCAAGTCGCGGCCGACCCGGTCGCACCCGCTGTTCGCCGGCCTGATCCGCGCCGCGCTCGACGCGCGGGGCGCGACGGTCTCGCCGAAGGCGAAGGCCCGGGCGTGACGACCGGGGACGCGCACGGCGGGCCGGCCGACCGGCCCGCCGTGCGGCCCGTGCTCGAGCACACGGACCTGCACCACGGGAAGATCTGGGACCTCGTCTCGGAGACCGTGGACCTGGGCGACTCGCAGGTGGTCCGGGAGTTCGTCGACCACCCCGGCGCCGTCGCGGTGATCGCGCTCGACGAGGACGACCGCGTGCTGCTGCTCCAGCAGTACCGGCACCCCGTGCGCGCCGAGCTGTGGGAGCCGCCGGCCGGCCTGCGGGACGTCGACGGCGAGCCGCCGCACGTGACCGCGGCGCGCGAGCTGGGGGAGGAGGCCGACCTCCGGGCCGGCTCCTGGTCGCTGCTGGCCGAGTTCGCGAACTCCCCGGGCGGCTCGAACGAGCACATCCTCGTGTACCTCGCCCGCGACCTGTCCGAGGTGCCCGAGGCCGACCGGTACACCCGGGAGGACGAGGAGGCCGGCATGGTGCCCGTCTGGGTGCCGCTGGACGAGGCCGTCGAGGCGGTCCTCGCCGGCCGGCTGCGCAGCCCGAGCGCCGCGGTCGGCATCCTCGCCGCCGCCGCCTCGCGGGACCGCGGCTGGCGGACCCTGCGCCCGGTCGGCTGACGCGCGCCGCGCCGGGCCGCGGGGACGCCCCCGCCGCCCGGCGCGTGCCGTTCGCCCGGACGGGTGGTCCGGCGGGCCACCGGTCAGGTGAACCCGGCCGCGGCCGATGGGGTGGCCGTGCGCGCGAGGACCCGCCCCCCGAACGACGGCGCACGCCTGTTCCTCGCGGCCTCGCACACCGCCGGCGCGCTGCTGCTCTGCGCGGTGCTCTGCCTGGTCAGCGCCGTGTGGCCGCCCTCGCGCCTCACGCTGGTCGGCGTCTGGTACGGCGGCTCGGCGGCGCTCGCGCTGCTGGCGGTGGCGCTGCTGCTGCTCCGGGACCGGTCGCGGGCGCCGCTCGCCGCCCTGGTCGCCGCGATCGGCATCGGCGGGGTGCTGGTCGCGAGCTGCCAGACCCTCGCGGGGGTCGTCACCACGAGCCTCGGCCTGGTCGTCGCCGGGCAGGCGGCGGCGCTGCTGGGCGAGCCCCGCACGGTCCGCCGGGTGCTCGGGCTGGTGGTCGCCGTGCTCGGCCTCGCGATGCTCGCGTCCCCGGTGCCGTTCGCGCTGACCACCTGGCTGGTGCTCGCGCTCACGACCGTCGTGATGAGCGGCCTGGTGACCTACCTGCTGCAGCGGCTGCGGCTGCTCGCCACGACCGACGACCTCACCGGCGCCCTCACCCGCGCCGCGTTCGACGAGCGCGCCGCCCTGGTGCTGCACGACGCCGCGCGGCGCGGCCGGCCCGCCGCGGTCGTCTGCCTGGACGTCGACGACTTCAAGGTCGTCAACGACACGCTGGGGCACGCCGCGGGCGACGAGGTGCTGGTGCGCCTCGTGGACGGCTGGCGCGCCGGGCTCGGCGACGGCGACCTCATCGGCCGGGTCGGCGGCGACGAGTTCGCCGTGGTGCTCGCCGGGCGGGACGCCGCGGGCGCGGAGGGCTGGGTGGCGGACGCCGGGCAGCGGCACGCCGCCGGGGACCCCACCTGGAGCCACGGCGTCGCGCAGGCCGACGGCGACGAGCCGGTCCGGGACGCGCTGGCCCGCGCCGACGAGGCGCTGTACGCGCGCAAGGGCCGGCGGGTCGGCGGGCCGGTCTAGGCGCTCGGCGCCCGTCAGCGGCTCGTCGACACCCGGTACTGCGCGTTCGCGAGCGGCACGAACACCACGAGGAACAGCGCCGACCAGATGAGCGTGTAGACCTCGGGGTGCTGCAGCGGCCACGCGGTCGGCTC
>NZ_DASQCJ010000026.1:0-17563 GCF_035634735.1 Cellulomonas sp.
CGCCCGGTCGAGCTCCGCCTGCAGGCCCACGTCGTCGCCGCGCGCCAGCGCGGCGGCGGTGACCACTGTACGGCCTGACCCGGGACCTTCGTCCCCCGGGTGCAGCCGCAGCCACACGCGGCGGCGCGGCACGAACAGGGAGGTCGCCAGCCCCGCGAACGCCAGCAGCGCGAAGGTCAGCACCCACGCGAGCGACGGGTCGTGCCGCAGGTCCAGGGCGACGAACCGCGGGAGGGCGTCGAAGGTCAGCGTGCCGAGGCCGTCGGGCAGGTCGACGGTCTCGCCGGGCCGCAGGTAGAGCGTGACGGGCAGGCCGTCGGCGTCCACCGCCTGGGTGAGCCCGGTCTCGTCCAGCTGGTAGACGTTCTGCGGGATGCCGTCGTCCAGGCCGAGGTCGCCGGTCCACACCGCCAGGGCGAGCAGCGGGTCGGTCGGCTGCGGGTCGGCGGACCGGTAGATGCCGTCCGCCACCTGCTCGGCGGTCGGCAGCAGCACGCCCTGCAGGCCGATCTGCGGCCCCGAGGTGACGTCCGGCACCTTGATGACGCCCTGCGAGGTGTAGACGGTGTCCTGCGGCAGGAACGGCACCGCGCCGGAGTACGTCACGTTCCCGTCGGGGTCCCGCACGGTGACCTGGGGCGCGTAGCCGTTCCCCTGGAGGTAGACCTTGGCGCCGGCGACGTCGAGCGGGTGGTTGACCTTGATCTGCTGCTCGACCCCGTCGGACCCCGGCTCGGTGATGGTCACGTGCGCGGTGAAGTCGCGGGACTGCAGGGTGTCGGGGTCGAACGACGAGTCGAACGAGTCGAGCCGCATCGAGAACGGCTCGAGCGACGAGGCGCTGAACCCGGAGCCGGACTCGAAGGTGTCGTAGTCGCTCTGGGTGTTCGCGAACGCCCGGCCCTCGACGATGATCGCCTGGCCGCGGTAGTGCAGCAGCTGCCCGGTCGCGACCGACACCAGCAGGCCGACCAGCGCGAGGTGGAACACGAGGTTGCCGGTCTCGCGCAGGTAGCCGCGCTCGGCGGCGACGCTCCACGTGCCGCGGCCCTCGTCGCGCACGTCGACCCGGAACCGGCGCCACCAGCGCGGGCCGCCCAGGGCCGCGGCGGCGCGCTCGGCGACCTCCTGCGGCGCGCCGTCGAGCTCCGTCGACGCCTGGGCCGGGAACCGGTCGAACCGGCGCGGGGCGCGCGGCGGCCGGCCGCGCATCGCCCGCAGGTGCGTCCGGCTGCGCGGCAGGATGCAGCCGACCAGCGACACGAACAGCAGCAGGTAGATCGCCGAGAACCAGACGGACGAGTACACGCCGAAGAACCCGAGCCGGTCCAGCAGGGGGCCGAGGTCGGGGTGGTCGGACAGGTAGGTGGCGACCTTGTCCGGGTCCTGGGCGCGCTGCGGGAACACGGTGCCCGGCACCGCGGCGACGGCGAGCAGCATCAGCAGCAGCAGGGCGACGCGCATCGAGGTGAGCTGCCGCCAGGCCCAGCGCAGCCAGCCGACGACGCCGAGCGAGGGCAGCTGGGGCGAGCCGCCGGCACCGCCCGCGCCGCCGGGCGTGCCGGAGCCGCCGGCGGGCGGCTGCTGCCCGGCGCTGAACGCGTCCTCGAGCCCCTCGGGGGTGTACCCGCGGGGCGAGGGCTCGGTGGTCTGGGGGTCGCGCGTCATCTCACACCGCCGGGACGAAGGGGTCGGCGCCGGTGAGCAGGCCCTGGAGCCAGCCCGCCCACGCGGACCAGAGGCCGGTGACCAGCGCGACACCGAGCAGGAGCAGGAGGCCGCCGCCGACGCGCATCACCGCGAGCCGGTGCGCCGCGAGCCAGTCGAGGGCGCGGCGGCTGCGCTGGAGGCCGAGCGCGACGAGCACGAACGGCAGCCCGAGCCCGACGCAGAACGCCAGGGCGAGCAGGGCGCCGCGGCCGGCGGAGCCGCCGTCGAGGGACAGCAGGAGGATCGCGGCGAGCGTCGGGCCGATGCACGGCGTCCAGCCGATGCCGAAGGTGACGCCGAGCACCGGCGCCCCCCACAGCCCGGCGCGGGGCGCGAGCACCCGGCGGCTGTCCCGCTCCAGGAACGGCACGAGCCCGAGGAACGCCAGGCCCATGACGATCACGCCGATCCCGAGCACCCGGGACACCGGGTCCTGCCAGCGCAGCAGGAACGAGCCGAGCGAGCCGGCGAGCGAGCCGTAGGCGAGGAACACCGCGGTGAAGCCGGCGACGAACAGCAGGACGCCGAGCACGAGCCGGCCGCGGGACGGCGCCGCGGGGGCGGCGGCCGGGCGGGTCAGCGCGGGCTGGGCCGGCAGCGCGCCGGCGAGGTCGAGCGTGGCCGCGCCGCCGCCCGCCGCCGCCCGGACCCGCGGCGCCCGGGCGGACCCGGGGGCGGAGGCGGCGGACATGCCGCCGAGGTAGCCGACGTAGGCGGGGACCAGCGGCAGGACGCACGGCGACGCGAAGGACACCAGCCCCGCGAGCAGCGCGACCGGGACCGCCGCGAGCAGCGAGCCCGAGGTGGCCGCGTGCGCGAACGAGTCCCCGACGTCGGCGAGCATCACGCGGAGCCCCCGCCGTCCTCGGCGAGCACCTCGTCGATCAGCGCGCGCAGCGTCGAGCCCTCGGCCAGGCCGACGATCCGCGCGGCCACCTTGCCGTCCCGGTCGAGCACGACCGTGGTCGGCGTCGCCTGGATCGGCACGATGCCCTGCAGCGCCGCGATGGCGTGCTTGTCCCGGTCGTCGATGCTCGGGTACGGCACGTCGAAGTTCTGCTGGAACGGCTCGGCCGCCCCGGCGTCGTCGACCCCGTTGATGCCGAGCAGGTGCACGCCGGCGTCCGCGTACTCGTTCGCGATGTCGACGAGGTCGGGCGCCTCCTCCCGGCACGGCGGGCACGCCGCGTACCAGGTGTTGAGCACGACGACGTCGCCCCGCCAGTCGGCGATGTCGACGGCGTCCCCGGCGTAGTCCGTGCCGGCGACCTCGACCGGGCCCTGCCGGTCGGCGACCGCCCACTGGGTGAACGAGCCGTCACCGGAGACGTAGCCCTGGTCCGCGACGTCGGTGTCCGACCCGGTGCCGTCGCCGCCGCCGGAGCACGCGGCGAGCGCGAGCGCGGCGCCGAGCGCGACGGCGGCCGCGGCGGCGCGGCGGCGGGTCGTCACGCGCCCGCCACGGCCGAGGCGCCGGGCAGCAGGTCGGCGGCGGGCTCGGTGTAGCCGATGCGCACCAGGCGGTCGTCCTCGTAGGTCAGGGAGGTCAGGGACGCGAGCGAGCACTGCCGGCGGCGCGGGTCGTGCCACAGCCGGCGGTCCTCCAGCGCGAGCCGGGTGACCCAGATCGGCAGCTGGTGGCTGACCAGCACGGCCTCGTGGCCGCGGGCGGCCTCGCGCGCGGCGTCGACGACCGCGAGCATCCGGCCGACCTGCTGCCGGTACGGCTCGCCCCAGGACGGCCGGAACGGGTTGACCAGCAGCGGCCAGTGCCGCGGGTGCCGCAGCGAGCCGTCGCCGACGCCGAACGTCAGACCCTGGAACCGGTTCTCGGCCTCGAGCAGCCGCTCGTCGGTGGTGACGGGCAGGCCCAGCGCCTCGGCGATCGGGGCGACCGTCTCCTGCGCGCGGGTCAGCGGCGACGCGAACAGCGCGGTGACGTCGCGGCGCGGCCCGTCGAGCCGTCCGGCCAGGTGCGCGGCGACGCGCTCGGCCATCTCCCGGCCCCGCTCGGACAGGTGGTACCCGTCGAGCCGTCCGTAGAGCACGCCCTCGGGGTTGTGCACCTCGCCGTGCCGCATGAGGTGGATGGTGGTGGCGACCATGGGGTCAGTCTCGCAAACCCGGCTGGGTGGTCGGACCGCGCGGGGGCCCGGAGCCGCGCCGGATCAGCGCCCGGCGGCCTCCGCGTCGGCCTCGACCTGGGCGCAGCCGGCCTGCAGCGCGGCGCCGACGGCGGCCATCGCGTCGCCCAGGGCCTGCATCTGCGCCGGCGAGAGCACGTCGACCAGGTGCGCGCGCACGGACTCGACGTGCGACGGGGCGGCGTCCACGAGCCGGCGCCAGCCGGTCTCGGTCATGGTGCAGTTCACACCGCGCGCGTCCTCGAGGCAGGGGGCGCGCTCGACCAGGCCGGCGGCCTCCATGCGGCGGACGGTGTGCGTGAGCCGGCTCCGCGAGTGCGCGAGCTCGCCGGCCAGCTCCGACATCCGGAGCGTGCGCTGCGGCGCCTCGGACAGCCGGACCAGCACCTCGTACTCGCCGAGGGACAGCCCGGAGTCCTGCTCCAGCTCGTGCGCGAGCACGTCGAGCAGCCGGGCCGTGCCGTCCCGGTACGCGCGCCAGGCGCGCTGCTCGTCCGCCGTCAGCCAGCGGACCTCGTCGTGCTCCCGCGGTGCGCGGGTGGTCGCGCTCCCGGTGGTCGTGGTGCTCATCGCCGTCCTCCTCCCGCGCCCCCCTGTGACGTCGGTGGCTGATCGTCCCACAGGCCTTGCGCAGCGAGCTCCACTGTAGTAGAAATCTCAACTAACCGCAGTTGATGCTTCAACCAATACTTCGCAGGAGGCACCCATGTCGACCACGACGCTCCCCACCGCCCTCACCGCCGGCACCTGGGCGATCGACCCCTCGCACACCGAGGCGTCCTTCACCGTCCGCCACGCGGGCATCTCCAAGGTCCGCGGCACCGTCGCGGTGACCTCCGGCACCATCACCGTCGCCGAGGACCTCACGCTGTCCGGCGTGACCGCGTCCCTCGACCCGTCGACCATCGCCACCGGCGACGCGAACCGCGACGGCCACCTCAAGGGCTCGACCGACTTCTTCGACCTGGAGAAGTTCGGCGAGTGGACCTTCGCCTCGACCTCGGTCGCCGCGGACGGCGAGGACTACGTCGTGACCGGCGAGCTCACCATCAACGGCGTGACCAAGACGGTCGAGCTGGCCACCGAGTTCGGCGGCGCGGCCACCGACCCGTTCGGCAACCAGCGCGCGGGCTTCTCCGCCTCGGTGACCGTCTCCCGCAAGGAGTTCGGCATCACCTGGAACGCGGCCCTCGAGGCCGGCGGCGTCCTGGTGTCCGACAAGGTCGTCATCAACCTCGAGGTCTCGGCCATCAAGCAGGCCTGAGCCTCCCGCACGACCCGCCGCCCCCGGCGCGCGCCGCCACTCGGTGCGCACGTCGGGGGCGGCGCACGTGAGGGCCCGGTCGACCGCGCACCCCCTGCCGCGGTCGACCGGGCCCTCTCGTGCGTCCGGGGGCCGGGCGGCCGACCGTCGAGGGGACAGGAAACGGGTCGAGCGCCTCTCCGCGGGATAGGCACTCGACCCGTTTCGTAGGCACTCGGCGGGCGCGGAGCGGCGCGGCACCGCGCGCGCGGCGGGTCAGTCGGCGGCGGGGACCGGCTCGGGCTGCGGCTCCGGCTCGGCGGCCGGGGCCTCCGCCGTCGCGGTCGGCGCGGTCGGCTCGGTCGCGGCGCCGGAGCGCTGGCGCGCGTGGAAGCCCAGGATCTGCAGCTCCGACCCGAGGTCGACCTCGCGGACGTCCACCCCGTCGGGCACCCGCACCGTGCGCGGCGCGAAGTTGAGCACGCCGGTCACGCCCGCGGCCACCAGCCGGTCGGTGGTCGGCTGCGCGGCGGACGCCGGCGTCGCGACGATCGCCACGCTCGCCTCCTGCTCCTCGACCACGCGCTCCAGGCCGTCGACGTGCTGCACGACGTGGCCGCCGACCTCGGTGCCGACCAGCGCCGGGTCGGTGTCGAACAGGCCGACCAGCACGAACCCGCGGTCCGCGAAGCCGGAGTAGGTGGCGAGGGCGTGCCCCAGGTTGCCGATGCCGACGATGACGACGCGGCGCTCCTCGGTCATGCCGAGGGCCTGCGCGATCTGCCGCCGCAGGTGGTCCACCTCGTACCCGACGCCGCGCCGGCCGCCCGCGCCCAGGTACGACAGGTCCTTGCGGAGCTGCGCGGGCGAGGCGCCGACGAGCTCGGCGAGCTGGTCGGACGACGTGGTGGTGACGCCCTCCGAGGCGAGGCCGCCGAGGGAGCGCAGGTATCCCGGCAGGCGGGCGACGGTGGTCGGCGGCAGGGCTCGCACGGCGACAGCCTAGGCCTGCGGGGCCGCCGCGAGGGCGTCGACGAGCCGGTGGCGGTCGATCTGCCAGTAGCCGACCCGCGCGCCGTCCACCTCGACGACCGGCAGCAGCTCCCCGTAGGCCGCCGCGAGCGGGCGCCCGTCGCGCGCGGTGCCGCCCGCGTCGACGTCCACCTCGGCCCACGGCACGCCGCGCTCGGCGGCCACCTCGGCGACCAGGTCGCGCGCGGCGTCGCACAGGTGGCAGCCCGCGCGGGAGTACAGGACCACGCGGGCTTCGGTCGCGGCGGGAGGGGTCGGCACGGCACGAGCCTAGGTCGATGACTACAGTGGCGGCGTGCCCGAGCCCACCGAGCCCCTGACCGGCGCGCCCGCGCCGACGGCGCCCGCGGGCCGCGTGGCCGCGTTCTTCGACGTGGACAACACCATCATCCGCGGCGCGAGCTCGTTCCACCTCGCCGTCGGCCTGTACCGCCGCGGGTTCTTCAAGCGCTCCGACATCGTCCGGTTCGCGGTGCACCAGATCCGCTATCTGACCTTCGGCGAGAACCGGCAGCAGATCGACGAGGTCCGGCAGCGGGCGCTGGAGATCATGCACGGCCGCTCGGTCGCCGAGGTGGTCGCGATCGCCGAGGACATCTACGACGAGGTGCTCGCGCTCCGGATCTTCCCGGGCACGCAGCGGCTGCTCGACCAGCACCTGCGCACCGGGCACGAGGTGTGGCTGGTCACGGCGACGCCCGTCGAGATCGCCGACATCATCGCCCGCCGGCTCGGCGCGACCGGCGCCCTCGGCACGATCGCCGAGCACAAGGACGGCTTCTACACCGGCCGGCTGGTCGGGGACCTGCTGCACGGCCGCGCGAAGGCCGAGGCGGTCCGGGCGCTGGCCGAGCGCGAGGGCCTGGACCTGGAGCGGTCGTTCGCGTACGGCGACTCCACCAACGACGTGCCGATCCTGTCCGAGGTCGGCTTCCCGTGCGCGATCAACCCGGACGGCCGGCTCCGCAAGCACGCCGCGGAGGTCGGCTGGCCGATGCGCGAGTTCCGCGGCCGCCGGAACGCCACCCGCCGCGGGGTGGACGCCGCCACCGTCGCGGGGTCCGTGTGGGTGCTCGGGCTGGTGGTGCGGACGGCGCGCCGGGCGATCCGGTCGCGCTGGGGCGCCCGGTGACCGCCGCCGAGGCCGCCGGGTCGCCGGACGCCGCCCCGACGATCCGCCGCGCCCGCGCCGACGAGGCCGGCCCGCTCGCCGACCTGGCCGCGGCCACGTTCCCGCTGGCCTGCCCGCCGTCGTCGACGCCCGAGGACCACGCCGCGTTCATCGCCGCGCACCTCACCGAGGAGCACGTCGCCGCGTACCTGGCCGACCCGACGCGCGACCTGCTCGTGGCCGACGCCGACGGCGAGCTGGTCGGCTACACGATGCTGGTCGCCGGCGAGCCGTACGCCGCCGAGGTCGCCGCGGCCGTCCCGCTCCGCCCGACCGTCGAGCTGAGCAAGTGCTACGTGCTGCCCGGCCGGCACGGCGGCGGGGTGGCCGGCGCGCTGATGGCCGCGAGCCTCGACGCCGCGCGCGCCCGGGACGCCGCCGGGGTGTGGCTCGGGGTCAACGGCGAGAACCTGCGCGCACAGGCGTTCTACCGGCGCTCGGGGTTCGAGGTCGTCGGCGAGCGCACGTTCCAGGTCGGCGACCAGCGGCACCACGACCTGGTCCTGCACCAGGCCCTCTAGACCCGCGCTCCCGCTCGAGTGGAACGTCGTGACCGACACGCCGTCGGCGTGTCGGTCACGACGTTCCACTCCGGGGTCGGACGGGCCCGAGCGGGCCGCCCAGGCCCTCAGCCCGCCTGCTCGTCCGCGGTCGCCAGCACCGGCCAGCCGTCGGGGTCCCACGCGATCTCCCGCAGCCCCAGGGTCGGGGTCCCGCCCGTCGCCGCGTCGTAGTAGTGGTACGCCAGCACGCCGCGCGACGCTGACTGCCCGCCCGGGCCGACCCGGTCCCCGGCCGACTCCAGCAGCACGTCCCCGCCGTCGAGCAGCAGGTCCGTCCCGTCCCGCGTGACGTACGGCCCGGTGACGTCCTGGGACCGGCCGACCGCGATCTTGTACGTCGAGTCCGTCCCCTGGCAGCACGCGTCCTGCGACACGAGCAGGTAGTACCAGCCGTCGTGCGGCATGACGTACGGCGCCTCGATGGCGTGCGGCGCGGACAGCCGGCTCGCCAGCCCGACCGGCGCGGCACCCGCCGCCGGCAGCCCGTCCGGCCAGGCCAGCTCGACCACCTGGATCCCCGACCAGTACGACCCGAACACCATCCAGGGCGTGCCGTCGGCGTCCTCGACGATGCCGGGGTCGATCGCGTTGTAGCCGTCGGTGGGCTCGGACCGCCACACCTCGCCGCGGTCCACCCAGCCGTAGTCCGGGTCGTCGGGGTCGAGCGTCGGGCTGGTGCGCAGGCCGATGACCGACCGGTTCGACCCGAACGTCGACGCGGCGTAGTAGAGGTACCAGGTGCCGTCGTGCTCGTAGAGCTCCGGCGCCCAGTAGTTCACGACCCCGGGGACCGCCTCCTGCGCCCACCGCGGCGAGTCGGACGGGCCCCACGCGGTGCCGAGGTACTCCCAGGTCGCGCCGCGGTCGGTGGACCGGCGGACCTGCACCGCGCCGGCGTTCTCCCGCTCGTCGCCCGTCGAGTAGACGTACCAGGGGTCGTCGCCCTCGCCGACGACCAGCGCGGGGTCGTGCACGCCGACGTCGCCCGCCACCGGGACGTCCGTCGCCGCGGGCGCCGCCCCGGCGCGGGTCGCGACCGCCACGCCCCCGGCCGCCACGAGCGCGACGGCCGCCACCGCCGCCGCGACCAGCAGGCCGCGGCGGCGGGGACGGGGTGCGCGGGCGGCGGCGTCGCCCTCAGGCACCGAGCCGGACGACGTTCCACGACACCGGCGGCACCTGGACGGTGAGCCGCCCGCCGTCGATCGTCGCGGTGCCGTTGTCCCGCGGCAGCACCGCGGTGTCGTCGTCGGCGGTGGCGACCCAGGTGTGGTCCGGGTTCGACAGGCTGGTGGCGCCGAGCACCCGCAGCCCGGGGATCGACCGGGTGTCGACCTCGAGCGTGACGGTCTCCGTGGTCGAACGGTTGACCGCGAACAGCGCGACCGCGCCGGTCTCCGGGTCCCGGGTGGCCACCGCGTCGACCAGCGGCGCGTCGCCGAACTTGGCGGTCTCGTACGTCGGGGCGTCGATCGCGACCTGCAGCACCTCGCCGGCCGCGTACTGCGACGCCTGCGCGAACGGGTGGAAGGTCGTCTGCTTCCAGATCCGGCCGCCGGGCTCGGTCATGATCGGCGCGATCACGTTCACCAGCTGGGCGAGCGACGCCGAGTGCACCCGGTCGGTGTGCCGGAGCAGCGAGATGAGCAGGTTGCCCACCACCACGGCGTCGGCGACGTTGTACTTGTCCTCGAGCAGCACCGGCGCGACGGGCCAGTCGTCGCCCGACGGCGGCACCGACTCGGCGCGCTTCTGGTACCAGACGTTCCACTCGTCGAACGAGATCTGGATCCGCTTGGCGACCTTCTTGTGCGCCCGGACGCCGTCCGCCACCGCGGTCACCGAGTCGATGAAGTGGTCCATGTCCACGGCGGAGGCCAGGAACGACCCGAGGTCGCCGTCCTCCTCGGCGTAGTACGCGTGCGCCGAGATCATGTCGACGTACTCGTAGGTCTCGGAGAGCACGGTCTGCTCCCACTGCCCGAACGTCGGGATCGGCACGCCGGACGAGCCGCAGGCGACGAGCTCGAGGTCGGGCTGGATCATCCGCATGGCGCGGGCGGTCTCGGCGGCGAGCCGGCCGTACTCGTGGGCGGTCTTGTGCCCGATCTGCCACGGGCCGTCCATCTCGTTGCCCAGGCACCAGAGCTTGATGTCGTAGGGCTCGGGCGCGCCGTTGGCCCGCCGCTGGTCGGACAGCGCGGTGCCGCCCTTCACGTTGCAGTACTCCAGCAGGTCGAGCGCCTCCTGGACGCCGCGGGTGCCGAGGTTGACGGCCATCATCGCCTCGGTGCCGGAGGCCTTCGTCCAGCGCATGAACTCGTCGACGCCGACCAGGTTCGGCTCGGTGGAGTGCCAGGCCAGGTCGAGCCGGCGGGGCCGCTGGTCGCGCGGGCCGACGCCGTCCTCCCACCGGTAGCCGGACACGAAGTTGCCGCCCGGGTAGCGGACCGTCGACACCCCGAGCTCCCTGGTCAGGCCGATGACGTCGCCGCGGAACCCGTCCGCGTCGGCGGTCGGGTGCTCCGGGTCGTGGATGCCGGTGTAGACGCAGCGGCCGAGGTGCTCCACGAACGCGCCGAAGGTCCGGCGGCGGACCGGTCCGACGCGGAACGCGGGGTCGATGGTGAGGGTGACGGTGGTCATGCGTGCGCAGCTCCTTCGCTGACGTTCTCCATCGTTGTAGGAGCGATCGTGCCCGCCGCCGCGAACCGCGTCAACCACCGGGCCGCCGCGGGCCGGCGCCGGGTCGCCGCCGGGTCACCGCCCGGCCCGCGACCGTGACCAGACCGTTACTTGACCGTCCGGCGTGACCCGTGCCACTCTCTCCAACGTTGTAGTGCAACGATGTAGAACCCGAGGTCAGAGCCGCCCTCGTCACCCCGGTCCGCCACCGACGGCCGACCGGCGCGCGCTCGGCCTCGCCGGTCCACGAGTGGAGGCAACGGCGCGATGACCACCAAGACCCTGCGGGCGGCGGCCCTGGCCCTCGCCGGGGCGCTCGCCCTGACGGCGTGCGGCTCCGGCGGCGGAAGCGACGACGGCGGCGGCTCCGGCGGCGGAGACAGCCTGACGTTCATGTTCCGCGGCGGCGCGGACGAGAAGGCGGCGTACCAGGCCGCGATCGACAAGTTCACCGAGGACACCGGCGTCGAGGTCCAGATGACCGTGACCGACGCCGACCAGTACGCCACCAAGCTCCAGGCGGCGGTCTCGGGCAACAAGGTGCCCGACGTGTTCTACATCGAGCAGGCCAACCTGCAGTCCTACGTGGCGTCCGGCGTGCTCCTGGACATCACCGACCAGGTGGAGGAGGCCGGCGTCGACCTCGACAACATCTGGGAGTACGGCGTCGACTCCTACCGGTTCGACGGCACGCTGCAGGGCACCCCCGAGGGCCGGCTGTACGGCCTGCCCAAGGACGTCGGCCCGTTCGCGTTCGGCTACAACAAGACGATGCTCGAGGCCGCGGGCATCCCGCTGCCCGACCCGGACGTCCCGCTCAGCCTCGACGAGTTCCGCGACATCGCGAAGCAGCTGACCACGGACACCGACGGCGACGGCGCGGTCGACCAGTGGGGCACCGGCCTCAACGTGCAGTGGAACCTGCAGTCGATGGTGTGGAGCAACGGCGGCGACTGGACCAACGAGGACCGCACCGAGGTCACGGTCGACACCCCGGAGTTCGCCGAGGCGCTGCAGTACTTCGCCGACCTCACCACCGTCGACGGCGTCACCCCGAACGCCTCCGAGGCCGCGACCCTCGACACCTACCAGCGCTGGATGGCCGGCGAGATCGGCTTCTTCCCGGTCGGCCCGTGGGACGTCAGCGTCTACAACGACCTCGACTTCGAGTACGACCTGATCCCCTGGCCCGCCGGCTCCACCGGCGAGTCGGCCACCTGGGTCGGCTCCCTCGGCATCGGTGTCTCCGCGACGTCGGACAACCCCGACGCCGCGGTGCAGCTCGCCACCTACCTGTCCGCCGACCCCGACGCGCAGCAGACGCTGGTCGACGCGAACGTGCAGATCCCGAACCTGATCGACGTGGCCGAGGAGTGGGCCGGCGCCGCCGACGCCAAGCCGGCCAACCGCCAGGAGTTCCTCGACATCGTGCAGGACTACGGCCGCGCCATGCCCGCCTCCTTCACCTACGGCGCCGAGTGGTACGACGAGCTCTGGGTGAACATCCAGCCCGTGCTCGACGGCAAGCAGACCGCCGCGGACTACCTCGCCGAGGTGCAGCCCAAGATGCAGGCGCTGCTCGACGAGTCCAACGCCAACGCCGAGATGGCCGGCGGGGCCTGACCACCCCACCCCCGCTCCCCCGCCGCGCCGGCGCGCCGCCCCTCCCCGGGCGGACCCGGCGCGGCGGGGCCGCCCTCGTGAAGGAGCACCGGGATGTCACGGACCACCGCTGAGCCCACCCCCGTCCCCGCCGCGCCGGCCGCCGGCATCGTCCCGCCCGACGGCGACGACCGCGGCTCCGCGCTGCACGCCCGGCAGGCGATGCGCCGCCTGCACCGCACCGAGCACCGCTGGGCCGCCGCGTTCGTCGCCGCCCCGGTGATCGGGTTCCTCGTCTTCACGCTGTACCCGCTGGGCTACGCGCTGTACGCGTCGCTGACCCGGTGGAACGGCCTGACGGCGCCGCAGTTCATCGGCCTCGACAACTACGTCGCCCTGCTCGGCGACGAGTACTTCCGCAAGACGCTGTGGAACACCGCGTTCTACATGATCGGCATCCCGATCGGCCTGGTGCTGGCGCTGCTGCTCGCCATCGCGCTGAACCGGAAGATCCCCGGGCAGACCGCGTTCCGCACCATCTACTACGTGCCGGTGATCTCGTCCCTGGCCGCCATCGCGATCGTCTGGCAGTTCGCCTACAACGGCGACTTCGGCCTGGTGAACCAGGTGCTGTCCTGGTTCGGGATCGACGGCCCCGACTGGCTGCAGAACACCGCCACCGTGAAGCCGGCGATCATCATCATGGCCGTCTGGAAGGGCCTCGGGTACTCGATGCTGCTGTACCTGGCGGCCATCCAGTCCGTCCCCCGCTCGCTGTACGAGGCCGCCTCGCTGGACGGCGCGAACGGCTACCACCGGTTCCGGTGGATCACGCTGCCGATGGTGCGCCCGGTGACGTTCTTCCTGGTCGTCACCAACGTCATCGCGGGGTCGCAGATCTTCACCGAGATCAACATCATGACGCCGACCGGCGGGCCCGAGTTCAGCTCCGCGTCGATCGTCTACTACATCGTCCGCAAGGCGTTCAAGTACCAGCAGATGGGCTACGCCACGGCGATGGCCGTCGTGCTCGGGCTGATCGTCTTCGTCGTCACCCTCATCCAGTTCCGCCTCAACCGGCGCAACTCGTTCAGCATCGACTGAAGGGGCTCTGAGCTTCCATGAGTCGCAAGACGCCGATGGGCATCACCGCCCAGAACCGCGTGGTCAACACGATCCTGTTCGTCGTGCTCGCCCTGGGCGCGGTCGTGATGATCGCGCCGCTGCTGTGGATGGCCACCACCGCGCTCAAGACCAAGGCCGAGGTGTTCGCGCTGCCGCCGGTCTGGATCCCCGAGTCCCCGCAGTGGGACACGTTCGTGCGGATGTGGACCGAGGCGCCGATCCTGTCCGGCTTCAAGAACAGCATCATCGTCGCGGGCACCGTGACGATCGTCGGGTCGATCACCTCGTCGCTCGCCGCGTTCGCGCTCGCGAAGATGCGGCTGCCGTTCAAGAACGCGATCTTCCTCGGCCTGCTGACGGGGCTGATGATCCCGTTCCCGACGCTGATGATCCCGCAGTTCGTGATGTTCTCGAAGATCGGCTGGGTCGACACCCTGCTGCCGCTGATCGTGCCGCTGCTGTTCGGCAACATCGTGATGATCTTCTTCCTGCGGCAGTACCTGTCGAGCGTGCCCGACTCCATGGTCGAGGCCGCGAAGATCGACGGGGCGTCCTACCTGCAGGTGTTCCGGAAGATGATCTTCCCGCTCATCCGCCCGGCCATCGCCGCGCAGTTCATCCTCTGGTTCATGACGATCTGGAACGACTACCTCGCGCCGATCCTCTACCTGAACACCGAGTCCAAGCAGACGCTGCAGGTGGTCATCGCCAACCTCAACGTCGAGTACGCCACGCAGCGGGACTACCCGCTGATCATGGCGGCATCGTTCGTGGCGCTGCTGCCGATCCTGGTCGTTTTCCTGATCTTCCAGCGGCAGATCATCGAGTCGGTCGCGCTGACGGGGGCGAAGGGATGACGCTGACGGAGCCGGCCGCGGCGGTCGCGGTGCCGGCGGCGGACGCCGCACCGGGGGCTGCCGCGCCCGGGGACGCCGCGCTCGAGGCGGCCGCGGGCTGGGGCGCGCGGCACGCGCACGACCCGACCGCGGTGCGCGACGACGACGGCACCTACTGGCTGTTCTCCACGGACGCGTCCGGTGCGGGGCCGCTGCCCCGCGCCGGGGTCCAGGTGCGCCGGTCCGACGACCTCGTCACGTGGACCTTCCACGGCTGGGCGCTGGACGGCGTGCCGGCGGAGGCGGCGGCGTGGACCGGCGCCGAGGGGCTGTGGGCGCCGGACGTGGTCCGGGTGCCCGACGAGGTCGCGGTGCCGGACGACGGGCGGTGGCGGATGTACTACTCCGCGTCGAGCTTCGGGTCCCGCACCTCGGCGATCGGGCTCGCGACCGCACCGCACCCCGCGGGGCCGTGGACCGACCGCGGGCTGGTCGTCACCAGCCGGCACGACGTCGACGGGCCGAACGCGATCGACGCCAACGCGGTGGTCGACGCCCAGGGCCGGCACTGGCTGGTCTACGGGTCGTTCTTCGGCGGCATCCACGCGCTCGGGATCGACCCCGCGACCGGGTTCGTGCTCGGCTCGGGCGGCCGGCCGCGCCCGGGGCCGGGCCTGCTGCTCGCGCGGCGCCCGCACGCCGTCGAGGCCGCGGTCGAGGGGGCGTTCGTGCTCCCCCGGCCGGACGGCGGGTACGCGCTGCTCACGTCGTTCGACTCGCTGTTCGGCACCTACCACCTGCGGGTCGTGGCCGGGCCGTCCGTCACCGGGCCGTACGCCGACGTGCGCGGGCGGTCCGCGACCGACGTCGAGGCCGACCCGGTCGGCAGCACCGTGCTGGCCGGGCACCGGCTGGCCGGCGGGCGGGGCTGGCTCGCGCCCGGGCACGCGTCCGTGCTCACCGAGCCGCTGCCCGGGGGCTCCGCGCGGCAGCTGCTGGTGCACCACGTGCGCGACGCCGACGACCCGACCCAGCACGAGGTGCAGGTCCGGCGGCTGGCGTGGACCGCGGGCGGTTGGCCGCTGGTGTCGCCGCAGCCGTGGGCCGGCCCGGGGCGGGAGCACGACGACGAGGCGGCGTGGCCCGCCTCCGTCGCCGAGCTCGCCGGGACCTGGGAGGTGGTGACGTTCGCGCGCGGGGACGCGTTCGCGGCGTCGGCGTCCCGGGTGGTCGAGGCCGACGGGCCGCCCGGGGCCGTGGCGCTGGGGCGCGGGCGGTTCGCGTGGGACGGGGGGTCCGGCGCGGCGGGCGCGGTCGAGGCCGTGGTGTTCCCGGCGTGGGACGCGGTGCGCGGGCGGGCGACGCTCGCCGGCGCGGCGCTCGACACGGGGACCGGCGTGGTCACCGTGGGCACGCTGGTGGAGCCGGCGGGGGCGGGCGCGGGCGCGGCTCGCGCGGGCGCGGGCCCGGCGGACCCGGAGCCGGCCCGGTGAGCGCCGTGCCGGAGGCCCGGCGGCGGGTGCCCGTGCACGAGGGCGGCGAGGACGTCGGCGGCTGGGCCGGGGCGGTGATGCGCTGGCTGCGCGTCGCGGCCCGGCTCGTCGCGGTGAACGTCCTGGCCCTGCTCGGGACGCTGCTCGGCGGCGTCGTCCTCGGCGTGCTGCCCGCGCTCGCCGCGGCGGCGACGGTGCTGGGGGCCGTCGCCGCGGGCGAGCCGCCCGAGTCGGTGTGGCGCGCGTTCTGGGCGGAGTACCGGGCCGGGTTCCGCCGCGCGAACCGGCTGGGCTGGCCCCTGCTGGTCGTGGGCGCGGTGCTCGTCGCGGACGCGCTGGCGCTCCCGGTGCTCGCGTCGGCCACCGGGTCGACCGGGCCGGCCGCCGTGGCCGCCGCGGGGCTGCTCGCGCTGGGCGCCGGGCTCCTGGTCGTCGGCGCGTGGTTCCTCGCGGTGCTGCGGCGCTACGACGAGCCGTTCGGCCGCACCTGGCGGTTCCTGCTGCTCGCCCCGCCGACCTCCCCCGGGACCGCGGTGGCGGTCCTGGTGACGCTGGGCGCGCTGGCGTTCGCGGGGTGGCACCTCACGGTCCTGGTCCCGCTGGTCGGCGTCGCGGCCGGGGTGCTGCTCACGGGCGTCCTCGTGGACCGCCGCCTGGACGCCATCGACGCCACCGGGCGCTGACCCCCGCGGTCCCGCCCCTCGAGTGGAACGTTCTGCCCG
The DNA here is from genome assembly GCF_035634735.1 of Cellulomonas sp. Lineage (GTDB taxonomy): Bacteria > Actinomycetota > Actinomycetes > Actinomycetales > Cellulomonadaceae > Cellulomonas. Next base: position 16,327 of record NZ_DASQCJ010000026.1, read on the forward strand.
ACACGCCCGGCGCGTGTCGGGCAGAACGTTCCACTCATCCCCACTGTCGGGGGCGGGAACGGTCGACGGGAGTGGGCGGCCGGGCGGTCGACGGGCGGGGCGCGGCGCGGTCGGCGAGCATGGGGCGTGGCCTCCGACCTGCACGCCAGCACCCCCGAGAGCGCGACCGGGAGCACCCCGGCGAGTCCCGCCGAGCCCGGCCGACGCCCGGCGCGCGGGCGGTGGCTGGTCGCCACGACCGAGTACGCCGGGCTCACCCCGTACACCGGCGGCATCGGGCGGCACTACGCCTCCCTGCTGCCCGCGCTGGTGCGGCAGGGTGCGGCGGTCGACCTGCTGGTGCTCGCCGACGGGCCGCTGCTTCCCGACGCCGACCTCGGCGGGGTCCGGCTGGTCGGCCACGTCCGCCCGCCGCGCACCCGCGTGCCCGCGCTGCTCGCCCGGGCCGCCGCCGTCCGCCGGGTGCACCGCGACGGCGCGTACGACCGGGTGTTCCTCCCCGAGTGGGCGGCGCTCGGCGTCGCGCTGCCGGCGGGCGCCCCCCTGCTGACCAACCTGGCGACCAGCACCCGCCTCGCGAACGAGGTGGCCGGCTTCACGCCGCGGTCGTTCGGGCCGCGCGGCGGCGCGGTGGTCGCGGTGCAGGGCCGGCTCGAGGACCGACAGGTGCGGCGCTCGGCGGGGCTGGTGCCGATCTCCCGGGCGATGCAGCGGTGGACCGAGAGGGCGTTCGACGCCCTGCCTCCCGCGCGCGTGGTCCGGAACTGCATCGACGTGGCGCACGTGCGCCGGGCAGCCGGGTCCGCGGGGCTGCCCGCCGGCTGGCCCGACGACGGCGCGCCCGTCGTGCTGTTCCTCGGGCGGCTCGAGCGGCGCAAGGGGGTCACGGACGCGTTCGCGGCGTTCGCCGAGGTCGCGCGCCGGCACCCGACGGCGCGGCTGGTGCTCGCCGGCGCGAGCGGCGACCGGCGGTTCGAGCCGGACCGGCCCACCCTGCTCGCGGCGCTGCCCCCCGAGGCGCGCGACCGGGTCACCTGGCTCGGGCACGTGGACGACGACAGCCTCTACCGGGCGGTCCGCGCGGCGGCGGTGACGACGTGCCCGTCGCGGTGGGAGGGCTTCGGCAACGCCGCGCTGGAGGCCAAGGCGATCGGCGGCGCGGTGGTCGTCACGACCGGCAGCGGCTACGACGACTTCTGCACGGACGGCGTGGACGCCCGGATGGTCCCGCCCGCGG
>NZ_DASQCJ010000027.1:0-3174 GCF_035634735.1 Cellulomonas sp.
ACGGCCTCGGCGGCGACGTCGAAGCCGCCCTCCAGGGCCTCCTTCGCGCGCGCGAACCGCTCCGGGGTGTCCGTGTGCAGCGTCAGCAGCGGCTCGCCCTTGCGCACAGGCTGGCCCGGCTTGGCGTGCAGCTCCACGCCCGCGCCGGCCTGCACCGGGTCCTCCTTGCGGGCGCGGCCGGCGCCGAGGCGCCACGCCGCGATGCCCACCGCGTACGCGTCGAGCCGGGTCAGCACGCCGTCGGCCGGGGCCAGCACCTGCTCGGTGTGCCGCGCGACCGGCAGCGGCGCGTCCGCGTCGCCGCCCTGCGCCTCGATCATCCGGCGCCACACGTCCATCGCCCGGCCGTCGGACAGCGCGGCCCGCACGTCCTCGCCGGGGCGACCGGCCGCGGCCAGCATCTCCTCGGCCAGCGCGACGGTCAGGTCGACGACGTCGGACGGGCCGCCGCCGGCGAGCACCTCGAGCGACTCCCGGACCTCGAGCGCGTTGCCCGCGGTGAGGCCGAGCGGCGTCGACATGTCGGTGAGCAGCGCGACGGTGTTCACGCCGGCGTCGGTGCCCAGGTCGACCATGGTGCGGGCGAGCTCGCGGGCGCGGTCGAGGTCCTTCATGAACGCGCCCGAGCCGACCTTGACGTCCAGCACCAGCGCGCCGGTGCCCTCGGCGATCTTCTTGCTCATGATCGACGACGCGATGAGCGGGATCGCCTCGACGGTGCCCGTGACGTCGCGCAACGCGTAGAGCTTGCGGTCGGCGGGCGCAAGACCCGAGCCGGCCTGGCAGATCACGGCGCCGGGGCCGTCGAGCTGCGCCATCATCTCGTCGTTCGACAGCGCCGCGCGCCAGCCCGGGATCGACTCGAGCTTGTCCAGGGTGCCGCCGGTGTGGCCGAGGCCGCGGCCGGACAGCTGCGGGACCGCGACGTCGAACACGGCCACCAGGGGCGCGAGCGGCAAGGTGATCTTGTCGCCGACGCCGCCCGTCGAGTGCTTGTCCGCGGTGGGCCGGCGCAGGCCGGAGAAGTCCATCCGCTCGCCGGACGCGATCATCGCGGCGGTCCACCGCGAGATCTCCGCGCGGTCCATCCCGTTGAGCAGGATCGCCATGTTGAGGGCGGACATCTGCTCCTCGGCGACCACGCCGCGGGTGTACGCGTCGATGACCCAGTCGATCTGCGCGTCGGTCAGGCGCTTCTTGTCGCGCTTGGCGACGATGACGTCGACGGCGTCGAACTTCTCGGTGCTCACTGCGACTTCCTCTCGACCAGGTCGGCCGGCCCGAACGCGTCCGGCAGCACCTCGGTCATCGGCTTGATCCCGCTCACCGTGTCGACGAGCAGGTCGGGACCCCCGTGCTCCCAGAGGAGCTGGCGGCAGCGGCCGCACGGCATCAGGGCGTTCCCGTGCGCGTCCACGCAGGCGAACGCCACGAGGCGCCCGCCGCCGGACACGTGCAGGCCGGACACCAGCGCGCACTCGGCGCACAGCGTCAGGCCGTAGGAGGCGTTCTCGACGTTGCAGCCGACGACCACGCGGCCATCGTCCACCAGCGCCGCGACGCCGACGGGGAACTTCGAGTACGGGACGTACGCGCGGTGCATCACCTCGGTGGCGGCGGCACGCAGGGCGTCCCAGTCGATCTCGGGCCTCTCCGGCACAGCCGGTCTCCTGTTCTCCCCGGGCGACCGGGGCGTCTCACGGCACCTGCTCGGACGCTCCCGAGTGTGCCCGTGAAGCACGACCGCCGCCGCCCTGCGCGGGCGACGGCGGTCGTGACGTGCTCACTTCACGTAGGCGATGCCCTCCGCGGCGGGTGCGCGCACCCGGCCGACCAGCCCGGCGACCGCGAAGATCGTCACGACGTACGGGGTCATCAGCATGATCTGGCTCGGGATCGGCGTGCCGATGATGCCGAGCACCACCTGCAGGTTGTCGGCGAAGCCGAACAGCAGGGCCGCGGCGAGCGCGCCCTTCGGGCTCCACCGGCCGAGGATCATCGCGGCGAGGGCGATGAAGCCCTTGCCGCCGGTCATCTCCTTGCCGAACGCCAGGCCGTTGGCGACGGTGAAGAACGCGCCGCCGAGGCCGGCGATGGCGCCGCCGAGCAGCGTGTTCCACACCCGGGTGCGGTTGACCTTGATGCCGACGGTGTCCGCGGCCTTCGGGTGCTCGCCGACGGCGCGCATCCGCAGGCCCCAGCGGCTCCGGAAGACCAGGACCTGCAGGACGATCACCACGACGTACATGAGGTAGACGAGGATCGTCTGGCGGAACAGCACCGGGCCGATCACCGGGATGTCGGCGAGCCCGGGGATGGCCAGCGTCGGCAGGCGCGGCGGCGTGTTGAGCGTGCCGGCGTTCTCCTTGAGCACGGTGGAGAACAGGTAGCTGGTGATGCCCACGACCAGCACGTTGAGCACGACGCCGACGATGATCTGGTCGACCACGTACTTGATCGCGAACGCCACCAGCAGGGCGGACACCAGGGCGCCGGCGATGGGCGCGGCGATGAGGCCGACGTAGGCGCTGGAGGTGATGGTCGCGACCACCGCGGCGAGGAACGCGCCGGCGAGCAGCTGGCCCTCGATGGCGATGTTGATGATGCCCGACCGCTCGCTCACCAGGCCGGCCAGGGCGCCGAACACGAGCGGCACCGCCAGGAACAGCGAACCCTGCAGCAGGCTGGTGAGCGGCAGCGGCTGCGCCTTGCCGGCGACGGCCCAGGTCAGCAGCGCGAACACCAGCACCACCGCGTAGAGGGCGGGGAGCCACACGCCGACCTTGCGCCGGGTCCGCACCGCCTGGAACGACCACGCGGCCAGCCCGAGCGCGATCAGGCAGAGCACGATCGCCGTCAGCTTGGACGGGACCGTGAACTCAATGTTCTCGCCGGGCGCGAACATCGTGAACGAGGTCTCGCGGCCCGAGGCCGGCAGGATCCCGAACAGCAGCAGCGCGACGGCGGCGACCGCGCCGTAGGCGATCGGCGCCTTGTACGAGATCGGCGGCAGCGGCTTGCCCGCCGCGGCGCGCGCGGGGGCGGGGGCGGCGACGGCGCTCACGCGGCGGCCTCCTTGACGACGGGCGCGGCGAGCTCGGCCGGCTGGGCGCCGGGACCGCGGGGGGACGGGAGGCGGAACACCGCGCGCACCAGCGGGGGCGCCGCGATGAA
>NZ_DASQCJ010000028.1:0-10844 GCF_035634735.1 Cellulomonas sp.
GGCGTCCTCGACGGCGTGCGCGACCTGGAACGACTGGTCGGTCAACGCCGCGGCCAGCACCTCGGCCTTGGCGGCGTCGACGTGGCCCGTCTCCAGCGCCTCCCCGGTCGCGCCGAGCAGCCCGTCCAGCACGACCGCCCGCCGCACCACCCGGTTCGCGGTCATCCGCGCCCACCCGAGCCGCATCGCCAGCTCGTCCCCCGCCACGCTCGTCTGCGTCGGCGGGGCACCGGCGAGCGGGGACCAGTCCGGGCGCATCTCCTGCCGGCTGGCGAGCTCGGCAACGGCGGCCAGCTTGCGGGCGTGCAGGTGGGACTCCATCCGGTCGATCGCCGCGACGACCTCCACCAGCACCGTCGGGGACACCACCCGCTGGTCCAGTCCCCGCAACCAGGCATCCAGCACCGGGCCGGGCGGGCAGGACGCGATGGCCTCGACCTGCCGCTGCTCACTGGTCCGCGGCGCCCGACCCGCCGCCACCACCGGGTCCGGGCCGAAGTCCGTCAGGCACGTCCCGTCCGCCGCGTAGACCGGCAGCACCGGGTCGGCGACCACGTCGCCATCCGGGTGTTCCTGCAGGTCAGGTGCCATGAAACGACCCTACCGACGGCCACCGACACGCCCTCGGCGACTGGCGCCCGGCTGGGGACGGAGCACCACCACCGCGGCTGTGGAGGACTCGGCGCCCGCACGACGAGCCCGCCCCCACGCGCCGCTCAGCCCAGCGGGACCTCCCAGGACAGCAGCGTGCCCTGCCCACCGGGCGCGACGCCCAGCGAGAACGTCCCGCCGTGCTGCCGGGCGCGCGCGGCCAGGTTGCCCGTGCCGGAGCGGCGGTCCCGCGTCGCGGGCAGGCCGGCGCCGTCGTCCTCGACCTCGACGTGCACGGTGCCGAGCGGCCCGGCGCCCCGGACGGTCACCCGCACGGCGACCGAGGACGCGTGCGCGTGCCGGGCGGCGTTCGCGAGTCCCTCACGCACCACGGCGACGACGTCGTCGGTCCGGTCCGGGCCGATCCGCTCGTCGATGAGGTCCGCGACGATGTAGTCGCCGTCCGGCACCGACTCGCCGTCGAGCATGACGATCAGCGAGGGCGCGAACCCCAGGCCGGTGCGGGCCAGCGAGGCCTCCCGGCGGAGCCGCTCGACGATGCCGGTCGCCGCGTCCGGGTCGCGCAGGGCGTAGACGATCTGCCGGATCTGCCGCACGGAGGCGTCGACGTTGTCCAGCGCCTCCTCGACGATGTCGGTGAGCTCCGACGGGTCGACGCCGCGCGACGCCCGGCGGCGCACGGTCTCGAGCTGCATGCCGGTGGCGAACAGCTGCTGGATGGCCAGGTCGTGCAGGTCGCGCGCGATCCGCTCCCGCTCGTCGAGCAGGGCCGCCTGGTCCTGGGCGTGCCGGGCCTCCGCGAGCACGAACGCCAGCGCGGCCTGGGACGCGAACGACTCCGCGGTGGCCAGGTCGCCCGCGTCGAACGCGAGCGTCCCGACCTTGCGCAGCAGGATCAGCACGCCGACGCCGCGGCCGGAGGTCTGCAGCGGCGCGAACAGGGCGGAGCCGAACGCCCGCATCGCCGGCACCGTGATCCGGCTGGACCGGGCGAGCGAGTCGATGATGAGGCCCTGGCCCTCCTCCATGACGGACCAGGTCGGGCCGCCCGGGGTGAGCTGGGCGCCCACGAGGGCGTCGGCGTTGTGCCCGTCGGCGAGCTCGATCAGCAGCTCGCCGCCCACGCCGGGCAGGGCCAGCGCCGCGGCGTCCGCGTCGGCGACGTCCCGGGCGGTCGCGGCGATGTGCGCGAGCGCGTCCTCCTCGTCGGCGCCGGACAGCAGCATGGTGGTGATGTCCTGGCCCGCGCGCAGCCAGTGCTCGCGCCGGGCGCCCTCGGCGAACAGCTGGGCGTTCGCCACGGCGACGCCGGCGGTCGCGGCGAGCGCGATGACGGTGGTGGCGTCCTTCTCGCTGAAGCCGCCGTCCTTCTCGGACAGGTACAGGTAGCCGTACACCTGGTCCCGCACCCGGACGGAGGCCCCGAGGAACGACCCCATCGAGGGGTGCCCGGCCGGCCAGCCCTGGAACGCCGGGTGCTCGGTGAGGTCGTCCAGCTTGAGGACGCCGTGCACGGGGATGTGCCCGAGGACGCCGCGAGCGTGCGGCGGGTGGCCCATCATCGCGGCGGCGGCCGCGGGGACGCCGGTCTGCACGAACGTGGTCGACTCGCCGCGGGAGTCGAGCACGTTGATCGCGCCGTACGTGGCGCCCGTGAGCTCGACCGAGACCCGCACGAACCGCTCGAGCACGCCGGGCAGGTCCAGGCCGGAGGCGACCGACAGGACGGCGTCCAGCAGGTCGGCGAGCTCGTCGCCGGTCTCGGACGCGGTGCCGAGCTCGAGGTGCGAGCGGCCGCCGGGCTCGCGGACGTGGATGGTGGTGGTGACGCCGGGGCCGTAGGTCGGGGCGGCGACGCCGAGCGCGGCCGCGCGCTGCTCGGCGGCCGCGGCGTCCTGCGGCCGGGGCCCCGGCTCGCGCCGGGCGGGGGCGTGCGGGTCCTGCGGCGCGGGGTCCCGCGGTGCCGGGCCCTGCGGTGCCGGGTCCTGCGGTGCGGCGTCGTGGGGCGCCGCGTCCTGGCGTCCGGTCAGCTCGTCGGCCATGTGCTCGTCGTCCCACCCTCGTCCTGCTCGCTGGCGTGCGCCTCACCGTACTGGGCGTCGGTGGCCAGCAGGTGCGCGTGCGTCCCGCGCGCCGCGACGCCGCCGTCCCGCAGGACCAGCACCTCGTCGGCGGCGGCCAACGGGGCGAGCCGGTGGGTGACGACCAGGACCCCGCGGGCGGCGGGGTCGGAGGCCGGCGCGCCGGCGCCGCCGGGGGAGGGCGCGGTCGCGCGCGGTGCCGCCAGCAGGTCGCCGACGAGGCGGTCGGCCGTCGCCGGGTCGAGGTGCTCGGCCGGCTCGTCGACGAGCAGCAGCGGCGCCTTCGCGAGCAGCGACCGCGCCAGGAGCAGCCGGCGCCGCTCGCCGCCCGACACGCTGCGGGCATCCGGGCCGAGCGCGGTGTCGACGCCGTCGGGCAGGCCCGCGAGCCAGTCTCCCAAGCCCGCGCGGTCGAGAGCCGCCCGGGCGTCGTCCGGCGTCGCGTCGCCGCGGGCGACCCGCAGGTTCTCCAGCAGGGTCGTCTCGAAGACGTGGGCGTCCTCGGTGGTGAGCGCCAGCCGCGCCAGCCGGACCGTCGGGTCGACGTCGGCCAGCGGGATGCCGTCGAGCAGCAGCTCGCCGCCGCGCGGGGGCAGGAAGCCGGCGAGCGTGAGGAGCAGGGTGGTCTTGCCGACGCCGGACGGGCCGACGACGGCGACGCTGCGGCCGGGGGCCAGGTCGAGGTCGAGGCCGGTGACGACCGGGGCGCGGCCCGGCCAGCCGACGGCGAGGCCGCGCGCGGTGAGGCGGGGGGACGCGGCGTCGGCCGGGGCCGCGGGTGTGCCGGGCGCGGGCGCGGCGGGTGCGGCGACGCGCGCGGGCGCCGCGACGGGCGCGGGGGAGCCGGCACCCGTCGCAGGGACCCCCGGTGCGCCGTCCCGGTTCCCGGACCCCGGGACCGCCTCGTCCGGCGCCGCCGCGTCGTCCAGCACCGCCATCAGCCGGGCGGCCGCGGCGCGCGACCGGTGCAGCTGGATCGCGGCGGCGGGCAGCACGCTGGTCGCCTCGAACGCGGCTAGCGGCGTCAGCACGATCACCGCGAGGTCGACCTCGGCGATCCGGCCCGCGGCCAGCGCCGGGATGCCCACCAGCAGCGCGGCGAGCACGGCGACGCCGACCGCCAGGTTGCCGAGGCCGGCGGCGACCGCGGCGGGCCCGGCGCCGCGGTCGGTGGCCCGGGCGAGGTCGGCGTCGGCGGCGCGCAGCCGGGCGAGCTCCGCGCCGGTGCGGCCCTGCACGGCGAGCGGGCCGGCGTCCTCGAGCAGCCCCAGCGAGGTGGCGGCCATCTCGGCGCGAGCGGCGGCGGCGCGCTGCTCGGTCGCCCGGGAGGCGCGCTGCGCGAGCCACGGCGCGACCACGCCGGCCAGCACGAGGCACACGGCGAGCGTCAGGCCGGCCGCCGGCAGGAACAGGCCCATCGCGACGACGGTGCCCAGGCCGAGCACGGTCGCGACCGCGGCGGGCAGCAGGCCGCGGACGACCACGTCGCCGACGGCGTCGACGTCCGCGCCGACCCGCGCGAGCAGGTCGCCGCGCCGCAGGCCGAGCGTGGCGCCCGGCCGGCCGGCGGCCAGCCGCTCGTACAGCGTGGTGCGCAGCCGGGCCATGCCGCGGAGCGCGATGTCGTGCGAGACCAGCCGCTCCAGGTACCGGAACAGCCCGCGCCCGATGCCGAACGCGCGGACGGCGACGGTGGCCACGGACAGCTCCAGCACCGGCGGCATCTGCGCGGCACGGGTGATCAGCCAGGCGGACACGGCGGCCAGGGCGACGGCCGAGCCGAGGGCGAGCACGCCCAGCAGCACGGCCAGCGCCACGCGGCGGGGCGCGACGTCGAGCAGGCGGACCGCGCGCCACAGCGGGTCGGCGGCGAGGCGGCGGGCGAGCGGGCCGCGCGGGGCGGCACCGCCGGCGTCGGGTCCGGCGGCGGGGCGCGGGTCGGTGGTCGCGGTGCTCATCGGTCGCCCTCCCCGGGGGCCGGGGCGGTGCCGGACAGGCCGGCGGTCGTGACCAGGGCCGACTCGGCGGCGCCGAGCCGGGCGACGGCGGCGCCCGCGCCCGGGGCCGCGTCGGGGCCGGCGGCCGGCCGGTCGGCGGCGGGCAGCGGCGCGGACCGCACGGTCACGACGTCGTCGGCCAGCGCGATCAGCGACGGCCGGTGCGCGACGAGCAGCACCGTCCGCGCCGCGTCCTTCAGGGCCCGCACGGTCGCGAGCACGACCCGCTCGCCGGCGGCGTCGAGGTGCGCGGTGGGCTCGTCGAGGACGACCAGCGGGGCGTCCGACAGCAGCGCCCGGGTCAGGGCGACGCGCTGCCGCTGCCCGACGCTCAGCCCGGCGCCGCCGCGGCCGAGGTCGGTGTCCCAGCCGTCGGGCAGCCCGGCGACGACGGCGTCCAGCCCGGTCAGGGCGGCGGCCTCGTCGCGGCGGGCCCGGGCGGCGGGGGCGAGCGCGGCGTCCTCGGCGCCGGACACGAGCCGGCCGACGGACGCGGGGTCGAGGACGGGCCGCTGCGGCAGCCAGGCGACCTGCGGCCAGTAGGTGGTCGGGTCGACGTCGGCGAGCGGGGTCGCGCGGCCGTCCGCACCGACGAGCTCGACGGTGCCGCCGTCCGGCCGGAGCAGGCCGAGCAGCACGTCGACGGTGGTGGACTTGCCGGCGCCGCTCGGGCCGGTGACGGCCACGGTGCGGCCGGGCGCGAGCTCGAGGTCGAGGTCGGCGGGCGCGAGCAGGTCGCGCCCCGGCGCGCGGACGGTGACGCCGCGCAGCCGGACGGTGGCGCCGCGCAGGTCGGGGGCCGCGGCGGTGCCGGCCGCGGGGACGGGGGTCTCCAGGACCCGGAACACCTGGTCGGCCGCCGCGACGCCGTCGGTGGACGCGTGGAACTGCGCGCCGACCTGGCGCAGCGGGAGGTACACCTCGGGGGCGAGCACGAGCACGGCGAGGCCTGTCGTCAGGTCGAGGTGGCCGTAGACCAGCCGCAGGCCGATGCCGACGGCGACCAGGGCGACGGCCAGCGTGGTGAGCAGCTCCAGCACCATGCCGGACAGGAAGGCGACCCGGAGGGTGCCCATCGTGGCGCGCCGGTGGGCGTCGCCGAGGGCCTGCACCCGCTTCGCCGGACCCCGCTCGCGCCCGAACGCGCGCAGCGTGGTCAGCCCGGCGACGAGGTCGAGCACCTGGGAGCCGAGCCGCTGCATCACGCGCAGGCTGCGCTCGGAGCGGCCCTGGGTGAGGTGCCCGATCAGGACCATGAAGATCGGCACCAGCGGGATCGTCCCCGCGGCGATGGCGGCCGAGACCCAGTCGAGGTCGAGGATCACCACCAGGACGGCGGGGGTGACGGTGGCCGACAGCACGAGCTGCGGCAGGTACTTCACGAAGTAGGGCTCGAGGGCGTCGAGCCCGCGGGTCGCCAGCGTGACGACCCGCGCGCCCTCGCCCTCCGCCAGCCAGCGCGGGCCGAGGGCGGCGGCGCGGCCGACGACCTGCTCCCGCAGCTCCGCGATCGCGCGGGTCGCCGCCCGGTGCGCGTACCGCTCCTGCACGCCGACGGCCAGCGCGCGCGCCGCGACGACGGCGGCCAGCCACCCGACCCGCGGGAGCAGGTCGGGCAGCGTGGCCCCGTCTTGCGCGGCGGCGGCGAGCACCTGCGCGAGCAGGATCGCCTGGGCGATCACCAGGCCGGCCGTGACCAGCCCGAGGGCGACGGTCAGGGCCAGGTACCCCCGGGCGGCGCGGGCGTACCGGAGCAGGCGCGGGTCGAGCGGCTTCACGCGGTCGATCGTCCCTCAGGCGCGGGTGGAGCCGTCGGGGGAGGTGCCCCCGTGGCCGGTGGACGCGCCCGTCTTCGGCAGCACCGCCGCGAACGTCAGCCCGGTGTGCTCCGGGATGTGCTCGGCGGAGATGCGCTTGCGGAACACCCAGTACGTCCAGCCCTGGTAGAGCAGCACGACCGGCGTGAGGACCACCGCGACCCAGGTCATGATCGTCAGCGTGTAGTCCGTGGACGACGCGTTGTCGACCGTCAGGGAGTTGGCGGGGTCGAACGCCGGCATCACGTCCGGGTACATCGACCCGAAGATCAGCACGACGGCCGCGACGATCGTGACCGCGGACCAGACGAACGCCCAGCCCTCGCGGCGGGCCCGGGTCGTGAGGACGACCGCCACCAGCGCGACGGCGGCGACGGCCACCGCGGCCCAGGTCCAGGCCACCGAGTAGGCGAGCTGCGCCCACACGGCCCACGCCGCGGCGACGACCAGCGTCACCGGGGCCAGCCGCTCGGCCAGCGCGGCCGAGCGCTCGTGCATCTCGCCGGACGTCTTGAGCGCCAGGAAGACCGCGCCGTGCGTGACGAACAGCAGGGCCGTCACCGCACCGCCCAGCAGGGCGAACGGGTTGAGCAGCGCCCAGAACCCGCCGACGTACTGGTGGTTCGCGTCGAGCTCGACGCCGCGCACCAGGTTCGCGAACGCCACGCCCCAGAGGATGCCGGGGATGTAGGAGCCGAGCATGATGCCGCGGTCGGCCCAGGCCCGCCAGGTGTCGGTGTTGATCTTGCCGCGCCACTCGAACGACACGATCCGGAAGATCAGACCGACCAGGATGAGCAGCAGCGGCAGGTAGAAGCCGGAGAACAGCGTGGCGTACCACTCGGGGAACGCCGCGAAGGTCGCGCCGCCGGCCGTGATCAGCCACACCTGGTTGCCGTCCCAGACGGGGCCGATGGTGTTGATCATGACGCGGCGGTCGTTGTCCTTGCGGCCGAGGAACGGCAGCAGCATGCCGACGCCGAAGTCGAACCCCTCGAGCACGAGGTAGCCGGTCCACAGGACCGCGATGAGCAGGAACCAGATGAGCGGGAGATCCATGGCCTGCTCCTCTCAGTACGCGAACGACAGCGGGCGCTCGGCCGCGTCGGGGTCGCTCGGGTCGGGCTGGTTGTCGGGGTTGTCCGGGCTCGGGTCCCGCTCGGTGTCCGCGACGCCCTCGACGGCGTACCGCTTCATCAGGCGGTACCAGAACACCGCGAGCAGGCCGTAGACGAGCGTGAACGCGACCATCGAGATGACGACCGTCGACGCGCTCACCACCTCGGAGACGCCGCGCTCGGTGAGCAGCCAGACGCCGTCGACGCCCGTCGGGTTGGGGTACACCACCCAGGGCTGGCGGCCCATCTCGGTGAAGATCCAGCCGAACGACGAGGCCAGGAACGGGGTCGGGATGGCCCAGATCGCGATGCGGGCGAGCCACTTGTTGTCCGAGACCCGGCCCTTGCGGGTGAACCACAGCGCGGCGAGCGCGAGCGCCACCGAGCCGGCGGCCAGGCCGATCATCAGGCGGAACGCCCAGTAGGTGACGGTGAGGTCGGGGATGTAGTTGACGCCCTCGCCGTACTGCTCCTCGTAGCGCTCCTGCAGGTCGTTGACGCCCTCGATGCGCGACGTGAAGTCGTTGTTCGCGAGGAACGAGGTCAGGCCGGGGATGCTGATGAGGTGCGCGACGCCGTCGCAGTTGTTCGTGAGGTCGCCGATCGCGAGGATCGAGAACGCGGCGCCGTCCTCGGTCTCGCACAGCGCCTCGGCGGCGGCCATCTTGGTCGGCTGCTGCTCGAACATGAGCTGGCCCTGCGCGTGGCCGGTGATGCCGAGGCCGACGCCCGAGATCAGCATGGTGAACACGCCGAGCATGACGGCCGGGCGGTAGACCGTGCGGGCCTTCTCGCTGTCGCCGTTGCGGACGAGCCGGACCATCCACCAGGCGGCGATGCCCGCGACGAAGGTGCCGGCGGTGAGGAACGCGGCCGTGACGGTGTGGGGGAACGCCGCCAGCAGCGTGCTGTTGGTGAGCACCGCGACGACGTCGGTCATCTCGGCGCGGCCGGTCTCGGTGTTGAAGGTGGTGCCGACCGGGTGCTGCATCCAGGAGTTGGCCGCGAGGATGAAGTACGCGGAGAGGTTGGTCGCGATCGCGACCGCCCAGATGCAGGCCAGGTGGATCTTCTTCGGGAGCTTGTCCCAGCCGAAGATCCACAGGCCGAGGAACGTGGACTCCACGAAGAAGGCGGCGAGGGCCTCCATCGCCAGCGGCGCGCCGAACACGTCGCCGACGAACCGGGAGTACTCGGACCAGTTCATGCCGAACTGGAACTCCTGCACGATGCCCGTGGCGACGCCGATCGCGAAGTTGATCAGCATGAGCTTGCCGAAGAACTTGGTGAGGCGGAGCCAGGTCTCGTTGCCGGTGCGGACCCAGATGGTCTGCATGATCGCGACGAGCGGGGTCAGACCGATCGTCAGCGGGACGAAGATGAAGTGGTAGACGGTGGTGACACCGAACTGCCAGCGGGCCAGGTCGAGGGCTTCCACGTGGAGTCCGTCCTGAAGACTGAGGCGGTTGGGGGGCCGAACGGCCCAGGTCGGGGCCGTGAGGTGACGGTATTGCGCCCCGATTCACAAGCGTAGGACAAAGGTCCCGCGATCTGACGCCATGTCGTCTCGTTGTGACTGGTTTCACGAGCGTGACCTACCGCACGTCCCGGCGACCTCTGTGCGATACTGGCTCCGGTCTCCCGGGATCCACACACCCCGGGCGCCACCGTGCTCGCCGCACCAGCGCATCGCGCTGCCAGGCGCCGCCGGCCGGCCGACCCCGACCCAGGGGATCGCGCGGCCAGGCAGGCGATGGCGCCGAACGCCTGTGCAGCGGCCGACACCGACGACTTCCGTCGCCGCGGACCCGCGAGCGACGACCGACGGCCCGACGGGCGCCGAGCGTGTGGCCGGCGTACCCGGGCGTGCAGGAGCACCGCGCGTGACGCTCGACAACACCTCGGACAGCACCACCACCGCAGCGCAGACGGGCGGTGACGCGTCGGCCGAGGCCACCGCCCCGGCCCGCAAGCGCACCACCCGGACCCGCGCCACGCGGGCCGCCAAGGCCGCGGAGCCCGCGGCCGACACGCTCGACTTCACGGTCGGCGACGGCGCGCCCGCCGCCGAGGCGCCCGCCGCCGAGGCGCCCGCCGACGAGGCGCCGGTCAAGCCGGTGCGCCGCCGGGCGCCGCGCAAGACCGCCGCGCAGAAGGCGGCCGAGGCCGCCGCGCCCGCCGCCGCGGAGGAGGCCGCCGCGCCCGCCGCCGCGGAGGAGGCGCCCGCCGAGGCGGCCGCCGCGCCCGCCGCCGCGCAGGTCGAGGACGCCCCCGCCGCGGACGAGGCGCCCGCTGCCCCGAAGCGCCGCCGCGCGACCCGCACGGCCGCCGCCCCCGCCGAGCCGCCGGCCCCCGAGGCCGACGCCGCCCCCGCGACGGTCGCCGCAGCCGAGTCGCCCGCGGAGCCGGCCGTCGCCGAGTCGCCCGCGGAGCCCGCCGCCGCCGAGGCCCCGGCCGCGCCCGCCCGCCGGTCGCGCCGCGCCACCCGGCCCGCCGGGGCCGGCGCCGCCGCCCCGGCCGCCCCCGCCGCGCCCACCCCGGAGCCGGCGCCCGCGCCCGCCGCCGAGGAGCCCGCCGCCGAGGAGCTGGACGAGGACGCCGTCATCGAGCAGCCCGAGGACGAGCAGGTCGCCGAGGCCGTCGAGCAGGCGGAGGAGACCTCGGCCGCCGCGCCGGAGAGCCGCCTGGACGTGCTGGCCGAGCTCGGCCGGAGCCAGCCCGCTGCCGAGCGCGAGCCGGCCCGCCGCTCGCGCGGCCGCCGCTCGGGCAGCCGCAAGGCCGGCGCGCCGGACGCCACGGCCCCCGACGCCGCCGAGCAGCAGCCGGCCGCCGAGCTGCCCGCCGCCGAGCAGCCCTCCGCCCAGGAGCCCGCGGCCCAGGAGCCCGCGGCCGGGCAGCCCGCCGCGCAGCAGCCCGCCGGCCGGAAGCCCGCCGGCCAGAAGGCCGACCAGGACCGCGCCGCCTCCGCGCGGCTCGCCACCACCGCGCTGCTGTTCCAGGCGCCCGAGGCCCCGCGCCGCCGGCGCCGCGCCCAGGCCCCGTCCGGCTCGCCCGAGGCGATCTCCGCCGCGGCGCAGGCCGACCTCGAGGCCGCGCAGGCCGCCGAGGCCGCGGCCGCCGACGCCGCCGAGGCGCCGCAGGACGCCGCCGCCGAGGAGCAGGCCGCCCCGTCGCGCCGCCGCGGCCGCCGGGGTCGGTCGCGCGCCGAGCGCGCCGAGG
>NZ_DASQCJ010000029.1:0-15083 GCF_035634735.1 Cellulomonas sp.
GGATGACCTTCTTGGTCACCGAGCGCACCGCGGCGGACAGCTCCTTCTCGCGGCCCTCGAACGAGGCGGCGAGCTGGTCCAGGACCTCGGCCTTGATCTCGTCCAGGCGGCCCTCGCGGGTCTGCTTGTCGGCGATCTGCATGGCCTCGAGGATCTTCGCCTCGGCGGCGCCCTCGACGGCCTCGTACGCGTCCGGCTGGTAGTCCGGGAACGTCGGGAAGTCGCGGGTCTCCTTGGCCGACTGCGCGGCGAGCTGCTGCTGCGCCTCGACCAGGGCCTTGATGAACGGCTTCGAGGCCTCGAGGCCCTCGGCCACGACGGCCTCGGTCGGGGCGACGCCGCCCTCGTCCTTGATGAGGTTCCAGGACTTCTCGGGCGCCTCGGCCTCGATCATCGCGATCGCGACGTCGCCGCCCTCGACCACGCGGCCGGCCACGACGATCTCGAACGTCGCGCGCTCGCGCTCGGTGTACCGCGGGAACGCGACCCACTGGCCGTCGATCAGCGCGATGCGCACCGCACCGACCGGGCCGGAGAACGGCAGGCCGGAGATCTGGGTGGAGATGGACGCGGCGTTGATCGCCAGCACGTCGTACGCGTCGTCCGGGTGGATCGCCAGCACGGTGACGACGACCTGGACCTCGTTGCGCAGGCCCTTGACGAACAGGGGGCGCAGCGGGCGGTCGATCAGGCGGCAGGCCAGGATCGCGTCGGTCGACGGGCGGCCCTCGCGGCGGAAGAACGAGCCGGGGATCTTGCCCGCGGCGTACTGCCGCTCCTCGACGTCCACCGTCAGCGGGAAGAAGTCGAACTGGTCCTTGGGGTGCTTGCCGGCCGTCGTGGCCGACAGCAGCGCGGTCTCGCCGTCGAGGTACGCCATGGCGGAGCCGGCGGCCTGCTTGGCCAGGCGGCCCGTCTCGAAGCGGACGGTGCGGGTGCCGAAGCGACCGTTGTCGATCACGGCCTCGGCGAACTGGATCTCGGGACCCTCCACGGGTGCCCTCCTTTGTCTCGAAGGCGCCGGACCGGTCACGGCGGTCTTCGATCGAGGCACCCGGACACGGTGTTCCGGGAACCACTACCGAGGACCGGACGCGTCGACCGGCGCGGAGTGAGAGTGGTGCGGTGGTGGTGCTGGCGTCGGGTCCCGGACCCCGGGGCCCGACGCAGGACCAGCCCGGACCCCCGCGGGGGTCCGGGCTGGTCACGCGGTCATCGGCGCAGGCCGAGCCGCTGGATCAGGCTGCGGTAGCGGTCGATGTCGACCTTCTGCAGGTAGCCCTGGAGCCGGCGACGCTGGCCGACCAGCAGCAGCAGCCCACGGCGGCTGTGGTGGTCGTGCTTGTGCGTCTTGAGGTGCTCGTTGAGGTCGTTGATGCGCTGCGTCAGCAGGGCGATCTGGACCTCCGGCGAGCCGGTGTCACCCTCGTGGGTGGCGTACTCGGCCATGATGGACTTCTTGGTGGCGCTGTCGAGGGGCACGACTCTCCTGGATTGTCTCGTTGCGCGGTGCTCCGGGGCAGGTCCACCCGGGCGCTCTCGTTCCGCGGCCGTTCTGACGGCTGTGCGAGTCTACCAGGTGCGGGTCGTCAGCCGGCGGCGCCGGCGAGCACCTCGCGGACCCCGGCGACGTCCTGGTGCATGCGGGCGATCAGCTCGTCCACCGAGTCGAACCGCAGCGTCGGGCGCAGCCGCTCGACGAACTCCAGCACGACCTCCTCGCCGTACAGGTCGAGGTCGGTGCGGTCCAGCACGTACGCCTCGACCCGGCGCTGCAGCCCGGCGAACGTCGGGTTGGTGCCGACCGACACCGCGGCGGGCAGCACCGCGTCCGGCGACCCGGCGGGCACGGCCGGGCGGCGGAGCCAGCCGGCGTACACGCCGTCGGCCGGGACCATGCCGGTCGCGTC
Source organism: Cellulomonas sp. (assembly GCF_035634735.1). Lineage (GTDB taxonomy): Bacteria > Actinomycetota > Actinomycetes > Actinomycetales > Cellulomonadaceae > Cellulomonas. Next base: position 1,911 of record NZ_DASQCJ010000029.1, read on the forward strand.
CGGGGACAGGTTGGCGGTCGGGAAGCCGAGGTCGCGGCCGCGCTTGTCGCCGTGCACGACGGTGCCGCGCATCCGGTGCGGGCGGCCGAGGACGCGGGCGGCCTGCCGGACGTCGCCGGCGACCAGCAGCTCGCGGACCCAGGTGGACGACCAGCGGCGGCGCAGCGGGTCGGCGAGGGCGGCGGCGGGGTCGGGCGCGTCCGCGGCGGGGTCGGCCGCGTCCCCGGCGGGGTCGCCGGGCGCGTCCACGGGGTCGGGCGCGACGTCCTCGATCACCTCGACCGCGAACCCGAACCGCTCCCCCAGCTCGACCATCGTCGCGAGGTCGCCGGCGTTGCCCCGCCCGAACCGCACGTCCCGGCCGACGACGACGGTGCGCGCGCGCAGCCCGTCGACCAGGAACCGGCGCACGAACTCCTCGGCGGTCTGCTGCGCGAAGTCGAGCGTGTAGGTCAGCAGCAGCACGGCGTCGAGGCCGGTCTGCTCCAGGAGCTCCAGCCGGTCGGCGTCGCCGGTGAGCAGCGGCGGGGCCGTCTCGGGGCGGTGCACCTGCTGCGGGTGCGGCGTGAACGTCACGGCGACCGAGCGGGCGCCCACCGCGCGGGCGTCGGCGACCATCCGGGTCAGCACGCCGACGTGGCCGCGGTGCACCCCGTCGAAGTTGCCGACCGTCACCACCGACGGCCCGAAGTCCGCGGGGACCTGCGCGAGGTCCGTCCAGCGCTGCACCAGCTCTCCCGTCGGTCGGCGCCTCGCGGCGCGCTCGGCGCCGGCGGGGTCGCGGCGCGGGGACAAGCCTGCCACGGCGCGCGGGGTGCCTCGCGCGCGGCGGCGCTACGCTCGGCCCGCGGTCGCGCCGCGGCCCACGACCCCGGAGGTCCCGCATGGTCACCCTGCGCACCACGCTCGTCGCCACGGGCGGCACGACCACCGGCATCGAGGTGCCCGAGGAGGTTGTCGCCGGGCTCGGCCTCGGGAAGCGGGTGCCCGTGGTCGTCACGATCAACGGGCACGCCTACCGCGGGTCGATCGCCCCGTACGCGGGCGGGTCCTGGGTGGGCGTGTCGGCGGCGAACCGGGCCGCCGCCGGGATCGAGGCCGGGGAGCCCGTCGAGGTCGACCTCGCGGTGGACGACGCGCCCCGCACCGTCGAGGTCCCGGCGGACCTGGCGGCCGCGCTCGCCGCCGGCGGGCCGGCGGTGGCCGAGGCGTGGGCGGCGCTGTCGTACTCGAAGCAGCGCGCGCACGTGCTGGCGGTGGAGGGCGCGAAGACCGACGCCACCCGGGAGCGCCGCGTCGCGGCGGTGGTGGCCGCGCTGGGCTGAGCCCGGCGCGTGCGACGTCGTCGGCGCATCTGGCGCCGAGAGAGGACCGTTCCGCCGAGACAGGGCCGCGGGCGGTCCCGTCTCGGCCCGGAGGCCCCACCTCGGCGTACTGCTCAGGTCGCAGCGGCGAAGACCAGGGCCGGGCGGGCGTGCGGGCCGCGGTCCTCGAGGAGCGCCGCGAGGTCGCCCGCCGGGGTCAGCGCCGCGACCGTCACGCCCGCGCCGGTGCCCGTGGCGGGGATGCGCTGGCCGTAGGACAGCGCCCGGGCCTCGGCCTCGGTCAGCTCGCGCACCGGGAAGGTCGCCCGGGCGGCGTCCGCCAGCGGGAGGGTCTCGAGCGGCACGTCGGCCGGCCACGCCTCCAGGTCCGCCAGCGACCGGGCGCCGTCGACGCCGTAGCCGCCGACCCGGGTCCGCCGCAGCGCGGTCAGGTGCCCGCCGACGCCGAGCCCCCGGCCCAGGTCCCGCGCCAGCGCGCGGATGTACGTGCCCGACGAGCACACCACCGTGACGTCGACGTCGAGCGCGGCGACGCCCGACCCGTCCGCGTCGGGCACCTCGCGGGCCTCGTGCACGTCGAACCGGGAGATCGTCACCGGCCGCGCGGCGAGCTCGACGTCCTCCCCCGCCCGGACCCGCGCGTAGGCGCGCTGCCCGTCGACCTTGATCGCGCTCACCGCGCTCGGCACCTGCTGGATCGGGCCGGTCAGCGCGGCGACGCCCGCGTCGAGCGCGGCCCGGGTCACCCCCGCGGCGTCGGCGCGCGCGACGAGCTCGCCCTCGGCGTCGTCGGTGGTCGTGGCCACGCCGAGCCGGATCGTCGCGGTGTACTCCTTGTCGGCGCCGACGACGTAGGTGAGCAGCCGGGTGGCCCGGCCGACGCCGAGCACCAGCACGCCGGTCGCCATCGGGTCGAGCGTTCCGGCGTGGCCGACCTTGCGGGTGCCCGCCAGGCCGCGCGCCTTCGCGACGACGTCGTGGCTGGTCCAGCCCTGCGGCTTGTCGACGACCAGCAGGCCGTCGGGCGCCGTGGGGCGGCGCGGGCGGTCGGGACGGTCGGAGCGGCGCTGGTCGCGCGCGGGGCTCACGCGGACACCCCGGCGCGGTCGCCCGCTGCGGCGGCGGTCCCGGCGGCGGTCCCGGCGGCCACGACCTCGGGCGCGAAGCAGCGCAGCAGCGCGTCGAACCCGGCGTCCGCGCCGGCGTGCGCGAAGCCGTCCGAGCTGAGCAGCACGTTGATCAGCATGCCGTCGGCCACGAACCGGCGGGCGGTCTCGTCGCCGTCCGGGTCGTCCGGCTCGACGCGCTGCCGGAACAGCCGGAACACCTCCCCGAGCGTGTGCCGGGCGAGCGCGGTCACCTCCGGGTCCTCCGCGGTGAAGCCGTGCATCAACACGCGGAGCAGGTCGCGGTCGGCCATGAGCTCGACGTAGGCGCGCCCGGTGCGCTCGACCGCGCCGGGACCCGGCTCGACCGCGGTCATCGCCGCGAGCACCCGCTCGGTGGTGTGCCGGTAGGCCTCGAGGAACAGGCGCTGCTTGGACCCGAACAGCCGGACGACGTAGGGCTGCGACACCCCGGCGGCGCGCGCCACCTGGTCGGTCGTCGTCCCCGCGTAGCCGCCCTCGGCGAACACCTCGATCGCGGCCGCGAGGATCTGCTCGCGCCGCTGGTCCCCCGACATGCGGGGGGCGCGGGGGGCGGGCCGGGCGGCGTGCTCGAGGTCCATGGTTGACAGGTTATCAGTCGATTACTAGCGTGCGTCCGGTCGAAGTAATCAGCCGATGCTTACAGGAGCCCCGATGTCGACGCAGACCCGCACCACCGCCCCGGGCGGCCCCGTCGCCGGGGCACCGGCAGACACCCCGCCCGCCGCAGCCGCCGCCCGCACCGCGCCCGCGACCCCGCCCGGCACCGCATCCCGCCCCGCGACCCGCGCCGTCCCGGTCGCGGTCGCCCTGCTGGCCGCCTCGCTGCCCATGTTCATGGCGACGCTCGACAACCTGGTCGTCACCAGCGCGCTGCCCGTCCTGCAGGCCGAGCTCGGTGCCACGCTCACCGACCTGCAGTGGGTGGTGAACGCCTACGCGCTGGCGTTCGCGACGCTGATGATCGCCGCCGCCACCCTCGGCGACCGGTGGGGCCGGCGCCGCACCTTCCTCGGCGGGATCGCGGTGTTCACCCTGGGCTCGATCGCCGCGGCCCTGGCCGGCTCCCCCGGTGCCCTGATCGCCGCCCGCGCGCTCCAGGGCGTCGGCGCCGCGGCCGTCATGCCGCTGTCGCTGACCCTGCTCGCCGCGGCCGTCCCGGCCTCCCGCCGCGCCATGGCCATCGGGGTCTGGGGCGGGGTGTCCGGCCTCGGCGTCGCGCTCGGCCCGGTCGTCGGCGGCGCCGTGGTCGAGGGCATCTCCTGGCAGGCGATGTTCTGGATCAACGTGCCCGTCGCCCTGGTCGCGGTGCCGCTGGTGCTGCGGGCGCTCCCCGAGGGCCGCGGCCGGGCGCAGCGGCTCGACCTGCTCGGCCTCGTGCTCGCCGCCGCGGGCGTGCTCGGGATCGTGTGGGGCGTGGTGCACGGCAACGAGGACGGCTGGACGTCGGCCGGCGTGCTCGGCCCGATCGTCGGCGGCGTCGTCGCGCTCGCGCTGTTCCTGGCGCACGAGGCCCGCACCCCGCACGCGCTCGTCCCCCTGCGCCTGTTCCGGTCCCGGAGCTTCTCCGTCGCGAACGTCTCGGGCTTCGCGTTCTCGCTCGGCGCGTTCGGCGCCGTGTTCCTGCTCGCCCAGTACCTGCAGATCGTCCAGGGCTACTCCCCGCTCGAGGCCGGCCTGCGCACGCTGCCCTGGACCGCGGCGCCGATGGTGGTGGCCCCGGTCGCCGGGATGCTCGCGCCGCGGGTCGGCGTGCGGGTGCTGCTCACCGGCGGCCTCGTGGCGCAGGCGGCCGGGCTGGCGTGGCTCGGGTTCGCGGCGTCGGACGGCGGCTACGCCGCGCTGGTCCCGGGCCTGGTGCTCGCCGGGGTCGGCATGGGCCTGACCTTCGCGCCCAGCGCCACCGCCGTGCTGTCCGGCATGGCGCCCGACGACCACGGCACCGCGTCGTCGACGAACTCGACGCTGCGGGAGGTCGGGGTGGCGCTCGGCGTCGCGGTGCTGACCGCGGTGTTCACCGCCGCGGGCGGGACGATCAGCCCGGACGGGTTCGACGCGGGCCTGCGCCCGGCGGTGCTCACGGGCGCGGCCGTCATCGCCCTGGCGGCGGTCGCGTCGCTGGCCATGCCGCGCGGGACCGGCCGCGAGGACGCCCGCGCGGAGGCCTGACCGCGCCCCGGGCGGTGCGCCCGCCCCGCCCGGGCCGTCGTTCGCCGAGGTCGTCACAACGGCACGAGGTCGTCACTCAGGAGTGACGACCTCGTGTCGTTGTGACGACCTCACGGCCGCGGGCGGGCGGGACGCTCAGCGCGCCGCGTCCGCCTCGTCGGCGTCCGCCTCGTCGGCGTCCGCCTCGTCCTCGTCCGCCGGCCGGCGGTACGGGTCCGCCTCGCCGGCGTACTGGGCGCCCGTCGCCAGGGCCGAGACCTCGCGGTCCCGGCGCGCGGCCTCGAGCAGCGCCGCGTCCAGGTGCGCGGCCGTCTCCGGCACGGCGTCCAGGTGGAACTCCAGCGTCGGGGTGAGCCGGACGCCGGTCTGCTTGCCGACCTCGGACCGGATCAGGCCCTTGGCGCTCTCGAGCGCCTGCGCCGTGCCCGTGCGGGCCTCCTCGTCACCCAGCACCGTGTAGAACACGCTCGCGTGCTGCAGGTCGCCGGTGACGCGGACGTCGGTCACCGTCACGAAGCCCAGGCGCGGGTCCTTGATCCGGGTGTCGAGCATCTGCGCGACGATCTGCTGGATGCGGTCCGCGAGCTTGCGGGCCCGGGGGTGGTCCACCATGTCGATCTCCTCTCAGCGCCCGCGTCGGCGGGCGGACGAACGGCCGCGGGCCTGCCCCCACGCTCGACGCGTGGGGGCAGACCCGCAAGTGGGACCGGTCAGGAGCGCGGCTTCTCGCGCATCTCCCAGGTCTCGATGACGTCGCCCACCGTGATGTCGTTGTACGACCCGAGGCCGATACCGCACTCGAAGCCCTCGCGGACCTCGGTGGCGTCGTCCTTGAACCGCTTGAGCGACTCGACGGTGAGGTTGTCGCCGATGACCGCGCCGTTCCGGAGCACCCGCGCCTTGGTGTTGCGGCGGATCTCCCCGGACCGGACGATCGAGCCGGCGATGTTGCCGAACTTGGAGGAGCGGAACACCTCGCGCACCTCGGCGGAACCGAGCTGCACCTCCTCGTACTCCGGCTTGAGCATGCCCTTGAGGGCCGCCTCGACGTCGTCGATCGCCTGGTAGATGACCGAGTAGAACCGGACGTCCACGCCCTCGCGCTCGGCGAGGTCCTCCACCCGCTCCGCGTACTTGACGTTGAAGCCGATGATGATGGCGTTGTCGACCGTGGCGAGGTTGACGTCGTTCTGCGTGATCGCACCGACACCGCGGTGGATGACCCGCAGGTCGACCTCGTCGCCCACGTCGATCTTGAGCAGCGCGTCCTCCAGCGCCTCGACGGCACCGGACACGTCGCCCTTGAGGACCAGGTTGAGGGTCTCGACCTTGCCCTGCTGCAGCGCCTGCGTGAAGTCCTCGAGGCTGATGCGCTTGCGGCGCTTGGCCAGGAGGGCGGCGCGCTCGGCGGCCTCGCGCTTCTCGGCGATCTGCCGCGCGGTCCGCTCGTCCGGCGCCACCAGGAAGGTGTCGCCGGCGCTCGGGACCGACGCCAGGCCGAGGACCAGCACCGGACGGGCCGGGCCCGCCTCGGTGACGTTGTCGCCGTGCTCGTCGAACATCGCCCGGACGCGGCCGTGGGCCGTGCCGGCCACGATCGCGTCGCCGACGCGCAGCGTGCCGGACTGGACCAGGACGGTCGCGACGGCGCCGCGGCCCTTGTCCAGGTTCGCCTCGATGGCGACACCGCGGGCGTCCTTGTCGGGGTTGGCCCGCAGGTCGAGCGCGGCGTCCGCGGTCAGCAGGACGGCCTCGAGCAGCTGGTCGATGCCCATCCGCTGCTTGGCGGAGACGTCGACGAACATGGTGTCGCCGCCGTACTCCTCGGCCACCAGGTTGTACTCGGTGAGCTGCTGGCGGATCTTGGCGGGGTTCGACCCCTCCTTGTCCACCTTGTTGACCGCGACCACGATCGGCACGCCGGCCGCCTGGGCGTGGTTGAGCGCCTCGATGGTCTGGGGCATCACGCCGTCGTCCGCCGCGACCACGAGGATCGCGATGTCCGTCACCTGCGCACCACGGGCACGCATGGCGGTGAACGCCTCGTGACCCGGGGTGTCGATGAACGTGATGGCCCGGTCCTGGCCCTCGTGCTCCGTACGCACCTGGTAGGCACCGATGTGCTGGGTGATGCCGCCGGCCTCGCCCGCGACGACGTCCGTGGACCGGATGGCGTCGAGGAGCTTGGTCTTTCCGTGGTCGACGTGACCCATGACCGTGACGACCGGCGGGCGCGGGAACAGGTCCTCGTCGCCCTCGCCCTCGAGCTCGGCGTCCAGGTCGATGTCGAAGGCCCCGAGCAGCTCGCGGTCCTCCTCCTCGGCCGAGACCATCTCCACGACGTAGCCGAGCTCGGTGGCCAGCGTGCCGAAGGTGTCCTCGTCCAGGGACTGCGTCGCGGTCGCCATCTCACCGAGGTGGAACAGCACCGTGACCAGCGAGGCCGGGTTGGCGTCGATCTTGTCGGCGAAGTCGTTCAGCGACGAGCCGTGGCGCAGGCGGATGACGGTCGAGCCGTTCCCGCGGGGCACCTGCACGCCGCCGAGCGACGGCGCCTGCATCTGCTCGAACTCCTGGCGCTTCGCGCGCTTCGACTTCCGCCCGCGGACCGGACGACCGCCGGCGCGACCGAACGCGCCCTGGGTCGAGCCACGACCACCGGCACCGGGACGGCCGCCGCCGCCACCCGGACGGCCGGCGAAGCCGCCGCCACCGCCGGGACGGCCACCGCCGCCGCCGTAGCCGCCGCCACCACCGGGACGGCCACCGCCGCCGCCGGCACGGGCCGGACGGTCGCCGGGGCGGCCGACGCCGCTCGTGCTGCGGCCGGGCATCATGCCCGGGTTCGGGCGCGGGCCGCCGGGACGCGGCGCCGCGGGACGGGGACCGCCGGGACGGTCGCCGGCACCCGCACCGGCCGAGGCGGCCGGGGCGTCGGTGCGGCGCTCGCCCGGGCGGGGCATGCCCTGCGAGGACGCGAACGGGTTGTTGCCCGGGCGCGGGCCACCGGGGCGCGGACCGCCGGAGCGGGGCATGCCCTGGGAGGACGCGAACGGATTGTTGCCCGGGCGCGGACCGCCCGGACGCGGCGCGCCGCCGGGGCGCGGGCCGCGGTCGCCGCCGCCACCCTGGCCCTCGGCCGGGCGGGCCTGCTGGGCCGGACGCGGCGCCGGGGCGGCCGGACGGGCCGGACCGGGACGCGCGGCCGGGGCCGACGGGGCGGACGCCGGCGGTGCCGCGGGGGCGGCCGGGGCCGGGGCAGCCGGGGCTGCGGCGGCCGGGCGCGCCGCCGGGGCGGGCGACGGGGCCGGCGCCGAGGGGCGCGCGGCCGGGGCAGGAGCAGCCGGCGCGGCGGCGGCCGGGGCCGACGGCGCGGGGGCGGCGGGGGTCGCCGACGGCGCCGGCGTCGCAGCCGGGGCGGCGGCGGGCCGGCTCGCGGCGGGCTTGGCGCCGCCACCGGCGGGGTAGGTGTCCCGCAGCTTGCGGACCACCGGCGGCTCGATCGTCGAGGACGCCGAGCGCACGAACTCTCCGAGCTCGTTCAGCTTGGTCATGAGGGACTTGCTGTCGACTCCGAGCTCCTTGGCGAGCTCGTAGACGCGGACCTTGGCCACATCTCTCCCTGTCTCGGCCCGCCCGGACAGGGTCGGACCGTCGTTAGTGCTGGGTACTCATCGCTGGGTACTCATCGGTGCGTGCTCATCGGGCAGCCATCGGCTCTTCGACCCGCTTTCCCTGTTCGACGGTGCACATGCCACCCCGGCGGGTTGCCCGGGCGGCGACGGTCCTCCTCTAGGCCCCGAGGTGCTCCCGCACCGCGGACGTGTCCAGCGGCCCCGCGAGACGCAGGGCCCGCGGGAACGCACGACGGCGCTCGGCGAGCTCGAGACAACGAGGATCGGGGTGCAGCCACGCCCCCCGGCCCGGCAGCGCCCGGCGCACGTCGACCACGACCGCGGTGTCACCCGCGTCCGTCGTCGCCGCGACCACGCGCAGCAGGACCGACCTCGGACCGGCGTTCCGGCACCCCACGCACGTGCGCACCGGGCCCACGACGACCTCCGCAGCGTCGTCCGCTGCGTGGGTGTCGGGGTGGCGCCTGCTCGGCGAGGAGAGCCGGGCGTCCGGCCCAGCCGACCTCAGTCTAGCGCGCGACGTCACCCGACTCGACCGGCGGCGCCGGCGTCGCCGTCCGCCGCGGGCGAACCGGCCGCCTGCGGGGCCTCGTGCGGGGCCTCGTGACCGCCGTCGGCGCCCTGCGCGTCGGACCGGATGTCGATGCGCCAGCCCGTCAGCTTCGCGGCGAGGCGGGCGTTCTGGCCCTCCTTGCCGATCGCGAGCGACAGCTGGTAGTCCGGCACGACCACGCGCGCGGCGCGGGCGGCCGGGTCCACGACCGTGACGGACAGCACGCGCGCCGGCGACAGCGCGTGCGCGACCATCTCCGCCGGGTCGTCCGAGTGGTCGACGATGTCGATCTTCTCGCCGTGCAGCTCGGCCATGACCGCGCGCACGCGGGCGCCGAGCGGGCCGATGCACGCGCCCTTGGCGCCGAGGCCCTGCACGCGGGACCGCACGGCCATCTTGGTGCGGTGCCCCGCCTCGCGGGCCAGCGCGGTGATCTCGACGTGGCCGTCGGCGATCTCCGGGACCTCGAGCTCGAAGAGCTTGCGGACCAGGTTCGGGTGCGTGCGGGACAGCGTGATCTGCGGGCCCTTCGAGCCGCGCGACACGTCGAGCACCAGCGCGCGGATCCGCTCGCCGTGCACGTACTTCTCGGTCGGGACCTGCTCGTGCGCGGGCAGCACGGCCTCGGTGCCGCCGACGTCCACCAGCACGACGCGCGGGTCGCGGCCCTGCTGGATGACGCCGCCGAGGACCTCGCCCTCCTTGCCGCGGAACTGCCCGAGCACCTGGTCGTCCTCGGCGTCACGCAGCCGCTGCACGATCACCTGGCGCGCCGTGGCGGTCGCGATCCGGCCGAAGCCGGCCGGGGTGTCGTCGAACTCCGGGCCCAGCGAGGTCGTGGTCGGCGGCACCGCGGTCACCGTGCCGTCCTCGTCCTCCGCCGGCTCCGGCGCGTCGGGCGCGGGCACCACGGTGCGCTCGCGCGCCCACACGGTGACGTGGCCCGAGCGGCGGTCGAGCTCGACGCGCGCGTCGGCGTGGGCGTCGGGGGTCCGGTGGTACGCGGACAGGAGCGCCTGCTCGATGGCCGAGACGAGCACGTCCAGGCTGATCTCGCGCTCCCGCTCGATGAGCCGCAGCGCCTGCATGTCGATGTCCACGATCAGTCCTCCCGGCCCTGCGGCCCGTCGGGGGCGGTGTCGCCGCCCCGTGCCTCGTCCTTGTCCCGCACCAGCTCGACCTCGACGCGGCCCTCGCGGACCTGCGCCAGCGGCAGCCGCACCGGGTCGCCGATCTTGGCCGGCCGGCCCTTGACGCCCGGCGTCTCGGGCGTGACCACCACCGCGTCGTCCGCGTCCGTGGTCCCCCGCTCGACGTCGACGAGGCGGCCGGTCAGCGACCCGCCGTCGGCGAGCCGCAGCACCACGAGCCGGCCGACGGCCCGCGCGTAGTGCCGGCGGGCGACGAGCGGCGCGGTGGCCCCGCGGCTCGACACCTCGAGGGTGTACCGGTCGGGCAGGCCGTCCAGGTCGTCGAGGGCCGCGGAGACGGCGCGGGACACGTCGGCGACGCCGTCCAGGTCCACCTGCTCCTCGACGTCCTCGGGCGCGTCGAGCACGACGCGCACCACGGCCTGGCCGCCCTCGCGGCCCAGCTCGACGTCCTCCAGCCACAGGCCGGCGGCGGTCACCACCGGCTCGATGGTCTCCCGGATGCGCTGCGCGCTGGCGGGCGCGGGCATGTTGACCTCCTGTGTCGGTCCTCGGCGGGGTGCGGCCTCGTCGCGCGCACGCCGACACCGGGGACGTCGACGCTGTGTGGTTGTCGGTCCTGCACGGTGGAGCGGCGCGCGGCGGACCGCGTGCTGCGACCAGCGTACTGACTCCGTGGCGCCGCACCCGCCGGACGGGGCCCGGACCGGGTGCGACGTGCGCGACACCGGCCCCGGCACCGGACCTCGGGTCCGGTCCGCGGGCGGGCGTCCGTGGCAGGATCGCCCGCGATGCCCCGCACCGTCCCGCGCCCTGCCGCGCGCCCCGCTCCCGTCCGGTCCCGGCGCGCCCGCGCCCTCGCGGGGGCGCTGGCGCTCGGCACCGCCGCGCTGCTGTCGGGCTGCGGCCTGCGCCTGGAGACCGAGCCGCCCGCCGAGCCGGTGCCCGACGCCGCGGAGCAGGTCCGCCGGGACGCGGTCGACGACGCGCTCGCGCTCGCGTCCGCCGCCGAGACCGCCGCCGCGGGCGCCGACGAGGGCGTCGGGGCCGTGCTCGGGCTGGTCGCCTCGACCGCGCGCGTCCAGGTCGAGGCCCTGGGCGGGGTGTACGAGTCGGGGCTGGCCCTCCCGGACGGCGCGACGCCCTCCCCCACGCTGTCCGCCACCGACCCGGCCGCCACCCCGGCCGACGTCCTGGCGCTGCTCGGCGCCGCCGCCTCCGAGGCCCGCTCCGACGCGCGGGCGGCCGACGACCCGGCGCTGGCCCGGCTGCTCGCGTCCGTCGCGGCGTCCCGCGCCCAGCTCACCGACCGCCTCGCGGCCGCGCTCGGCGCCGAGCCGCCCGCGGTCGACGCGGAGCCCGAGGGCGGCTTCACGGCCGGCGGGTCGGCGGACGGGTCGGGGTCGGGCGACGGGTCGGCGGCGCTGCCGTCGGCGTCCGCGTCGGGGTCCGCCACCGGCGCCGCGAGCCCGGCGCCCGCGCCCACCGCGAGCAGCCCCGCCGACGCGCTCGGCGCCGACCTCGACCGGGCCGACGCCCTCGCGCTCGTGCTCGCCGAGGACCAGGCCGGCTACGGCTTCGAGGTCGCCGCCGCCCGGCTGTCCGACGACGCCCGGGCCCGCGCCCGGTCCGCCGCGGCCGCGCACCGCGCCACCGCGACCGCGTGGGCCGAGGCGGTCGGCGTCGCCGGCACCGCCGAGGACCCCCGCCGCGTGGCCTACGAGCTGGGCGGCGACCTGTCGACCGCCGAGGCCGTGCGGGCGTTCGCGGCCGGCCTGCTGACCGACCTGGCCGCCGTGCACGCCGACGCCGTGCTCGACACCGGCGCGTCGACGGCCGACCGCACCGCCGCGGTCGACGGCCTGCGCACCTCCGCGGTCGAGTCGCTCGCCTGGGGCGCGGCCCCGACGGCCCTCCCGGGCCTCCCGGCGACGCCGGCGGCGTCCCCCTCCCCGACCGCGGGCTGACCCGCGCCGCGGCGCCCGCGAGGGGCGCCCGACAGCGCGACGGCCCCGCGCCCCCGCCGGCCGGCAGGGGTGCGGGGCCGTCGCGGCGCGCCGGGTCAGCGCGCCAGCAGCGCGTCCACCAGCTCCGCCACGCGGTCCGCGGCCTCCGCGACCGGGACCTGCTCGGCCTGCGGGCCGCCCTCGACGACCACGCGCGGCCGCACCTCGACGACGCCGTCCGCGAGCCCGCGGCCCACGACGACCGTCAGCGGCACGCCCAGCAGCTCCGCGTCGGCGAACTTCACGCCGGGCGAGACCTTGAACCGGTCGTCGTACAGCACCTCGATGCCGCGGGCGTCCAGGGTCTGCGCCAGCGACTCGGCGGCGTCGAACACCGCGGCGTCCTTGCCGGTCGCGACGATCTGCACCTGGGCGGGCGCCACGCCCGCCGGCCAGGCGAGGCCGCGGTCGTCGTGGTTGGCCTCGGCCAGCGCGGCGAGCACGCGGGACACGCCGATCCCGTACGAGCCCATCGTGACGACCTGGGACTTGCCGTTCTGGTCGAGCACGGTCAGGCCCAGGGCCTGCGCGTACTTGCGGCCCAGCTGGAAGATGTGGCCGATCTCGATGCCGCGCGCGAGCTCCAGCGGGCCGGAGCCGTCGGGCGCCTCGTCGCCGGCGCGCACCTCGGCCGCCTCGACGGTGCCGTCCGCGGCGAAGTCGCGCCCGGCCACGAGGTCGAACACGTGCTTGCCGGGCTCGTTCGCGCCGGTGATCCACCGGGTGCCCTCGACCACGCGCGGGTCGAGCAGGTACCGCACGGCGGTGCGGCCCTCGGCGTCGGCGGCCAGGCCCTCGGGGTTCGGGCCGAGCGCGAGCGGTCCGATGTAGCCCTTGACCAGCTCGGGGTGCGCGGCGAAGTCGGCCTCGACGGCCGGCTCGACCTCGGCGGGGGCCACGGCGGCCTCCAGGCGCTTGAGGTCGACCTCGCGGTCGCCGGGCAGGCCGACGACGAGCAGCTCGCGCACGCCGGTCGGCTGCACCAGGGCCAGCACGACGTTCTTCAGCGTGTCGGCGGCGGTCCAGGCGCGGTCCGGGCGGGCGAATCGCTCGTTCGCGATCGCGACCAGCGAGTCGATCGTCGGGGTGTCCGGGGTGTCCTCGACGTGCGCCGCGGGCGCGTCGTCGTACGGCAGCGCCGGCGGGGCCGGGGTCGTGACGGCCTCGACGTTCGCCGCGTAGCCGC
>NZ_DASQCJ010000030.1:0-31716 GCF_035634735.1 Cellulomonas sp.
GCGGGAATGCCGCGTGTGGCATCATCGTTCGGTAGAACACACACACGTGCTCCGGGGTCGGTGAAAGTCCGAGCCGGCGGTGACAGTCCGCGACCCGCAGACGCCTCACGGCGCGAGCGGTTGACCTGGTGGAACTCCAGGACCGACGGTGAAAGTCCGGATGGGAGGAGTCGTGGCGGCGTGCTCGGCGTGAGCCGGGTGCGCCGTGGACGTCGTGCACCCGTGCGCCGCCCGCACCCCGGAGACCTGTCGGTCGGAGGGAGCGGAAGTGGGCACGCGGACGGCGGTCGAGCCGGCTGAGGTCGAGCGGGACGCGATGGCGCGCGCCCTGGACCTCGCCCGCCGCGGGCCCGTGCACGGGCCGAACCCGCGCGTCGGCTGCGTGCTGCTCGCCGCGCCCGGTGCCGCCGCCGGCGCGCCGCGCACCGCCCCGGAGGGCCCCGGCGGCGGGGGCTCCCGCACGGGCGAGTCCGGTCCCGTGCCGGGCGCCCGCGTGCTCGGCGAGGGCTGGCACCGCGGCGCGGGCACCCCGCACGCCGAGGTCGCCGCGCTCGCCGACGCGCGGGCCCGGGGCCTCGACGTCCGCGGCGCCACCGCCGTCGTCACCCTGGAGCCCTGCGACCACACGGGCCGGACCGGGCCGTGCTCCGTCGCGCTGCTGGAGGCCGGCGTCGCCCGCGTGGTCGTCGCCGTCCCCGACCCGAACCCGGCCGCCGCCGGGGGAGCCGCGCGGCTGCGCGCCGCGGGCGTCGAGGTGGTGCTCGGCGTCGAGGAGGCCGCCGGGCGGGCGCTGCTCGGACCGTGGCTCGTCGCCGTCGAGCGCGGGCGCCCGCACGTGACGCTCAAGCTCGCGGCCACGCTCGACGGCCGCGTCGCCGCGGCGGACGGGTCGAGCCGGTGGATCACCTCGCCCGAGGCCCGCGCGCACGCGCACGCCCTGCGCGGCGAGGTCGACGCGCTCGTCGTCGGCACCGGCACCGCCCTCGCGGACGACCCCGCCCTCACCGCGCGCGGCGCCGACGGCGCGCTCGCCCCGCACCAGCCGCTGCGCGTCGTCGTCGGCGCGCGCGACCTGCCGGCGGGTGGGCGGCTCGCCGGACCGGGTGGCGACGTGCTGCACCTGCGCACCCGCGACCCTCGCGAAGCGCTGGCCGCGCTGCACGCCCGCGAGGCGCGGCGCGTGCTCGTCGAGGGCGGGCCCACGCTCGCCGCGGCCTTCCTGCGCGCGGGCGTCGTGGACGAGGTGCACGCCTACGTGGCGCCCGTGCTGCTCGGCGCCGGGCGGTCCGCCGTGGGCGATCTGGGCATCGGGACGATCGGGGACGCGCTGCGGCTGCGGACCCGCGAGGTACGACCGCTGGGGCCCGACGTGCTCGTCGTGGCCGACGTCGAGGAGGAGGAGCGCTGATGTTCACCGGCATCGTCGAGGAGGTCGGCACCGTGGTGTCGCTGGACCTGGCCCCGGGCGGGGCGGGCGCGGAGGCGGGCGCCGGCGGCGCCGCGGGGGAGGACCGCGACGCGCGGCTCGTGCTGCGCGGCCCGCTGGTCACCTCCGACGCCCGGCACGGCGACTCCATCGCGGTGTCCGGGGTCTGCCTCACGGTCACCGACCTGCCCGGCGACGGCACCTTCGCCGTCGACGTCATGCCGGAGTCGCTGCGGCGCACCGCGCTCGCCGACCTCGCGCCGGGCTCGCCGGTCAACCTGGAGCGCGCCGTGCGGGCCGACGCCCGGCTGGGCGGCCACGTCGTCCAGGGCCACGTCGACGGGGTGGGCACCGTCCGCCGGCGGGCGCCGGGCCCGCGGTGGGACGAGGTCGAGATCGCGCTCGACCCGGCGCTCGCCCGGTACGTCGCGGAGAAGGGCTCCGTCGCGGTCGCCGGCGTCTCGCTGACCGTGACCGCGGTCGGGCCCGACTGGTTCGGGGTGTCGCTCATCCCGACGACGCTCGCCGAGACCACGCTCGGCGACGCCGCCGTCGGGACCCGGGTGAACCTCGAGGTGGACGTGCTGGCCAAGTACGTCGAGCGGCTGCTGTCCGCCGGCGCGGTCGCCGGGGCCCGGGTCGACGCCGGGGTCGGGGCCGACGCCGGGGTCGGGGCCGACGCCGGGGCGGGCGCGGAGGTGGCCCGGTGACCGCCGTCGACCCCCAGCCGATCGCGCTCGGCACCGTCGAGCAGGCCCTCGAGGCGCTGCGTTCCGGGCGGCCCGTCCTCGTCGCCGACTCCGAGGACCGCGAGAACGAGGCCGACGTCATCCTGGCCGCCGCCCTCGCGACGCCGGAGTGGGTCGCGTGGACGATCCGGCACTCGTCCGGCTACCTGTGCGCTCCCATGACCGGCGCCCGGGCGGACGCCCTCGACCTGCCCCTGATGGTGCCGCAGAGCCAGGACCCCCGGCGCACCGCCTACACGGTGACCGTCGACGCCGCGCACGGCGTGACCACCGGCATCTCCGCCGCCGACCGGACGCGCACGCTGCGCGTCCTCGCCGATCCCGCGTCCGGCACCGAGGACCTGATCCGGCCCGGGCACGTCCTGCCCCTGCGGGCCGTGCCGGGCGGCGTGCTGCACCGCGCCGGGCACACCGAGGCCGCCGTCGACCTGTGCCGCCTCGCCGGGGTCGAGCCGGTCGCCGCGATCGCCGAGCTCGTGCACGACGACGGGACGATGATGCGGCTGCCCGCCACCGCGGCGCTGGCGCGCGAGCACGGCCTCGTCGTCCTCACCATCGCCGACCTGATCGCCTGGCGGACCGCGCACGACGACCTGCCCGCCGAGCCCGCGCCCGGCGCCGAGGCCGCGGCCGCCGCGCCGGCCCGGCGCGTGCACCGCGCGCACAGCGCCGTCCTGCCCACGCGGCACGGCGACTTCCGCGTGCACGCCTACCGCGACCTCCGGACCGGCGCCGACCACCTCGCGCTCGTCGCCGCGCAGGGCCTCGCCGCGCAGCCCGTCGTCCGGGTGCACTCCGAGTGCCTCACCGGCGACGCCTTCGGCTCCGCGCGCTGCGACTGCGGGCCCCAGCTCGACGCGGCGCTGGACCTCGCGGCCCGCGAGGGCGGCGCGGTCGTCTACCTGCGCGGGCACGAGGGCCGGGGGATCGGCCTGCTCGCGAAGATCGGCGCCTACGCGCTGCAGGACCAGGGCCGGGACACCGTCGAGGCGAACATCGACCTCGGCTGGCCGGCGGACCGGCGCGAGTACGGCGCCGCGGCGGCGATCCTCGCGGACCTCGGCGCCGGGCGGATCACCCTGCTCACCAACAACCCGGCGAAGGTCGCCGGGCTCACGGCCCACGGCATCGAGGTCGCCGACGTGCGCGGCCTCGAGGTCGGGCGGACCCCGCACAACGAGGCCTACCTGCGCACCAAGGCGCGGGCGATGGGGCACCTGCTGCCCGGCCTCGACGCGCACCCCGCCGGCACACCCACCACCCCCACCGGTCCCACCCCCTCGGGCCCGGCCACCACGTCTCGCACGGAGGACGCACGATGAGCGGCAGCGGCGCTCCCACGATCACCACCGACGGCAGCGGCCTGCGGGTCGCCGTCGTCGCGGCCAGCTGGCACACCACCGTCATGGACGGCCTGCTCGCGGGCTCCCGGCGCGCGCTCGCCGCCGCCGGCGTCACCGACGTCCGGGAGGTGCGGGTGCCGGGCACCTTCGAGCTCCCGGTCGCGGCCGGCCGGCTCGCCCGGTCCGGCGACCACGACGCGGTCGTCGCGCTCGGCGTCGTCATCCGGGGCGGCACCCCGCACTTCGACTACGTCTGCCAGGCCGCGACCTCCGGCCTCACCGACGTCGCCGTGCAGACCGGCGTGCCCGTCGGGTTCGGCGTGCTCACCTGCGACGACGAGGCCCAGGCGCTCGACCGCGCGGGGCTCGAGGGCTCCCACGAGGACAAGGGCGCGGAGGCGGCCGAGGCGGCGGTGGCCACCGTCGTCGCGCTGCGCGGGCTGTGAACGTCCTCGGCTGGCTGTTCGACGCCCAGCTCGTGGTCGCCGGGCACCCCGTGCTCTGGCGGGAGGTGATCGGCAACCTGTTCGGCCTCGCGTCCGCCCTCGGCGGCCTGCGCCGCAAGGTGTGGGCGTGGCCCGTCGGCATCGTCGGCAACGTCCTGCTGTTCACCGTGTTCCTCGGCGGCGTGTTCCACACCCCGCAGGAGCGCGACCTCTACGGGCAGGCGGGGCGGCAGGTGTTCTTCGTCGCCGTCGCGGTCTACGGCTGGGTGCGCTGGTCGCAGGCCCGCCGGGTCGCCCGCGAGCACGGCGACCCCGACGCCCCGGCCGTCGTGCCCCGGTGGGCCGGCCGGTCGGGCTGGATCCAGCTCGGCGTCGTCGGCGTCGTCGGCACCGTCGCGTGCGCCCTGGTGTTCCGCGCCCTCGGGTCCTGGGGGCCGTGGGCCGACGCGTGGATCTTCGTCGGCTCCCTGCTCGCCACCTACGGGATGGCGCGCGGCTGGATCGAGTTCTGGCTCATCTGGATCGCCGTCGACGCCGTCGGCGTGCCCCTGCTGCTCAGCGCGGGCTACTACCCGTCGGCGTTCCTGTACCTGGTGTACGCGGGGGTCGTCGTCTCGGGCTTCGTCGTCTGGTGGCGCGCCCGGCGCGAGTCCGAGCCGCAGCAGGTCACCGCGGCGGCCGGGGTGGAGGGGTGAGCATCCCCACGCTGGACGCGGGACCGGGTGGGGTCGTCCGACCGTCTACCCTGGCGGGCGTGAAGACGTTCGACGCGCTGTTCGCTGAGCTCACCGAGAAGGCGGCCACCCGGCCCGCGGGATCGGGCACCGTCACGGAGCTGGACGCCGGCGTCCATGCGATCGGCAAGAAGATCGTCGAGGAGGCCGCCGAGGTCTGGATGGCCGCCGAGCACGAGGGCGACGCCCGCACCGCCGAGGAGATCTCCCAGCTCCTCTACCACCTGCAGGTGCTCATGGTCGCCAAGGGCCTCACGCTCGAGGACGTGTACGCCCACCTCTGACCGGCCCCGGCCCGCTGCCCCCTGTCACACCTGAACACCCCCGGAGAACCCCCGTGCTGAGGATCGCCGTCCCGAACAAGGGCTCGCTCGCCGAGCCCGCCTCCGACATGCTCCGCGAGGCGGGCTACCGCCAGCGCCGCGACTCCCGCGAGCTCGTCCTGCCCGACGCCGACAACGGCGTCGAGTTCTTCTTCCTGCGCCCCCGCGACATCGCCGTGTACGTCGGCGCCGGCACCGTCGACGTCGGCGTCACCGGCCGCGACCTGCTGCTCGACTCCGAGTCCCCGGCGACCGAGCACCTGCAGCTCGGCTTCGCCCGGTCGACGTTCCGGTTCGCGACCCAGGCCGGCCAGATGAACGACGTCCGCGAGGTCGCCGGCCGGCGCGTCGCGACGTCCTACCCCGTGCTCGTCGCCGACTACCTGCGCCGCCAGGGCGTCGTCCCGGCCGAGGTCGTCCGGCTGGACGGCGCGGTCGAGACCGCGATCCGGCTCGGCGTCGCCGACGTGATCGCCGACGTCGTCGAGACCGGCACCACCCTGCGCGCGGCCGGGCTCGACGTGTTCGGCGAGCCGATCCTCAAGTCCGAGGCGGTGCTCGTCCGCCGGGCCGACGGCGAGGAGCCCGCCGGGCTCGACGTGCTCACCCGCCGGCTGCAGGGCGTGCTCACCGCGCGCGAGTACGTGCTCATGGACTACGACGTGCCGACCGCGCTCGTCGAGCAGGCCGTCGCCATCACGCCGGGGCTCGAGTCGCCGACCGTGTCGCCCCTGCACAACCGCGACTGGTCCGCCGTCCGCGCGATGGTGCGGCGCTCCGAGACCAACCGCGTCATGGACGCCCTGTACGACGTCGGCGCGCGGGCCATCCTCGTCACGTCGATCCACGCCTGCCGGCTCTGACTCCGGGCGACGGGCGATGACGGGGGAGCCGGGGCGGGACGGGCAGGGCGGGGACGGCGGACCGGTGCCCGGTCGCGGCGGCGGTCGCGGTGCGGGTGACGGCCCCCACCACCCCGGTGCCGGCTCCGCCCGGGGCGGCGACGAGCCCCGACGGCCCGCGCTCGACGACGTGTTCCGGCCGCGCGCCGCGCGGGTGGTGACCGGCACGCTGGCCGTCGTCGTCGCCCTCGCGACCGCCCTGCTCATCGTGCTGCTCTCCACCACCGGGGTCGAGGGCTGGACCACGGCGGACCTCGGGGGCATCGCGCTCGTCGGGCTGGCGATCGTCGGGTTCCTCTGGCGCCAGGCCACCGTGTGCGCCACCCCGACCCCGGAGGGTCTGCGGGTGCGGAACCTCGCGAGCACCCGCACCGTCGCCTGGGCCGAGATCGTCTGGGTCCGGTTCGGCGAGGGCCGCCCGTGGGTCCAGCTCGACCTCGACGACGGCGACACCCTCGCGGTCATGGGCGTCCAGCGCTCCGACGGCGAGCGGGCCCGGCGCGAGGCCAAGCGGCTGTCGACCCTCGTCGCCGTGCGGCAGCGGACCGCGCGGGGCGACGACTAGCCGAGGTCCGCGTGGCGCGGCCGGACGGCCGGCTCGTGCCGGCGCCCGGCCGGGGCTCGGGCGTCCAGCCGGTCCGCGCCGGGGCCACTGCGGGGTGAGTCGTCGGTCGGCGCCGTGCTCCCGTGGGCGCGGTGGGTCGGTGCGCGCGATGGCTCGGCCGGCGTAGTGGCTCGGCCGGCGTAGTGGCTCGGCCGGCGTGGTGGCTGGGTGGGCATGGTGGCTCGGCCGTCGTGTCGACTCGGTGGGCGTGGTGGGTCGGTAGGGGCGGCGGTCGTGCTGGTCTGGTCGCTCGGGGGCGTGGTCGCTGGGGGCGGCGTGGAGCCCCGCGGCGCAGCGGCGGGCTCGGCGTCGCGGCCCCTTCGGCGCAGCGGCTCAGAAGGGTGGCGGCTCGTCCGGGTCGCCGGGCCCGGCGCTCGCGTCGCCGCTGCGGTGCGCCCGGTCGCGTCGCCGGTGCGCCTCGCGGACGCGTCGGGGCGCGGTGAGGTGCTCGGTCGGTGCGTCGAGGCCCGGCCTGGTCCGGTAGGCGTGGCCGGTGGGGTCCGTCCAGTCGAAGACGCCCGGTTCGCGCTGACGCAGGGTGAGGCCGAGCTGGTGCTTGGCGCGGTGGTGGCGCGGGCAGACGGGCCCGAGGTTGCGGTCGCTGGTGGTGCCGGGCGGGTCGGGGTCGCCGCCACCGGTGGCGGGCTCGGGGTGCCAGGGTTCGGTGTGGTCCAGGTCGCAGCGCGCCGCGGGGACCGGGCAGCCGGGGCCGGCGCAGCTCGCGTCGCGGTGCCGGACGTGGGCCGCCAGCGCGGCGGGCGGCCGGTACGTGGTGCGCCCGACGTCCAGGACGGCGCCGGTGAGGTCGTCGGTGACGAGCCGCTGCCAGGTGCCGCCGAGGGCGAGGGCGCGGGCGGTCGTGGCGTCGATCGGGCCGTACCCCGCCAGGTCCGCGGGCTGCTCGTCCTGGCCGAGCAGGGTCGACAGCGGGACGGTGACGACGACGTGGGTGCGCGCATCGCGCGGGCCGGTGCCGGCGCGGCCGCGGGCGCGCGGGGCGGTCGCCGGAGTGCTCGAGTCGGCGGCGGGCGCGTCCGGTGCGCTGGTGCTCCCGGACGGGAGGCCCGGAGGCTGTGACGGGGACGCGAGGAGCAGGTCGGTCAGCCCGTCGGCGCGCAGCTGGTCCAGGGTGCGGGGGTCGCCGGCTGCGCGTGCGGTGCGGGCGCAGGACTCGAGCACGGTGTCGATCGCCACGGCCCTCGGGGCGGGCAGGACGAGGCGCATCTCCGCCATCTGGTCCGGCAGCGCCCGGGGGTGCGTGACCATCCGGGACGCCTGGGCCTCGGCGTGCCGGTCGGCGGCGTGCCCGGGGTCGACCTCGAGCAGCGCCCGGGCCACGTCGCGCCTGACCTGCCCGGTGGTGCGGTCGGCGGCGCGCGGGAGGACCCGGTCCTCGACGGCCTGCGCGATCTGCCAGGGCTGCTCACCCAGGCTGGCCGCGATCGCCCGTGCGGCGGGCACCGCGATGCGCCCGTCGGCCAGGGCCCGCCCGGTCGCGGCGAGGTGGTGGTCGAACGCGAGGCCCGCCCGGACGAGGGCGAGCATCTCCTGGGGGGAGCGGCGCAGTCGCAGGGAGAGCGGCATCGCGGTGGCGCGCAACGGCATCGTGAGCTGCTCGGCCCGGTTCTGGTGGTCGGTGAGCCGCGGGTGCGGCATGTCGGGGTGCGGTGCAGCGCAGCCGCAGCGCGGGCGAGCCCGGCGTGCGCCCAGCCCGCGACGCGCACGTAGGCGGCGGCGACCTCGATCAGGTCGAACGCGGCGAGCGACGGCAGGTCCAGGGCGCTCAGCAACCGCACGAGGGGCACGCCGGTCGGCGTCTCGTCGAGCGCGGCCTGGAGCCGGAAGAGCTCGGGCTGCGCGGGATCGAGGTGCTCCGCGACGACGGCGGCTCGCGCCGCGGGGTCCATCGCGTCCACGTCGATCGCACCCGCGTCAGGCACCGCCTCGTCGGTCGTCGACCCGTCGGTCGTCACGTTGCCGGTCGTCGACCCGTCGCTCGTCGCCCGGCCCGTCGTCGACCCGCCCGTCGCCACCGCGTCGGCCTCCGTCCCGGCGATCGCCGCCTCTCCGCGGACGGCGAGGGAGTCGTTCGCGCTCGGGCGGGCGACGGTCGAGGCACACGGGGTCTGCCGGGTGACGTCATCGGCCGGGTCGGAGGTGCCGGTGCCGCCCGTAGTGCCGGTGCCGCCCGTGGTGCCGGTGCCGCCCGTGGTGCCGGTGCCGCCGCAGGTGCACCTGCAGCCGCACGCCAGGACCGCCCCGCCGGGCGGCGGGGAGACGCGTTCGCACTGGTCATCGGGCATGGGACCAACCTACGGGCGACCACCGACACGCCTTGCGCCCCGCGTCACAAGGCTGGGGACGGTGCGCGCCGGCCCACCCTGTGGAGGAGTCGGCGGGCGCTCGTGCAGCGGAGGTCCGGGCTCGGCGCGCGACCGGGCGCGGCCCCGACCACGGCCGTCCGGCCGCCGGCCGCGCGAGCTCGCCCTCCGGGTGCTCAGGCCCGGCGGGCCAGCCGCGCCGCGTGCGCGCCCGCGGCCGCGGCCGCGAGGAACGCGGCGGGGTCCTGCGCGAGCCCCCGCCCCATGGTCGACAGCCGGACGGGCGACGCGCCGAGCGCGGTCAGCAGGTCGGCCCCCGCGGCGACCTCCACGAGCCGGTGCCGCCCGGCGGGCTCGACGAGCGACCGGGCCTGCTGGGCCACGCGCCGCCCGACGGCCGCGAGGTGGGCGCCGAGGTGCTCCTGGGGGTCGGGCACGCGCAGGCCGGGCTGCTCTCCGTCGCCCACCACCGCGCCGCCCACCACCGCGCCGCCCGCCACCGCGCCGCCCGCCGCCGGCGCCGCCGCCGGGTCGAACACCGGCACCACCACGTCGGCCGGGGTCAGCGCGACGCGCCCGTACGCCGTGAGCGAGTGGTGCGACACGCCGAGGTGCCGGTCCCGCGCGTCGGCGCCGGACACCCGCAGCGACGCCACGGGCCGCCCGCCGAGCACGCCCGCGGCGTTGACCGCCTCGCCGGCGGCGACGCCGGAGAACCCCCACCGGGTCCCGGTGCCGAGGTTGCCGGGCCCCTGGGCGACGACGACGACGTCCGCGCCGACGACGTGCCGCGCGGCGAGCAGGGCGGTGTGCAGGGTGACGGCCTCGTGGTCGCCGCCGAACGCCTGCCCGGCGGTGAGGCACGCCTCGATCCAGCCGGCCTCGCGCATCCCGGCGACGGCCATCGAGAACCAGGCGGGCAGGGCGCCGCCGTCGGTCATGACGTAGGCGACGCGCAGCGGCGGCACCGCCGACCCGGGCCGGGACAGCAGCGCGTCGGCGTACCGGACGCCCGCGACGACGGCCGGCAGGGCGGAGTGCAGGTCGGCGACGACGACGGGGAGCCCGGCGAGGTCGTCGGCGTCGCGCAGGACCTCGTGGTGCGGCGACTCCTGGTCGTCGACGCCGAGCACCATGGCCTGCAGCGGGGTGTACCGCGCCTTGACGAGGTGGCCGGGCCCGGCGGGCGGGTCGGCGGGCAGCCGGTCGGGGGCCCCAGGGGCGACGACGAGGGCGTAGCCGCCGGTGCCGAGCCCGCGCGCGAGCGCCGACACGTTGAGCAGGACCGTGTCGCCGACGCGGAGGTCGCCGACGAGCGCGGGGTAGGCCAGCGCGCGCACCGTGACGGGGTCCGGCCCGGACACGCCGTCGGCGACGACGACCGTCAGCTCCTGGGCCCCGGGCCACGACCGACCGACCTGCTCCACCGTGCCCGAGCGCCATGTGATCACCGGACCACGCTACCGGCCACTACGGTTGTCCCCGATGCCCGAACAGATCCACCCCGCCGAGCGGCTGCTCAACCTCGTCATCGCGCTGGTGCACACGCCCGGCCGGATGACGAAGGAGCAGATCCGCCGCACGGTCGCGGGCTACGGCGACGCCCCGTCCGACGAGTCGTTCGAGCGGATGTTCGAGCGCGACAAGGACACGCTGCGCGACCTGGGCATCCCGGTCGCGACGGTGACCTCGGCCGGCCACGGCGACGACATCGGCTACCGGATCGACCAGGACGCGTACGCGCTACCGCCGCTGGAGCTGACCTCCGCGGAGCTGGGCGCGCTGTCGCTGGCGGCGGAGTTCTGGCAGGACCGCTCGGTGCGGGCGGACACGTCCCGGGCGCTGACCAAGCTGCGCGCGGTGGGCGCCGGCGCGGGGTCGAGCGACCTCGCGGCCGGGCTGGCCCCGCGGGTGCGGGCGGGCGGCGACGCGTTCCCGCCGCTGCTGGACGCGGTGCAGGCGCGGCAGCGGGTCCGGTTCACCTACCGGGCGGCGAGCACGGGCGAGGTGCGGGAGCGCCTGGTCGAGCCGTGGCGCCTGGTGGCGCGGCGGGGCGGCTGGTTCCTCGTGGGCTTCGACGTGGACCGCGACGGCACGCGCTCGTTCCGGCTGAGCCGGATCGAGGGGCGGGTGCGCGTGGTCGGCGCGGCCGGGGCGTTCGACGCGCCGACGCCGGAGCAGACCGAGGCCGCGCTGCTGTCCTGGGACGTCCGGGACGAGCGCACGGCGGTGCTGGCGCTGCGGGCGGAGCGCGCGGAGGCGCTCCGGGCGCGCGGCGAGCCCACGGACCTGCCGGACGGCGCGTCGCCCGCGCTCCGGGCGGCGGTCGCCGACCGCGACCTGGTGCGCGTGTCGTACCGGGCGACGTGGGAGCTGGCGGAGGAGGTCGCGGGCTACGGCGACGCCGTGCTGGTCGCGGACCCCCCGGCGCTGCGCGACGCGGTCCTCGGCCTGCTGCGCGTCGCGGCGACGCTGGACGGCGGCGGCCCCGACGCCGGCGGCCCGCCCGCGGGCCCCGCCGCCGAGACCGCCGGCGGCACCCCCGCCGGCACCACCCCCGCCGGCGACACCCAGGAGGCCCCCCGTGGCTGAGCGCGCGAGCGAGCGGCTGCTGCGCCTGCTCGGGATGATCGGCTACCTCGACCGCAACGACGGCGTGTCCGTCGAGCAGCTGGCCGAGCACTTCGGCGTGACCCCGTCGCAGGTGATGGCGGACGTCGACACGCTCTGGATGAGCGGCACCCCCGGCTACTACCCGCACGACCTCATCGACTTCGACGCGGACTCCTACGACCGGGGCGAGATCCGGCTGACGGAGTCCCGCGGGATGACCCGGCCGCTGCGCCTGGGCACCCGCGAGGCGGTGACGCTGCTGGCGGCGCTGCGCGCGATGGTGGCGGACCTCGGCCCGACGCTCGACCCCGAGCAGGCGGAGGTGCTGCGCTCGACGCTGGCCAAGCTGACGGCGGCGACGGGGGAGGCCGCGGGCGCGGTCGACGTGCGGCTGGCGGTCGACGGGCGGCCGGAGGTGGTGGCGCAGATCCGCCGGGCGCTGGCGACCGGCCGGCGGCTGCGGATCCGGTACGTGAACGCCTCCGACGTGACGAGCGACCGCGACGTGGACCCGCTGCGCATGACGACCAGCGACGAGCGGTCGTACCTGCAGGCGTGGTGCCTGCGGGCCGGCGACGAGCGGCTGTTCCGCCTGGACCGGGTGCTCGCGGCCGAGGTGCTCGACGCGCCGGCGGAGCCGCACCCGGGCGCGGGTCGCGGGGCGACGGCGGAGTTCCGGTTCGACCTCGAGGGCGACGTGGCGACGCTGCACCTGCGCAGCACCGGCCGCTGGGTCGCGGAGACGGTGCCGGTGGAGGACGTGCGCAACCTGCCGGACGGGTCGTTCGAGGTGGACGTGCGGGTGGGGCAGCGGGCGTTCCTGCGCAGCCTGCTGCTCCAGGCCGCGGACGACGTGCTGGGCGTGCGGCCGCCGGAGGTGGCGCGGGACGTCGCGGTCCGGGCCCGGGCGGCGCTGGCGGCGTACGGGCCGCTCGCCGGCCCCGCGGACGCGCCGGCCGACCCCACGCCCGCCGCGGGCTGACGGGATAGGTTGGCCCGATGGTCTGGGTGGTCGTGTGGTCGGTGCTGGTCGTCGGCACGCTGGTCGGCGCGTTCTTCCTCGGCCGGGACCTGTGGCGGCGGTTCCGCGCGCTGGTCGCCGAGCTCCGCGAGGCGTCCGAGGTCCTCGGGCAGCTCGCCGAGCACGCGTCGACCCTCGCCGAGCAGGCGCAGGAGGCCGAGCGCGCCGCCCGCGCCGCGCGGGAGGCGGCGCTGCTGCCCGACCCGGAGGAGGCCCGGGACCGCTGGGCGCTGCTCCGCGAGCAGGCGGCGGAGCGCCGGGAGCGCCGGCGGGAGCGCGACCGCCGGACCCGCGAGGGCTGGCGCGCCTACACGCGCTGACGCGGGGCGCACCCACCGGTGCGACCGCTTCACCCGCAGCGGGGGTGGTGCCGGTTAGGATCGACGGGTCAACGTCTCCCGTCCGACAGGAACGTCATGAACGCCCTGAAGCCCTGGCACATCGGTGTGCTGCTCGTCGTGATCCTCCTGCTGTTCGGGGCGCGACGGCTGCCGGACCTGGCGAAGTCCGTGGGCGAGTCCCTGCGCATCTTCAAGCGGGAGGTCAAGGACCTGGCCGAGGACGAGCCGCGCACCGCGCCCGCCCCGCCGCCGACGGCCGACCCGGCCCCGCCGCTCGCGCAGGGCCCCGTCGTGAACCCCGCGCCGTCCGCGTCCCCCGCGCCCTCGCTCGACCAGCCCGGGCACCAGCCGCCGGCGAGCGGCAGCACCACCCCCAGCGCCTGATCCGTGGCGCGCAAGAGGCGGCCCGACCCCGAGGGCCGGATGCCGCTGCGCGAGCACCTGCTCGAGCTGAGGAAGCGGCTGTTCCTGGCCGCGATCGGCCTGGCGGTCGGCGCGGTGGTCGGCTGGTTCCTGTACGAGCCGGTGTTCGAGCTGCTCCAGCAGCCGCTGCTCGACACCGCCGCGGGGCGCGACGGCCGGGTGTCGGTGAACTTCGCCGGCCTGGCCAGCGCGTTCGACATGCAGATCAAGGTGGCGCTGTTCCTCGGCGTCATCGTGTCCAGCCCGTGGTGGCTCTACCAGCTGTGGGCCTTCATCACGCCCGGCCTGACCCGCCGGGAGAAGCGGTCGGCGGTCGGCTTCCTGGCGGCCGCGGTGCCGCTGTTCCTGGCCGGCGCCGGGCTGTCGGCGTGGACGCTGCCGACGGCGGTGAAGGTCCTCACGGACTTCACGCCGGAGGGCGCGTCCAACTTCATCGACGCGCAGGCGTACCTGAGCTTCGTCATGCGGTTCGTGCTGGCGTTCGGCCTGGCGTTCGTGCTGCCGGTGGTCATGGTGTGCATCAACCTGGTCGGCCTGGTCCGGGCGAGCACCTGGGCCAAGGGCTGGCGCTGGGCGGTGCTGCTCGCGTTCGTGTTCGCCGCGGTGATGACGCCGACGCCGGACGCGATCACGATGATCGTCATGGCCCTGCCGATCTGCGGCCTGTACTTCGCGGCGCTGGGCGTGTGCGTGCTGCACGACCGGCGCGCGGACAAGCGGCTGGCGGCGGCGGAGACCGCGGCGGGCCGCGAGGGCCTGGGCGGGACCGGCGCCGGCACGGCGGACGGGACGCTCGCCACGTGAGCCACCTCGGGGTCGTGGTGAACCCCGTGGCGGGCAAGGGACGCGGGACCGGCGTGGGGGTGGCGGTGCTCGACGCGCTGCGCCGCCGCGGGCACCGGGTCGAGGACCTGACCGCCCGGGACCTGCGCACGGCGACGGCGCACGCGCGCCGGGCGGCCGTCGCGGGCCTCGACGCGCTCGTGGTGGTCGGCGGCGACGGCCTGGTGCACCTGGGCGCGAACGTGGTGGCCGAGACCGACCTCCCGCTGGGCATCGTCGCCGGCGGCACGGGGAACGACGTGGCGCGCGCCCTCGGGCTGCCCCGCGGCGACGTCGCCGCGTCGGTCGAGGCGATCGAGCGCGCGCTGCTCACCGGGCCGCGCGCGATCGACGCCGTGCGGGTGGGGTCGCCGGCGCAGGCGGCCCGGGAGTGGTACCTCGGCGCGCTGTCGTGCGGCATCGACGCGGCCGTGAACGCGCGCGCCAACGCCCTCGCCTGGCCCCGCGGCTCCGCGCGCTACGTGCGGGCGCTGGGCCCGGAGCTGCGGGCGTTCCGCCCGTACGGCTACCGGCTGACGACGGACCAGGGCGTGTGGGAGTCGGCGGGCACGGTGGTCGTCGCGGCGAACGGCCCGTGGATCGGCGGCGGCATCCGGATCGCGCCGGACGCGCGCCTCGACGACGGGCTGCTGGACGTCGTCGTCGCGGGACCGTTCAGCCGGGCCGGGGTGGTGCGGATCTTCCCCGGGATGTACGCGGGTCGGCACGTGCGGCACCCGCAGGTGCAGGTGCTCCGGAGCCGGCGGGTGCTCGTGGAGCCCGCGCCGCACCTGGGCGGGACCCCGCCCGAGGCGCACGCCGACGGGGAGCGGATCGGCGCGCTGCCCCTGCTCGCCGAGGTCGTGCCGGGCGCCGTCCGGGTGCTGGCGGCCAACCCGACCTAGGGTGGGCGCGTGGCACGACGCAGCACGGCACGCACCCCCGAGCCCGACGAGCTGTCCCCGGCCGAGCGGTACGCCGCCGCGCGTCGCCGGGCGCAGGCGGAGAAGAGCGAGCTCGCCCGGTTCCGGCAGCTCCTGGACTTCCCGCTCGACGACTTCCAGGTGGAGTCCTGCGAGGCGGTCGAGCGCGGTAGCGGGGTGCTCGTCGCGGCCCCGACCGGCGCGGGCAAGACCGTCGTCGGCGAGTTCGCCGTGCACCTGGCGCTCGCCACCGGCCGCAAGGCGTTCTACACGACGCCGATCAAGGCGCTGTCGAACCAGAAGTACCACGACCTGGTGCGGCGGTACGGCGCGGAGCAGGTCGGCCTGCTGACCGGCGACACGACGCAGAACGGCGAGGCCCCGGTCGTGGTCATGACGACCGAGGTGCTGCGCAACATGCTGTACGCCGGGTCGAGCACGCTCGACGGGCTCGGCTTCGTCGTGATGGACGAGGTGCACTACCTCGCGGACCGGTTCCGCGGCCCGGTCTGGGAGGAGGTGATCATCCACCTGCCCGACGACGTGCAGCTGGTGTCGCTGTCCGCCACCGTGTCGAACGCCGAGGAGTTCGGCGACTGGCTGCGCACGGTGCGCGGCGACACCGCCGTGGTGGTGAGCGAGCACCGGCCGGTGCCGCTCGGCCAGCACGTGCTGGTCCGCGACGACCTGCTCGACCTCTACGCGGGCCACGTCGACCCGACCGCGCCGGGCAAGAACCCGCCGATCAACCCCGAGCTCGCGCACCTGCTGCGGCGCGCCGAGCGCGCGTCCGACGCCCCGCACCGCGGGCGCCGGGGCGCGGGGGACCGCGGTTACCGGGGCCCGGGCGGGCGCCGGCCGGGCGGCGGTCCCGGGGGCGGCGGACCGGGTGGCGGCGGCGGTCCGCGTCCCGTCCCGCGGCCCGTCATGGTCGACGTCCTGGACGAGGCGGGCCTGCTCCCGGCGATCGTGTTCATCTTCTCCCGGGCCGGCTGCGACGCCGCGGTGGCGCAGTGCCTCGCCGGCGGGCTGCGGCTGACGTCGCCCGCGGAGGCGGAGGAGATCCGGTTCATCGCGGAGACCCGGTGCGCGTCGATCGCGCCCGAGGACCTGGACGTCGTCGGCTACTGGGGCTTCGTCGACGCGCTGGTCCGGGGCGTCGCGGCGCACCACGCGGGGATGCTGCCGGCGTTCAAGGAGACGGTCGAGGAGGCGTTCGCCCGCGGGCTGGTCAAGGTCGTGTTCGCGACGGAGACGCTGGCGCTGGGCATCAACATGCCCGCGCGGTCCGTGGTGCTGGAGAAGCTGGTCAAGTGGGACGGCTCGCACCACGTCGACATCACGCCGGGGGAGTACACCCAGCTCACCGGCCGTGCGGGGCGCCGGGGGATCGACTCCGAGGGCCACGCCGTGGTGCTGGGCCGGGGCGACCTGGACCCGATGGCGCTGGCCGGGCTGGCGTCGAAGCGGCTGTACCCGCTGCGCTCGGCGTTCCGGCCGACGTACAACATGGCGGTCAACCTGGTCGCCCAGGTGGGGCGGGTCCGGGCGCGCGAGGTGCTGGAGACGTCGTTCGCGCAGTTCCAGGCCGACCGCGGGGTCGTCGGGCTGGCCCGGCAGGCGCAGAGCCACGCCGAGGCGCTGGAGGGCTACGCCGAGGCGATGACCTGCCACCTCGGCGACTTCGGCGAGTACTTCGCGCTGCGCCGCGAGCTGTCCGACCGCGAGCGGGGCGTGCACCGGGCGAGCGCGGCGGCCCGGCGGCAGCAGGCGGCGGCGAGCCTGCAGGGGCTGTCGGTCGGCGACGTGGTCGCGGTGCCGAGCGGGCGGCGGTCCACCTACGCGGTGGTCGTCGACCCGGGCGCGCACGGCGGCTTCGAGGGCGCGCGGCCGATGGTGCTGACCACCGAGCGCGAGGTGCGCCGGCTGTCGGTGCAGGAGGTCGGCGACGGGATCCGGGCCGTCGGGCGGCTGCGGGTGCCGAAGGGCTTCTCGCCGCGGGCGGCCTCGCACCGGCGCGACCTCGCCGCGACGCTCCGCGGCGAGATCAACGCGGGCAGGATCACCGGGGCGGTGCCGAGCCGCCGCCGGGGCCGGGCCGTCGCGGAGGACGAGGACGAGGCGATCGCCGCGCTGCGCCGCGAGCTGCGCGCGCATCCCTGCCACCAGTGCCCCGACCGCGAGGAGCACGCCCGGTGGGCGGAGCGGTGGTACCGGCTGGAGGGCGAGCACCGGGCGCTGGTGCGGCGGATCGAGGGCCGCACCGGGTCGATCGCGATCGTGTTCGACCGGATCTGCGAGGTGCTGGACGAGCTCGGCTACCTGGCGACGGGCGACGACGGCGGCACGGTCGTCACCGACGAGGGCCGCTGGCTGCGCCGGATCTACGCCGAGAACGACCTGCTGCTCGCCGAGTGCCTGCGCCGGGGCGCGTGGGCGGAGCTCGACGTGCCCGGGCTCGCGGCCGCGGTGTCCGCGGTCGTGTACTCGGCGCGCCGGGACGACCGGGACCGCAGCCCCGCGGTGCCCGGCGGGCCGTCGAGCCGGCTGGGGATCGCCCTCGACGCGACGACGCGCATCTGGTCCGAGCTCGACGACCTGGAGAGCGCGCGCCGCATCGAGTCGACCCAGCCGCTCGACCTCGGGCTGGTGGCGCCGGTGCACCGGTGGGCGGCCGGGCGCGGGCTCGACGCGGTACTCCGGGACGCCGACCTCGCGGCGGGCGACTTCGTGCGGTGGTGCAAGCAGGTCGTCGACGTGCTGGACCAGGTCGCCAAGGCGGCCCCGGACGCCCGGCTGCGGGAGACGGCGCGCAAGGCGGTGACCGCGGTGCGCCGCGGCGTGGTGGCGTACGCCGGGACCTGAGCGGGGCTCGCGGGCGCACGCGCGGTCGCGGGCGGCGCGGACCCCGGCGGGCCGCCCGTGACCTGCCCGGTTATCGTTCCCGCGTGAGCACCACCCTGTACCGGGGCGGTGCGGTGGTGACGCCTGCCGTCCTCGCCGCGCCCGCGACCGCCGACGCCCCCTCCGCCCTGCTGGTCGTCGACGGGGCGGTCGCGTGGGTCGGCGGTGCCGACGAGGCGGACGGCCTGACGGACGGGGCCGACGAGGTGGTCCACCTGGGCGGGGCCCTGGTGACGCCCGGGTTCGTCGACGCGCACGCGCACGTGCTGGACACCGGGTTGGTGCGCGCGGGCGTCGAACTCGGCGCGTGCGCGTCGCTCGCCGAGGCCCTGGCCGCCGTGCGGGACGCGGCCGCGGGCGCGGTCGGGCGGCGGCTCGCGGCGGAGGGCGCACCGCTGACCGGCTGGGGCTGGGCGGAGGACGCGTGGCCCGAGGGCCGCCCGCCGACCCGGGACGAGCTCGACGCCGCCGCGGGCGGGGCGCCGGTCTACCTCGGCCGGGTCGACCTGCACGCCGGGGTCGTGTCCACGTCGTTCGCCGAGGTGCTCGGGCTCCGCGCCCTGCCGGGGTGGCGCGCGGACGGGCTGGTGACGGGGGAGGCGCACGCGGCGGCGCGCGCGGCGCTCCGGGACCTGCCGGCCGACGTGCGGGACGCCCGGTACCGCGGCGCGCTCGAGTCGGCGGCCCGGGCCGGGGTGGTCGCCGTGCACGAGCAGAGCGCCCCGCACACCGACACCCGGGCGGGCCTGGCCGCGCTCCTGGCGCTGACCGCCGACCCGGCCGCCGCGCTGCCGCTGGTCGTCGGCTTCCGGGCCGAGCTCTGCGAGACCACCGACGACGTGCGCGCGCTCGCCGCCGCGGTCCCCGGTCTGGCGGGCGTCGGCGGCGACCTGGCGGCCGACGGCTCGCTCGGCAGCCGGACCGCCGCGCTGCGCGCCCCGTACGCGGACGCGCCCGACGGCTGGCCGTACCCCGCGGGCCGGCTCGACCTCACCGCCGAGCAGGTGAGCAACCACGTCGCCTCCGCCACCCGCGCCGGGCTGCCCGCCGCGTTCCACGTCATCGGCGACCGGGCGCTCGACGAGGTCCTGCTCGGGTTCCGGGTGGCCGCCGAGGTCGAGGGCGTGGACGCCGTCCGCGCCGCCGGGCACCGGCTGGAGCACGCCTCGATGCTGGACGCCCCCGCGCTCGCCGCGCTCGTCCTGCTGGGCCTCACCGCGTCGGTGCAGCCGGCGTTCGACGACGCCTGGGGCGGGGACGACGGCGCGTACGCCGCGCGGCTCGGGCGCGGCCGGGCGGCGTCGCTGCACCCGCTCGCCGACCTCCGCGCGGCGGGCGTGCCGCTCGCGTTCGGCTCGGACAGCCCGGTGACGCCGTTCGACCCGTGGGGCGCCGTGCGGGCGGCCGTGCGGCACCGGACGGCGGACCAGCGGCTGCCGGTCGCGGCGGCGCTGGCCGCGCACACCCGTGGGGGCTGGGCGGCGGCGGGCCGCGCGGGCGGAGCCGGGGGCGCTGCGGCCGGCGAGCTCTCGGTCGGGGCGCCGGCGCACCTCGCGATCTGGCGGCTGCCCGAGGGCACGGCGGACCCCGGCGGGGTGCTGCCGGCGCTCCGCGAGGGCGAGCCGCTGCCGGAGTGCGTGCGCACGGTGCGGGCCGGCGTCGTCCTGCACGACGCGCTCGGCTGACCCGCCGACCCGCGCGGCCGCCCGGCCGCCCGGCCGCCGGGCTGCGGCACCGCGCCGCGCTGGTTCCGCCCTGGCCGCCGCCGCGCCCCGAGCGGCTGCGGTGCGCGGCTTCCGCATCGGAGGCGCTGGGGCGTCCGCCGCCCCGAACGCGGAGAGCGCCTCCCCACCCCCGCGTCGCGCGGACGGGTGAATCCGCTGCTCCGCGCGGGGCGCGGCGTCACCCGGGCGGGGGTGTCGGGGGTGCCGCGAGGGGCGATCCCGACACGCCGGGCGACACGCCGAAGCGTCTCGACCATCTGGACAAATCCGGCACGGCGCGACGCGCCTCGCGACCTGCGCGGACGCCGTCCGGCGGCCCCTCGGCGCCCTTGACACCCCCCACCGTTTCGGTAGGTTCTCGGCAGTGGTCCGGCAGAGGCGCCGCACGGTGAGCGCCCCAGGGGGAAGGACGCCCGGACCACGTCGGGCTCCGACCAGGCCCGCGTGTTCACTAGAGAACGGGCTCCGCCCAGGCGGGGTCGTGCGGTACGAAGGACACGCGGGCCGGTCGGTCGGCCTCACCCCGGCCGGGTGGGGCTCGGACCGGCGCGGTGGCTGACGCGACGTCCCCGCGGCGTCGCCGCGGCCCACCCGCGGCAGGCGAGCCCGGGCCCGCTGCGGGCCGCGCACGCCGCGTGGTCGGACGCCGCACCCGCCCCCGACCCCGCGTGGCACCGGCCGGACAGCGAGGTGCCGTACCCTGGCGCGGTGCCGCTCCGTGACCCCTCCCGCTGGTGGAGCGCGGTCCTGGCGGTCCTCGGCGGCCTGCTGACCTGGACCGCGTTCCCCGACCTCGGCTGGTGGTACGCGGCCGCACCCGGGGTGGCCCTGCTCTTCCTCGCGATGCGCCGCGACAGCGCCCGGTGGAACGCCCTGCTGGGCCTCCTGTGGGGTCTCGCGTTCTTCGTGCCGCTGCTCACGTGGGCCGACGTCGCCGTCGGCGCGGTGCCGTGGCTCGCCCTGTCGGTGGCCGAGGCCGGGTTCGTCGCCCTGTTCGGCGCGGCGTGGTCCTGGGCCCGGCGCGGCGAGGCGGTGTGGCGGCGGGCGTCGCTGCAGCTCGTGGTGTTCGTGGTGCTGTGGGTGGCGGTCGAGGAGCTGCGGGGCATCTGGCCGTTCGGCGGGTTCCCGTGGGGCCGGCTGGCGTTCTCGCAGGCGGACTCGCCGGTGCTCGCGCTCGCGCGGCTCGGCGGGGCGCCGCTGGTGTCGGCGGCCGTGGCGGCGGCGGGCGTCGCGCTGGCGCTGGCCTGGCTCGCCGCGCGCCGGTTCGCGCTGCTGCCGCTGCTCGGCCGGGTCGCCCTCGCGGTCGGCGTGGTCGTCGTCGGCCTGCTCGTCCCGATGGACACCCGCGCGGAGGACGGCGCGCTGACGGTCGGGGCGGTGCAGGGCAACGTCTCGCAGCCGGGGCTGCACGCGTTCGACACCCGGCGGGAGGTGCTCGACAACCACCTCGCCGGCACGTACGCGCTGCTCGACCAGGTGGAGCCGGGGGACCTCGACCTCGTGCTGTGGCCGGAGAACGGCACCGACATCGACCCCGAGGTGAACGCCGAGGCCGCGGCGGACATCGACGCCGCCGCGCAGGCGGTCGGCGCGCCGATGCTGATCGGCACCATCCAGTACCCGGAGTCCGGCGGCCGCTACAACACGTCGCTGCTCTGGGAGCCCGGCGTGGGTCCGGTGGCGTCGTACTCCAAGCAGCGGCCGGCGCCGTTCGCCGAGTACATCCCGCTGCGCAGCCTCGTCCGCCCGTTCTCCTCGGCCGTGGACCTCGTGCAGAACGACATGATCGCCGGCACGGAGCCGGGCGTGGTGCCGCTGGAGTCCGCGCGGCTCGGCCGCACCGTCCAGATCGGGGACGTCATCTGCTTCGAGGTGGCCTACGACGGCATCGTCCGCGAGGCGGTGCGCGAGGGCGCCGAGGTCCTGGTGGTGCAGACCAACAACGCCTCGTTCGGCTACTCCGCCGAGTCGACCCAGCAGCTGGCGATGGCCCGGCTGCGCGCGGTCGAGCTGGGGCGGGCCACCGTGCAGGTGAGCACCGTCGGCGTCAGCGCGGTCATCGCGCCGAACGGGACGGTGGCGCAGGACACCGAGCTGTTCACCGCCGACCAGCTCGTGGCCCGGCTCCCGCTGCGGCAGTCGCTCACCCCCGCGGCGGTGCTGGGCGCGTGGCCGAGCGGCGTGGTCGGGGCGCTGGCGGTCGTCATGACCGTCGCCGGGACGGCGGGCGCGTGGCGGGTGCGCCGGGACGACCGCCCGGAGGGCGCGGCGTGACGCCGGCCGCCGGCGCGGGTCCCGCCGGCCGGGTGCTGGTCGTCGTCCCCACCTATGACGAGCGGGACAGCCTGCCGCGGGCCCTGGCGGCGCTGCGGCTGCACGCACCGGACGCGGACGTGCTCGTGGTCGACGACGCCTCGCCGGACGGCACCGGGGAGCTCGCGGAGCGCATCGCCGCCGCCGACGCCGAGGAGCGCGGCCGGCCGGCCATCCGGGTGCTGCACCGCACCGGCAAGCAGGGCCTCGGCACGGCGTACGTGGCCGGGTTCCGCTGGGCGCTCGAGCGCGGCTACGACGCCGTGGTCGAGATGGACGCCGACGGGTCGCACCGCGCCGAGGACCTGCCGCGGCTGCTGGAGCGCGTGCCGGACGCCGACCTGGTGATCGGCTCGCGCTGGGTCCGCGGCGGCCGGGTCGTCAACTGGCCGCTGCACCGCCAGCTGCTCTCCCGGGGCGCGAACACCTACGCCTGGCTCGCGATGGGCCTGCCGGTGCGGGACGCGACGGCCGGGTTCCGGGTGTACCGGGCGGCGGCGCTCGGCGGGCTCGCGCTGGGCGAGGTGGCGTCGCACGGCTACTGCTTCCAGATCGACATGGCCTGGCGGGTGCTCCGGGCGGGCGGCCGCGTGGTCGAGGTTCCCATCACGTTCGTGGAGCGGGCGGAGGGCCGGTCGAAGATGAGCCGGTCGATCGTCGTCGAGGCGCTGGTGCGCGTCACCGTGTGGGGCGCGCAGGAGCGCGCGCGGCAGGTGCGCGACCTCGTGCGCCGGGCGGCGCGCCGCCGGGGCTGACCCGGGCGCGTGGCGCACGACGACGGGCCCCGCACCCGAGGGTGCAGGGCCCGTGCTCACGGCCTCCCGTGGAAGGCTCAGGCGCTCCGGCGCAGCTTGCCGGCGCGGAGCAGGTCGAGGCGCTCGTCGAGCAGCTCCTCGAGCTCCTTGATGGTGCGGCGCTCCAGCAGCATGTCCCAGTGGGTGCGCGGGGGCTTGGTGGCCTTCGGCTCCGGCTTGGACGCGTCGCGCAGCAGCGCCTCCTCGCCGCACCGGCACTCCCACACCACCGGGACGTCGGCCTCGACCGAGAACGGCAGGATGATCGTGTGCCCGTTGGGGCAGTCGTAGTACGCCTGGAGACGCGGCGCGAAGTCGACGCCCTCGTCCGTCTCCATGCTGTGGGACCCGATGCGCATACCGCGCAGGGACCGGTTCGACATCAGGGACCTCCGTGCCTTGACGTACAGACGTATCGCTTGTTCGGTGGGGTCAACGTCCGGGGACCGTTCAGTGTTCCAGTCTGGCGTGAAGGTCCCGTGAACGCGCGGCGAGGGCGGGCGGGTGACCCTGGGCACAGCCGGCGCGCGCCGCGACGACGCAGGTCAGCGGGCCGGCGCCGCCGTGTCGCGTGCGTCACGCCGGGCCCCGGGGCCGCCCCGTGGCCCCCGATCCCTCAGCCGAGCGTGCTCCGCACCGCGCGTCGCACCAGCTCGGCGTCGTCCGCGCCCTCCTGCCGCCAGCGTCGCTGCTGCTGCGCGCCGTTGCCGCGGCGGAGCAGCGTGGCGAGGTGGTCGCGGACCCAGGGCAGGTCGCCGGAGCGCTCGAGCGCCGGGGTCACGTGCCGGACGAGCTCGTCGACGGCCTGCGCCGCCGGGACCGGCCGCGCGGTCAGCGGGCTCACCAGGTCGCCGGTCAGCCCCGAGCGCGCGGCGCGCCAGCCGGCCACCCGGACCTCCTCGGCGCGCGGTTCCGGGCCCAGGTCCCGGTCGCCGCCGTCGGCCGCCGTGTCGGCCAGGCCGCGGACCAGCGCGCCGAGCAGGACCGCGTCCTCCGGGTCGAGGCAGACGTCCGCGACGCGCACCTCGACCGTCGGGTAGCGGGCGGACAGCCGGGCGTCGAAGTAGACCATCCCGGTGTCGAGGATGGTGCCGCTGTCGACCAGCGACTGCACCGTCGCGCGGTAGGTCGCGGCGTCGCCGAACGGGGCCGTCGCGCCGGCGGTCGGCCAGCGGCCCCAGACCTGCGAGCGGAAGCTCTGGTAGCCCGAGTCGTCGCCGCGCCAGTACGGGCTGTTCGCGGACAGGGCCAGCAGCACCGCGTTCCACCGCCGCAGGTGGTCGACGACGCGCACGCCCTCCTCGTCGTCGGCGACCTCGACGTGCACGTGGCACCCGCAGGTGAGCTGGTCGCGCGCCGTCTGCGCGAACGCCGCGGCGATGTCCTGCGCGCGCCGGTTCACGACGACCGTCGGCTCGACGTCCCGGGGCGAGGTGGCCAGCGCGGCGAGGCGCGCGCCGGCGTGCTGCGCGGAGGAGTCGGCGTGCCACCGGCCCGCGCGCACCTGCTCGAGCAGCGCCGTCAGGTCCGTGCAGGGGTGGGTCGACGTCTCGATCTGCTCCTGGGCGAACTCCTTCTCCAGGTTGCCGCCCGGCTCGCCCGCGTCGTCCTCGCCGTCCTGGGACGACGCGTGCTGCAGCACGGCCGCCGCGACGGCCCGGGGCGACCCGTCCTCCGCCACGAGCAGGAACTCTTCCTCGACACCGATCGTCCTCACGCCGGAAGTCTGACCGCCGCCCTCGCATCTGTCCTGCTGAGCGGCCCGCGGCGGGTCAGCTCGGCCTCGTGGCCCTGCCGTCCAGCCAGAGCGTGCCGGACTCGTCGCGGTGGCTGCCGGTCGTGCCGACGTGCTTGGCGTCGATCTGCGGGCCCTTCTTGATGACGTGCACCAGGGCCATCGCGTGGCCGCGGCCCAGGCCGTAGTCCTCGGCCAGCCAGGCGACGATCGCGCCGGCCTTCACGTCGGCGCCGTCGAGACCCCGGGCCCGGGCCTCCTCGACGAGGGCGCGCGGGGTCCTGCCGGTCTTGTCCTCGATCGCGTCGAGGTAGGCCTGGAACGACATCGGTCGGGTCCTCTCGGTCCGGCGGGCTGCCGCCGACGAGTGTGCCAGCCGCGGTCGGGGCGGCCGGGCGCCGCGCCGGGCCGGGCCGCGCGCGGCCCGTGCGGCAGACTCGGCCGGTGCCCTCCGAGCCCGCCGCCGTCCCCGCCGCCGCGCCGTCCCGGCCCCGCGGGCCGCTGCTCGTGCTCGTCGGCCCGGCGGCGTGCGGCAAGTCGACCGTCGGCGCCGCGGCCGCCGACGCGCTGGGGGTGCCGTTCGTCGACGCGGACGAGGCGGGCGAGCGCTACTACCGCGAGGTGGGCTGGGACCTCGACCGTCTGCGGGAGCGGATCGCCGCGGTGGGCCGGGCGGCCGCCGAGCGGGAGTGGGAGCCGGCCCGGGCGCACGCGGTCGGGCGGCTGGTGGCGGACCACCCCGGCGCGGTGCTCGCGCTGGGGGCGGGGCACACGTCGTACGGCGACCCGGCGCACCGGTCCGCGGTGGCCGCGGCGCTGGCGCGGGCCGGGTCGGTGGTGCTGCTGCTCCCCGCGGCCGTGCGCGACGAGGCCCTGCGCGTGCTCCGGGCGCGGTCGCTCGCGACGAAGGGGACGGACTGGGTCCGCGACGGCCACGACTTCCTCGCGGGCTGGCTCGACGACCCCGCGCCGCGGGCGCTGGCGACGCACGTGCTGGTCACGGGGGAGGAGCCACCCGCGCGCACCGCGGACCGCGTCCGGGCGATCGCGCGCGCCGGGGCCCCGTCGAGCGGGCGGTAGGTGTCCCTACCGGGCCACCGGAGGGGACACCTGCTGCCCGCTCGGCGGGACGGGCGCGCGGGCTCACTCCTCCTCGACCCACTCCAGGAGGTCGCCCGGCTGGCAGCCCAGCACGCGGCACATGGCGTCGAGCGTGCTGAACCGCACCGCCTTGGCGCGGCCGTTCTTGAGCACCGCCACGTTCGCCGGAGTGAGCCCGACCCGCTCGGCGAACTCGCCGACGCTCATCTTGCGGCGGGCGAGCTCGACGTCGATCCGCACGACGATCGGCATCAGATCACCTGGTCCAGGTCGGTGCGCAGCGCGGTGGCCTGGCGCAGCAGCGCCCGCAGGACCAGCAGCACCAGGGCGACGACGGTGACGACCGCGGTCGCGAGGAACAGCAGCATCGGCAGCCCGGGGTCGTCCGCGTGCAGGCCCACCCAGAGCAGCACGCCGACGAGCACCAGCCAGCCGGCGGCGACGGCCCACACGATCGCGTCGACCCAGCCGAGCGAGGCCTCGGTGAAGATCCGGTCCCGGCGCACGAGGGTGAGCAGCCGCCAGGTCGCCACGATCACGACCTGCACGCACAGCACCCAGAACACGGTGATCGCGGTGGCGGGCCACCGGAGCGCCGCGTCCTCGGGGTTCTGCTCGGCGAGGTACCGGAACTGGCCGGGCAGGGACAGGGTCTGGAAGACGACCAGGATCCCGAACAGCACGACGAGGGCGATGCGGAGCAGGGCCGTGGCCCAGCGGTCGAGTGACATGCCATCGAGGATCGCGCGGAATCGATCGAATATCAATAGGGATCGCGCGGCGTCACCGCATCTGCACCATCCGGTCGCGGAACGCGCCCGCGCGCGTGCCCGGAGCCCGTAGGTTGCGGGCATGGCCGGCCAGGAGGCGATGCGGGAGGTCGAGCTCCGCGAGGAGCCCGACGCCTCCGCCGCGGCCGAGGGCGGGGACGCCGGCGACGCCCGCCGGCGAGCCCGGCGCCGGCGGCTGCTGCGCTGGTGGCCGGCGGCCGCCGCCGCGGTCGTCGTCGCCGGCACGGTCCAGGTGGTGCTGGACGCGCGCGAGCGGGACCGCGTCGCCGCCGCGCGGGAGGTCGAGGGCGTCGTCCGGTACGACGTCGGGCCCGACCTGCGCGCGACGCCGCTCGGCGAGGACGAGGCCGACCCGCGCCCGACCGCGGGCGTCGAGGCGGGCGGCCTTATCGTGGCCGGCGAGGGCATCGACTTCGGCCGACCCCGGGCGGTCCTGGCGGTGGAGCCGGGCAGCGGGGCGGAGGTCTGGCGCACGGAGGTGGAGACGCAGGCCGAGGCCACCGCGCAGCCCACCATGCGGGCGCCGGAGTGCTGGCCGGCCGGCCCGGCCGGCCGGCCGGGGGTGGCGCGGGTGCGGTGCCTCGTGGCCGACCGGCCGGCCACGCTCACGGGCGACGGCGGCTGGCGGGAGGAGCCGGCGACCCGCAGCCGGCTGCTGACGTTCGACGCCGCCACGGGCGCCGTGGTCGCGGAGCGCGAGGTGGCCCCGCAGGTGTCGGTCACCGCCGACGACGCCCTGCTCGTTCTGGGAGAGGTGCTCCCGGGCGGCACCGTGCGGGTCAGCGCCGAGGACGTGGCGACGGAGGAGCCGCTCTGGTCGGCGGAGCTGGCGGGGCTCCTCCTCGACCCGATCTTCGACCCGCAGCTCCAGCCGGCGGGCGACCACGTGCTCGTGTGGGCCGGCGGGCGCGTGCACGTGCTCGGTGCGGCCGACGGCGCGGTGCAGGCGGCGGGCAGCCAGGTCTGGGTCGGGCGCGGGGGTGGCCTGCTGGTGCAGGACGGCGACCCGGGCTCGGTCCGGCTGGCGGGGGCCGACGGCAGCGGGACGGCCGTCGTCCCGGCGCTGCCGGTGCAGCTGGCCGTCGACGACGGGTCGGTCCCCGGGGTCGAGATCCTGTGCGCGGTCGTGGACGGCGACCGGACGCTGCGCGCCGTCGACGCGGACACCGGGCGTGCGCGGTGGCAGTCGACCCTCGACGGGTCGGTCGACGGCGCCCTCGTGCTGCTGGACGGCGTGCTCTACGGGGTCGACGCCACCGCGGCCTGGGCGGTCGACGCCCGGGACGGGCACCGGGTGTGGCGCACCACCCGGGAGGTCGGGCCGGACGGCGAGCCCGTGCGCGACGTGTCGGGGAACTGGCTCGCGCCCCTCACCGACGGCCGGTCGCTGCTGCTCGTCGAGCAGGACCGCGACGGCGCGGGCCGGATGGTCGCGTGGTCGCTCCGCTCGGGCGCGGCGCGGTGGCGGGTGCCGCTGCCCCCGGAGGCCGGCGGGTGGGTGTACGCCTGGGACGGCGCGCTGTACGCGGGAACCGAGGAGCCGGTCCGGATCGGCGGCTGACCCCTCCCGCGCGCGCGTCCTCCGGCCCTACGGTGACCCCATGCCGCACGCCGAGCACGGCCCCGCCCCCGCGACGCCCGAGCCGTTCGCCCCGCGCGCGGACCCGGCTGCGCTCGACGACCTGCGCCGGCGGCTGCGCGCCACGCGCTGGCCGGACGTCCCCGAGGACGCGGGCTGGTCG
The DNA here is from genome assembly GCF_035634735.1 of Cellulomonas sp. Lineage (GTDB taxonomy): Bacteria > Actinomycetota > Actinomycetes > Actinomycetales > Cellulomonadaceae > Cellulomonas. The sequence goes on from NZ_DASQCJ010000030.1 coordinate 28,096, forward strand.
GCCGGGGTGGACGTCGCCTGGCTGCGCGACCTCGCGCGCACCTGGGCGGAGGACTTCGACTGGCCCGCGCGCGAGGCGGAGCTGAACCGGCTGCCGCGGTTCCGGGTGCGGGTCGGGGGGCTCGGCGTGCACGTGGTGCACGCGCGCGCGGTCGCGCCGACCGGGCCCGTGCTGCCGCTCGTGCTGACCCACGGGTGGCCCGACTCGTTCTGGCGGTACTCCGAGGTGGTCGACCTGCTCGCCGACCCGGGCGCGCACGGGGCCGACCCGGCCGACGCCTTCGACGTCGTGGTGCCGGACATGCCCGGGTTCGGCTACTCCGACCGGCCGGCGACGGCGCTGGACTCGATCGCGGTCGCCGGGCTGTGGGCGGAGCTCATGACGACGCTGGGTCACGAGCGGTTCGGCGCCGCCGGCGGGGACATCGGCAGCCACGTCACCCGGTACCTGGCGCTCGACCACCCGGACCGGGTCGTCGCGGCGCACCGCACCGACGCGGGGATGCCGGGCCCGCACGTCGACCCCGCCGCGGTGACCGACGAGGAGCGCGCCTGGATCGCCGAGGGCGCCCGCTGGGTCGCGGCCGAGGGCGCCTACGCGATCGCGCACCGCACCAAGCCCGACACGCTGGCGGTCGGGCTGACCGACTCGCCCGCGGGCCTGGCGGCCTGGGTCGGCGAGAAGCTCCGGTCCTGGAGCGGCGGGGGCGGCGACCCCGAGGGCGCGCTGACCCGGGACCAGATCCTGACGAACCTGACGATCTACTGGCTGACCGGCACCATCGGGTCGTCGATGCGGATGTACCGGGCCAACGCCGCGATCCCGCCCGAGCAGCTCGCGCGGCGGGTGGAGGTGCCGTCCGGGTTCGCGATCTACCCCGACGACGTCGTGCGGCCGCCGCGCGCGTGGCTCGAGCGGAGCGCGAACGCCGTGCGGATCACCGAGCCGCCCCGCGGCGGGCACTTCGCGCCGATCGAGGAGCCCGAGGCGTACGCCCGGGAGCTGCGGGAGTTCTTCCGGCCGTTCCGGGCGGCGCTCGCCCGACGCTGACCGCTCACCCCTGCGGCGCGGGCCCCGCGCGCCGCCGCTACCTGGACGGCGCCCGGGTGGTACGCAGGGGGCGGCTGGTCCTTGCGCGCGGGCGGGCCGCGCGGTCACCCTGGTTCGCCACCATCGCGACATCCCGGACGGAGACCCCATGACCGCCACGCGGACGGAGGCGGCGACGCCGCCGCACGTCGCCGACAGCCACGACCTGATCCGCGTGCGGGGCGCGCGGGAGAACAACCTCAAGGACGTCGACGTCGAGATCCCGAAGCGCCGGCTCACGGCGTTCACCGGGGTGTCGGGCTCGGGGAAGAGCTCGCTGGTGTTCGCGACCATCGCCGCCGAGTCGCAGCGGATGATCAACGAGACGTACAGCGCGTTCGTCCAGGGGTTCATGCCCACGCTCGCCCGCCCGGACGTCGACGTCCTGGACGGGCTGACGACCGCGATCATCGTCGACCAGGAGCGGATGGGCGCCAACCCGCGCTCGACCGTCGGCACCGTCACGGACGCGAACGCGATGCTGCGGATCGTGTTCAGCCGGCTCGGGCAGCCGCACATCGGCTCGCCGCAGGCGTTCTCGTTCAACGTGGCGTCGGTCAGCGGCGCGGGGGCCGTCACGTTCGACAAGGGCGGCGTCCAGACCAAGGAGCGGCGCGAGTTCAGCGTCACGGGCGGCATGTGCCCGCGGTGCGAGGGCCGCGGCGACGTCCAGGACTTCGACCTCAGCCAGCTGTACGACGCGGACAAGTCGCTCGCCGGCGGCGCGCTGACCGTGCCCGGCTACACGATGGACGGCTGGTACGGCCGGATCTTCGCCGGCAGCGGGTTCTTCGACATGGACAAGCCCATCCGCGACTTCACGAAGCGCGAGCTGGCGGACCTGCTGCACAAGGAGCCGACCAAGATCAAGGTCGAGGGCATCAACCTCACCTACGAGGGGATCATCCCGAAGATCCGGAAGTCGATGCTCGCCAAGGACGTCGACGCCATGCAGCCGCACATCCGGGCGTTCGTGGAGCGGGCGGTCACGTTCACCACCTGCCCGGAGTGCGGCGGCACCCGGCTGAACGAGGGCGCGCGGTCGTCGAAGATCCGCGGGATCAGCATCGCGGACGCCTGCGCCATGCAGATCAGCGACCTGGCGGCGTGGGTGCGGGGCCTCGACGAGCCGTCGGTCGCGCCGGTGCTCGAGGCGCTGGGGGAGACCCTCGACTCGTTCGTGGAGATCGGCCTCGGCTACCTGTCGCTCGACCGCCCCTCGGGGACGCTGTCCGGCGGCGAGGCGCAGCGCACCAAGATGATCCGGCACCTCGGCTCGTCGCTCACCGACGTCACCTACGTGTTCGACGAGCCGACCATCGGCCTGCACCCGCACGACATCCAGCGGATGAACGAGCTGCTGCTCCGGCTGCGGGACAAGGGCAACACGGTCCTGGTCGTCGAGCACAAGCCCGAGGCCATCGCCGTCGCGGACCACGTGGTCGACCTGGGCCCCCGCGCCGGCGCCGGCGGCGGGGAGATCGTGTTCCAGGGGACGGTCGACGAGCTGCGGCGCAGCGGCACGCTGACCGGGCGGCACCTGGACGACCGGGCGTCGCTCAAGCCGGCCGTGCGCACGAGGACGGGGGTGCTGGAGGTCCGCGGCGCCTCCTCGCACAACCTGAAGGACGTCGACGTCGACCTGCCGCTCGGCGTGCTGACCGTCGTCACCGGCGTGGCCGGGTCGGGCAAGTCGTCGCTGATCCACGGCTCGGTGTCGAAGCGGGACGGCGTCGTGGCGATCGACCAGGGCGGGATCCGCGGCTCCCGGCGCAGCAACCCGGCGACCTACACCGGCCTGCTGGAGCCGGTGCGCAAGGCGTTCGCGAAGGCCAACGGCGTCAAGCCCGCGCTGTTCTCCGCGAACTCGGCCGGCGCCTGCCCGACCTGCAACGGCGCGGGGGTCGTCTACACCGACCTCGGGATGATGGCCGGCGTCGCCACCACCTGCGAGGAGTGCGAGGGCCGCCGGTTCCAGGCCTCCGTGCTGGAGTACACCCTCGGCGGGAAGGACATCAGCCAGGTGCTCGCGATGTCCGTGACCGAGGCCGAGGCGTTCTTCGGCGAGGGCGACGCGCGCACCCCGGCGGCGCACGCGGTGCTGGACCGGCTGTCCGACGTCGGGCTCGGCTACCTCAGCCTGGGCCAGCCGCTCACCACGCTGTCCGGCGGCGAGCGACAGCGGCTCAAGCTGGCTACCCACATGGCGGAGAAGGGCGGCGTCTACGTCCTCGACGAGCCGACCTCCGGCCTTCACCTCGCCGACGTCGAGCAGCTGCTCGGCCTGCTCGACCAGCTCGTGGACTCGGGCAAGTCGGTGATCGTGATCGAGCACCACCAGGCGGTGATGGCGCACGCCGACTGGATCATCGACCTCGGCCCCGAGCCGGCCACGACGGCGGCCGGATCGTCTTCGAGGGCACGCCCGCCGACCTCGTCGCCGCCCGATCGACCCTCACCGGCGAGCACCTCGCGGCCTACGTCGGCGCCTGACCCACGTCAGCCGGCCGGCAGGAACGTCTTGCGGCGTTC
>NZ_DASQCJ010000031.1:0-30901 GCF_035634735.1 Cellulomonas sp.
AAGGCGTTCGGCTACTTCGGCGCGACCATCGGGGTGTCGACCGCGCTGGGCCCGCTGCTCGGCGGCCTGATCATCCAGGCGTTCGGCGCCGAGGAGGGCTGGCGCTGGGTGTTCTTCGTCAACGTGCCGGTGATCGCCGTCGTGCTGCCGCTCGCGGTGCGGTTCCTGCCCCGCGGCGTGGCCGCCGGGTCCGCCAGCACCCTCGGCCCGCGCGGCCGGCCCCGGCTGGACGGCGTCGGCCTCACCGGCGTCGCGGTGACCGCCGCCGCCGTCATGGTGCCGTTCGTCACGACGACGGGGGAGGGCGGCGACGACCCGGCCCGCTGGTGGTGGCTCGCCGTCGCGGCCGTCGTCGGCGTCGCCACCGTGCTGTGGGAGCGCCGGTACCAGCGCCGCACGGGCGCCGCCGTGCTCGACCCGCGGGTGCTCGGCGAGCCGTCGTTCCGGAACGGCGCGCTGCTCGGCATCGCGTACTTCGGCGGCTTCACCTCGGTGTTCCTGGTGGCGACGCTGTACTTGCAGCAGGTGGCCGGGTTCACGCCGCTGCAGGCCGGGCTGGTGAACATGCCGTTCGCGATCGCCTCGGCGGTGTCGGCGCAGCGGTCGGGCCGGCTGGTGGCGAGCCGCGGGCGCGCGCTCGTGGTCGTCGGGCTGGTGCTGGTCGTCGCGGGCCTGATCGGCACGGACCTGGCGATCCGGCTGGTCGACCCGCCCGCGGTGGGCTTCGTGATGGCGGCGACCCAGATGGTCGCGGGCGCGGGCAGCGGCCTGGTCATCGCCCCGAACCAGACGCTGACGCTGGCGCGGGTGCCGGTCGAGCGGGCCGGGGTCGCGGGCAGCATGCTCCAGGTCGGCCAGCGGGTCGGCTCGGCGCTCGGCGTCGCGGTCGCGCTGTCGACCTACTACTCGGCGCTGGCCTCGGGGGTCGACGGCAGCGTGGCGGCCGGCCGGGCGCTGCTGCTCACCGTGTCGCTGGTCGCCGTGGCGCTCGTCGTCGGCGTGCTGGACCTCCGGGCGCGACGCCGGGACGCGGCGACCGCGCCGGCGGACGCGTAGAATTGGCACTCGGTCAGAACGAGTGCCAGGACGAGCGCCGGCCGGGGAGGTGGCGATGAGCGAGGACCGCAGGCTGGACGTGCTGCGGGCGATCGTGGAGGACTACGTCGCCACCCGCGAGCCCGTCGGCTCCCGCGCCCTGGTCGAGCGGCACTCCCTCGGGGTGTCGCCCGCGACGATCCGCAACGACATGGCGGCCCTCGAGGACGCCGGGCTGATCGTGCAGCCGCACACCTCGGCCGGCCGGGTGCCGACCGACAAGGGCTACCGGCTGTTCGTCGACCGCCTGGCGACCGTCAAGCCGCTGTCCGCGCCGGAGCGCCGCGCGATCGAGACGTTCCTCGAGGACGCGGCCGACCTGGACGACGTCGTCGACCGCTCGGTGCGGCTGCTCGCGCAGCTCACGCACCAGGTGGCCGTCGTGCAGTACCCGTCGCTGCGGCGCACCGCGCTGCGGCACGTCGAGCTCGTGCCGGTGGGCGACCGGCACCTGCTGGTCGTCATCATCACCGACCACGGCCGCGTCGAGCAGCGCACCATCGAGGTGCCGGACCCGCTGGACGTCGCGACCGTCGCGCGGCTGCGGGTGCGGCTCAACACCGCCGCGGCCGGCCGCCGGCTCGCCGAGCTCGGCACCGCGCTGTCCGACCTGGCCGACGACTTCGCCCCGGTGGACGGCCCGCTCGTGCGGGGCGTCGTCGCCGTGGTGGAGGACACGCTGGCCCAGGAGAGCGAGGAGCGCGTCGTGCTGGCGGGCACCGCGAACCTCGTGCGCGGCGGCGGCGACTTCGCCCACACCATCAGCCCCGTCCTGGAGGCGCTGGAGGAGCAGGTCGTCCTGCTGCGCCTGCTGGGCGAGATGGCCGAGGACGAGGCCGCGGTCTCCGTCCGGATCGGCCGCGAGACCCAGCACGAGGGGCTGGTGGAGACCAGCTTCGTGACGACCGGCTACGGCGGCCCGGACGGGGGAGGCACCGCGGTCGCGCGGATCGGCTCCGTCGGGCCGCTCCGCATGGACTACCCCGGGACCATCGCGTCGGTGCGCGCCGTCGCCCGGTACCTGTCCCGGATCCTCGCCGGATGAGCGCCGGGCGGGCACCGACCCGGGCCCGCGCACGTTCAGCAGGCAACGCCAGACCCGCGCACGCGCGCGCGGCCCGCACACGCACAGGAAGTGACGAGTGAGCGACTACTACGAGGTGCTCGGCGTCGAGCGTGACGCCACGCCCGAGCAGATCAAGAAGGCCTACCGCCGCCTCGCGCGCGAGCTGCACCCCGACGTGGCGGGTGCGGACGCGGGCTCCGAGGACCGGTTCAAGGACGTGTCGCGGGCGTACGAGGTGCTGTCCAACCCCGAGAAGCGCCGCATGTACGACATGGGCGCCGACCCGTCGGCCCCCGGGGGCGGCATGGGCGGCCAGGGCGGCTTCGGCTTCCAGGACATCTTCGAGACGTTCTTCGGCGCCGCCGCGGGCGCGGGCGCCCAGCGCGGCCCCATCCCGCGCGCCCGCCGGGGCCAGGACGCGCTGCTGCGGCTCGACATCGACCTCGCCGAGGCGACGTTCGGCACGCACCGCGAGGTCCCGGTCGAGACGGCCGTCGTCTGCCCGACCTGCGACGGCTCCTGCTGCCGCCCGGGCACCTCGCCGCGCACCTGCGACGTCTGCGGCGGCCGCGGCAGCGTGCAGCGGGTCGCCCGGTCGTTCCTCGGCCAGGTCATGACCTCGCAGCCGTGCGCCGCGTGCCACGGCTTCGGCACCGTCATCCCCGAGCCCTGCACCGAGTGCGCGGGCGAGGGCCGGGTCCGCTCGCGCCGCACGCTCGAGGTCGACGTCCCCGCGGGCGTGGACACCGGCACCCGGATCAAGCTCACCGCCCAGGGCGAGGTCGGCCCCGCCGGCGGCCCCGCGGGCGACATCTACCTCGAGGTGCGCGAGCGCAGGCACGACACCTTCGTCCGCGAGGGCGACGACCTGCACTGCACGCTCGAGGTCCCGATGACCGCGGCGGCGCTCGGCACCGTGCTCACGCTCGACACGCTCGACGGCCCCCAGGAGGTCGACCTGCGCCCCGGCACCCAGCCGGCCCAGGTCGTCACGCTGCGCGGCCTCGGCGTCGGCCACCTGCACGCGGGCGGCCGCGGCGACCTGCACGTCCACGTCGACGTGCACGTGCCGACGTCGCTGGACGACGAGCAGGCGGAGCTGCTGCGGCGGCTCGCGGGCCTGCGCGGCGAGGAGCGCCCCGAGGCGCGGCTGTCCGCCTCCGGCGGCGGCGTGTTCGCGAAGCTCCGCGACAAGCTCGCCGGGCGCTGAGCGTGACCGCTCCGGTCTTCCTGGCCGAGCCGGGCGACCTCGACGCGCTCGCGGCCGGGGGCACGTACCTGCTCACGGGCGCCGAGGGCCGGCACGCGGGCGTCGTGCAGCGCAGGACCGCGGGGGAGCGGGTCGACGTCGTCGACGGCGCCGGCACCCGGCTGGTCGGCGAGGTCGAGGCGGCCGGGCCCGAGGGCGTGCACGTGCGCGTCCGCGAGGTCGTGGTCGAGCCCGTCCCGGCGCCGCGGCTGGTGCTGGTGCAGGCGCTCGCGAAGGGCGACCGGGACGAGCAGGCGATCGAGGCGGCCACCGAGGTCGGCGCCGACGGCGTCGTGCCGTGGCAGGCCGAGCGGTCGATCGTCGTGTGGCGCGGGGACCGGGCGGCGAAGAGCCGGGCCCGCTGGCTCGGCACCGTCCGCGCCGCGGCCAAGCAGGCGCGCCGGGCGCACGTTCCGGCCGTGGACCTCGCGCTGGCGACCGCGGCGCTCGTCCGCCGGGCGCGCGAGGTGGTCGAGGCCGGGGGCGCGGTGCTCGTGCTGCACGAGGAGGCGACCACCCCGCTCGCCGCGGCGGCGCTGCCGGACCCGGGGGCGGCGGCCGACGTGCTGGTCGTCGTGGGGCCCGAGGGCGGCATCGCGGAGCGGGAGCTCGCGGACCTGGTCGAGGCGGGGGCGCAGCCGGTGCTGCTGGGGCCGCACGTGCTGCGGACCTCGACGGCCGGGCCGGTGGCGCTCGCGCTGCTCGCGCAGCGGCTGGGGCGCTGGGGCTGAGGCGCGCGGGGCTGAGGCGCTGGGGCTGAGGCGCGCGGGGCCGATCCGCCGGGCGGGGCCCGGGCGGGTACACCGCGTCTGGGCCGTACGTCTCATCCCGCGGCGGTGCGGCGGTCCTAGCGTCGAGGGTGACAGCGAAGGCGCTCTCACCAGGGACCCGACCGTGAACACTGACGTCCGGACCGGCACCACCTCACCGCTCGCACCGGCGGCCACCGCCCCGGTCGACCGACCCCCGCGGGGCCCGCGGCGACGGCGGACCGTCCTGCCCGCGGCCGCGTTCGCCCTCGCCGCGACGCTCGGCGGCTGCGCGTCCGGCTCGGCGTCCGCCCCCGCCGAGGGCGGCGGCGTGCACGGCGGGGAGGCGAGCCTCGTGCTGCCGGACCTCGGCGCCGTCACCGTGCTCGGCTCCGTCTCCGGGCGGCTGCTGCTCGGCCTCGGGCTGCTGGTGTGCGTGCTGGGGCTCGCGTTCGGCGTCGCCACCTACGTGCAGCTGCGCCGGCTGCCGGTGCACGCGGCGATGCGGGAGATCTCCGAGCTCATCTACTCGACCTGCCGCACCTACCTCACGAGGCAGGGCCGGTTCCTCGTCCTGCTGTGGGTGTTCATCGCGGCGGTCATCGTCGTCTACTACCGCGCGCTGGTCGGGTTCGAGTGGGGCCGGGTCGCGACGATCATCGCGTTCAGCCTGCTGGGCATGGCCGGGTCGTACGCGGTCGCCTGGTTCGGCATCCGGGTCAACACGCTGGCGAACTCCCGGACCGCCTTCGCCTCGCTCGCCGGCCGGCCGCTGCCCGTGCACCGCATCCCGATGCAGTCGGGCATGTCGATCGGCATGGTGCTGATCAGCCTCGAGCTGCTGATGATGCTGGTCATCCTGCTGTTCCTGCCGGCGGACGTCGCGGGGGCGTGCTTCATCGGGTTCGCGGTCGGCGAGTCGCTCGGCGCGTCGGCGCTGCGGATCGCGGGCGGCATCTTCACCAAGATCGCCGACATCGGCTCGGACCTCATGAAGATCACGTTCAAGATCAAGGAGGACGACGCCCGGAACCCCGGCGTGATCGCCGACTGCACGGGGGACAACGCGGGCGACTCGGTCGGCCCGAGCGCCGACGGGTTTGAGACCTACGGGGTCACCGGCGTCGCGCTCGTGACGTTCGTGCTGCTCGCCGTCAACGACCCGCTCATGCAGGCGACCCTGCTGGTCTGGCTGTTCGTGGTGCGGGCGGTCATGGTCATCGCCTCGGCCGTGTCGTACCTGGCCAACGACGCCTGGACCCGCCGCCGGTACGCCGCCGCCGAGCGGATGGACTTCGAGAAGCCGCTGACCTCGCTGGTCTGGCTGACCTCGGTCGTCAGCATCGCGCTGACCTACGTCACCACCTGGGCGGTGCTCGGGCACCTCGACGGCGTCGGCGACGGGCTGTGGTGGAAGGTCGCGACGATCATCTCCTGCGGCACCCTGGCCGGGGCGCTGATCCCCGAGCTGGTCAAGGTGTTCACCTCGACCAACAGCCGGCACGTGCGGGAGGTCGTCACGTCCTCGCGGGAGGGCGGCCCGTCGCTCAACATCCTGTCCGGGCTGGTGGCGGGCAACATCTCCGCGTACTGGCTGGGCATGACGATCGTCGCGCTCATGGGCGGGGCGTTCCTCATCAGCGAGCAGGGGCTGGACCAGGTGATGGTCGCCCCGGCGGTGTTCGCGTTCGGGCTGGTGGCGTTCGGGTTCCTCGGCATGGGGCCGGTCACCATCGCCGTCGACTCCTACGGGCCGGTGACCGACAACGCGCAGAGCGTCTACGAGCTGTCGCTGGTCGAGGAGCTGCCGGGCGCCGCGGAGCAGATCGAGGCCGAGCACGGGTTCGTCCCGCGGTGGGAGCCGGCCAAGCGGATGCTCGAGGAGAACGACGGCGCGGGCAACACGTTCAAGGCGACCGCGAAGCCGGTCCTCATCGGCACGGCCGTCGTCGGCGCGACCACGATGATCTTCTCGATCATCATGGCGCTCACCCAGGGCCTCACCACCGGGCTCGACAACCTGTCGCTGCTGCACCCGCCGTTCCTGCTCGGCCTGGTCACCGGCGGCGCGATGATCTTCTGGTTCACCGGCGCGTCCATCCAGGCCGTCACGACCGGCGCCTACCGCGCGGTGGAGTTCATCAAGGCGAACATCCGGCTCGACGGCGGCGAGCGGGCCAGCGAGGCCGACTCCCGCCGGGTGGTGGAGATCTGCACCCAGTACGCCCAGCGGGGCATGCTGACGATGTTCCTCGCGATCTTCTTCGCCACGCTGGCGTTCGCGTTCGTCGAGCCGTTCTTCTTCATCGGCTACCTGGTGTCGATCGCGGTGTTCGGGCTGTACCAGGCGATCTTCATGGCCAACGCCGGCGGCGCCTGGGACAACGCCAAGAAGATCGTCGAGGTCGACCTGCACGCCAAGGGCACCGCGCTGCACGACGCCACGATCGTCGGCGACACCGTCGGCGACCCGTACAAGGACACGTCGTCGGTCGCGCTGAACCCGGTCATCAAGTTCACGACGCTGTTCGGGCTGCTGGCCGTCGAGCTGGCGGTGAGCCTGACCTCCGACGGGCGCGGGACGCTGGTGCACGTGCTCGCCGCCGTGTTCTTCGTGGCGTCGGCCGTGTTCGTGTACCGGTCGTTCTACGGGATGCGGATCGGCGGGGCGCCCGCGGGCGAGGAGGAGCCGGCCGAGCCGGAGCCCGCGGAGCCGGAGCCCGTCGAGCCGGGGCTGCCGGCGGGCGGGGTGCTGCCCCGGCAGGGCGGCGGCGCGGCGGCCGACGGCGCGGGCGCCGGGGCGGGCGGCGCGGGCGCCGGGGCCGACGGCTCCGGCGCGCTCGTGGACGCCGAGGGGCGGTGAGCCGGGTGCGCGTCGCGATCAAGCACGACGACGCCCTGGTCGACGCCGACGGCCGGGTCGCCGGCCACGACGCGGCCGCCACCCTGGTCCGGCGCCTGCTGCGGGTGTTCCCGGGCTCGGTGCTGATCGGCCCGGGGCCGCGGCGCTGCGACGGGTTCGACCTGCTGCCGCTGGAGTTCGTCGACGGCGACGGCACGGTGGTCATCACGATGGACGTCCTGGACTCGGTGCAGGTCTGGCGGACGCTGCGCGCGGGCGGCTGCGGGGAGCCGCGGGTGATGAACTTCGTCTGGTGGGACGCCACCCGGTACCCGCACCCCGTCGAGCAGGCCGCGCTGGCGCTGTCCTGCGCGCTGTTCCCGACGTTCGCCAACTCGGCGCGCACCGCCTCCGAGATCCGGGAGCTCGTCGCCCGGCTCACGGTCCCCGCGCTGGGGGAGCGGGCCCGCACCGGCTGGGTCAACCTCGGGTTCCGGGTGGACCACGTGCGGCCGCGGCACGAGCCGGAGGTCCCGGTGGTGCTGTACCCCGCGATCTACGTCTCCGAGCGCAAGCAGCCGCGGCTGTTCCTCGAGGTCGTCGACCGGGTGCAGCGGCGCACGCCGATCCGGGTCGAGGCGCGGCTGCACGAGTCGCACCTGGTGTCCGAGACCGCGATGCGGATGTCCGAGCGGCCGTGGTGCTGGGTCGGCCCGCTGACCGCGACCCGCGACTCCTACTGGGAGGCGCTCGGCCGGACCACCGCGTTCCTCGCCACCGCCACCGAGGAGTCCTACGGGCTGGAGTACGTCGAGGCGCTCGCGGCCGGCGCCGTCGGCGTGTTCCCCGACCTGCCGTGGGCGCGGGCGCTGCTGCCGACCGGCTACCCGTACCTCTACCGCACGCCCGACGAGGCCGCCGACCAGCTCGAGATCGCCGTGACCCGGCCCGCCGCGTGCCGGCGGGAGCTCGACGCGGTCGCGGGCGGCTCGTTCGTGCGGTGGCTGTCGGCGCACCACGACGACGACACCTTCGACCGCACGGTCGTCGCGCGGGTCCGGGACTGGTTCGGGGACGTCCCGGCGGCGGGGTGAGCCGGTGCCCGCGGGGAGGCCGTGGCCGCGTCAGGAGGGCTCCGGGGCGGGCGGGTGAGTGGTCGCGCGCGCCGCTGACCAGGCCTCACCCGGAGGGTCTTGACCCGGTCCGCGATCAGCGGGACGCTGGCCTGCCGCACGCACCGCAGCGCTGATGAGCCGAGGGGGGTCTCATGGGACGGGTGGCCGTCGTGCTGGCCGGCGTGGCCGTGCTGGCGCTCCAGGTGTGGTTGACGCTGTACGCGCAGGTCGTGCTGGCCTACGAGGCCGCCGTGATCGCCGTCGTGCTCGTCGGGATCGGGCTGCGCGGGTACGCGCGCTCGCGCCGTCGGCGGCAGCGCGCCGACGCGGCCCGGTGGCCCGACGCCGACGGGATCCCGGTGCCGCAGCCGACGCTGCTCGTCGGCGGGCCGGTGCTGCCGCCCGTCGACGCCGGCCTCGGCGCGCCGCCGGTGCCGACCCAGGTGGAGGACCGCGGCGACCCGCTGGACGACCTCCTGGGTCGCCGCCGCCCGCGCCCCGTCGGCTGACGGCGCGCGGCGCGCTGCGCGCCGTCAGCTCGCACCGCCCCGCGCGCTGTCCGCCGTCGCGAGGGAGTAGCAAACGCGCCGAGTGAGTACCCGGCGGGTACTCACTCGGCGCGTTTGATGCCCTCTCGAAGCGGGCGCCGTGCTCGCGGCCGTCAGCTCTCGCGCAGCTCCAGGTAGCGCGCGATCAGCGAGCGGGTCGACGGGTCCTGGCCCGCCAGCGCGTCCGCGTCGCCCTCGACCGCCGGGGCGATCTCGAGCGCGAGCTTCTTGCCGAGCTCGACGCCCCACTGGTCGAACGAGTCGATGCCCCACACCACGCCCTCGACGAACGTGATGTGCTCGTACAGCGCGATGAGCTGGCCCAGCACCGACGGGGTGAGCGACGGCGCCAGGATCGAGGTCGTCGGGCGGTTCCCCGGGAACACCCGGGCCGGCACGATCTCCTCGGCGGTGCCCTCGGCGCGGACCTCGTCGGCGGTCTTGCCGAACGCCAGCGCCTTGGTCTGCGCGAAGAAGTTCGCCAGGAACAGCGCGTGCACGTCGGTGCCGCCGTCCTTCAGCGGGTGCGCCGGGTTGGCGACCGCGATGAAGTCGGCCGGGATCAGCCGGGTGCCCTGGTGGATCAGCTGGTAGAACGCGTGCTGGCCGTTGGTGCCGGGCTCGCCCCAGAACACCTCGCCGGTCTCGGTCGTCACCGGCGTGCCGTCCCACCGGACCGACTTGCCGTTCGACTCCATGGTCAGCTGCTGCAGGTACGCCGGGAACCGGTGCAGGTACTGCGCGTACGGCAGCACGGCGTGGGTGTGCGCGTCGAGGAAGTTGACGTACCAGACGTTGAGCAGGCCCATGAGGACCGGCACGTTCTGGTCGAACGGCGTGGTGCGGACGTGCTCGTCGACGGCGTGGAAGCCCTCGAGCAGCTCGCCGAACGCGTCCGGCCCGATCGCGATCGCGACCGAGGTGCCGATCGCCGAGTCGACCGAGTACCGGCCGCCGACCCAGTCCCAGAACCCGAACGCGTTCTCCGGGTCGATGCCGAACGCCGCGACCTTGTCCAGCGCCGTCGACACCGCGACGAAGTGCTTGGCGACCGCGCCGGTGCGGGCCTCCTCGGTGTCCTCGATCGCGCCGGCGGCGACGAGCTCGCGCCACAGCCAGTCGCGGGCCAGGCGCGCGTTGGTCAGCGTCTCCAGCGTGCCGAAGGTCTTGGACGCGACGATGAACAGCGTCGTCGTCGGGTCGAGGTCCTTCGTCTTCTCGGCGATGTCGGTCGGGTCGATGTTCGACACGAACCGCACCTCGAGGCCGTCCTGCACGTACGGCTTGAGGGCCTCGTACGCCATGACCGGGCCGAGGTCCGAGCCGCCGATGCCGATGTTGACGACGGTCGCGACGCGCTCGCCGGTGACGCCGGTCCACTCGCCGGAGCGGACCTTCTCCGCGAACGCGGCGACCTTGGCGAGCACCTCCTGCACGTCGGCGTCCACGTCCTGGCCGTCGACGACCAGGGCGGGCTCGGCGTCGGCCGGGCGGCGCAGCGCCGTGTGCAGCACCGCGCGGTCCTCGGTGACGTTGATGTGCTCGCCGGCGAACATCGCGTCGAGCCGGGCCTTGAGGCCGACCTGCTCGGCCAGCGCGACCAGCAGGGACAGGGTCTCGTCGGTGACGAGGTTCTTCGACAGGTCGACGGTGAGGTCGGCCAGCTGCCGGGTCAGGCGCGTCGCGCGGTCGGGGTCGGCGTCGAACCAGCCCCGCAGGTCGGGGAGGAACGCCTCCTCGTGGGCGGTCAGGGCGGTCCAGGCGCCGGTGGTGGTGGCGTCGACGGGTGCAGTCACGGCGGGGTCCCTCTCGGAAGCAAGATCCAACAGGTCACACCGTATCGAGGCCGGGGCGGTGGGCGAGCGGGACGTGCGGCCCGCCCCGGCCGGCGCCCGGCGGTCTCACCCCAGGGCCGCGCGGACCAGCGGGGCCACCTCGGTGCCCAGGAGCTCGATGGCGCGCAGGCTCTCGCGCTGCGGGACGCCGCTCAGGTCCATCTGGAAGATCTGCCGGTCGTGCCCGAGCGCCGCGTGCAGCGCCACGATCCGGTCCGCGACCTCGTGCGGGGAGCCCACGAAGTACGCCCCGCCCTTCGCGGCCTGGGACTCGAACGCGATCCGGTTGGGGATGGCGAACCCGCGCTCGGCGGCGATGCGGCGCATGGAGTCGAGCCAGTAGGGGAAGAAGAACTCGCGCGCCTGCTTCGCGTCGTCGGCGACGAACCCCATGCCGGCGACCTCCACGCGCTGGGTGGCCGGGTCGTGGCCGGCCTCGGCGTGCGCGGACCGGTACAGCCGGACCAGCGGGGCGAAGTCCGCGGGCCGGCCGCCGATGATCGCGTAGGAGACGGGCAGACCGAGCCGGCCGGCGCGGTCGGAGGACGCCGGGTTGCCGCCGGTGGCGACCGCGATGCGCAGGTGCTCGCCGAGGCCGGGCTTGTCGAGCGGGCGCGGCAGCACCTCGGCGGCGTGCAGCGCGGGCCGGAACCGGCCGGACCAGGTGACGGGGTTGCCGCGGTCGATCCGGAGCAGGAGCCGGATCTTCTCCTCGAACAGCTCGTCGTAGTCGTCGAGCGAGGCGCCGAACAGCGGGTAGGACTCGATGAACGACCCGCGCCCCGCGAGCAGCTCGACCCGGCCGCCGGACAGCAGGTCCATCGTCGCGAACTGCTGGTAGAGCCGGACGGGGTCCTCGGTCGACAGCACCGTCACGGCGCTGCCGACGCTGATCCGCTCGGTCTGGGCGAGCGCCGCGGCGATCACGGTCGCGGGGGAGGAGATCGCGTAGTCGGGGCGGTGGTGCTCGCCGATGCCGACGTGGTCCAGGCCGACCTGCTCGGCGAGGCGCACGCGCTCCAGCACGTCCCGCAGCCGCTGGGCGGGGGAGGTGCGGGCGCCCGTCACCGGGTCGGGGTGGACGTCGCCGAAGGTGTACAGGCCGAGCTCCATGCCGGGTGCAGCGCGGACGCGCCCCGCGGCATTCCCGCACGCGGGCGGCGCCGGCGCCCTGCGCGGGCCGATGTCGGGCCGGTGAACGCGGGGTCACGAAGTGGTCACGGTCACACGAACTCCTTGACGGTGGATTAGTAAGGAAGGTCTACTAACAAACATGACGACGACGACGCCGTCCGCCGCTCCGGGCCACCGGGGGGTCGGGCGCACACTCCGCCCGACGGGCAAGGTGCTCCCCGAGCACGCCCGGGCGCACAACCGGTCGCTCGTCCTGCAGCACCTGTTCCACCAGGGCCCGTCGTCCCGCGCCGACCTCGCGCGCAGCACCGGCCTCACCCGGGTCACCGTCTCCGACCTGGTGTCCGTGCTGATCGCCGAGGGCCTGGTCGCCGAGCTCGGCGTCCGCCCGGAGGGGCGGGTCGGCAAGCCGGCGACGCTCGTCGGGATGCGGACCGAGGAGTTCCAGGTCGTGGCGGTCGACCTCGCGGACGACGCCAGCCTGCGCGGCGCGGTCATGACGCTCACCGGTGCCGTCGTCGCGCGGCGCACCGTCTCGCTCGACGGCCGGACCGGGGACGCCGCGGTCGCGGTGCTCGAGGACCTGTGCCGCGAGCTGCTCGCCGCCGCGGACCGCCCCGTCGTCGGCGTCGGCATCGGGTCGCCCGGCGTGATCGACGCGGCCGGGGTCGTCGTGCAGGCGCCCAACCGGGGCTGGTACGACCTGCCGCTGGCCGCGCTGCTCGCCGAGCGGCTGGGCGTGCCGGTGCAGGTCGCCAACGACGCGAACACCCACGCGCTGGGGGAGTACACCTACGGCGGCGCGACCGGGGCCGGGCTGATGGTCGTCACCGTCGGCCAGGGCCTCGGCGCCGGGATCGTGCTGGACGGCGCCCTGGTGCGCGGCCGCGCGCACGCCGCCGGGGAGATCGGGCACGTCACCGTGGTCGACGACCGCGACGTGCGGGCCGGCGACCCCGAGCCCCGGCCGTGCGCGTGCGGGCGCGCCGGCTGCCTGGAGACGCTGCTCTCCCTGCCCGCGCTGCGCCGCGCCACCGCCGGCCGCAGCCCCGAGGAGTCCGACGCGGTCCTCGCGTCGGTCGGACGGAAGCTGGGCGTCGCCCTCGCTCCCGTCGTCAGTGCGCTCAACCTCGCCGAGGTCCTGCTCTCGGGTCCCCCGGAGCTGCTGGACGGAGCCCTCAGGGTCGAGGCGCTCGCCACGCTCCGGGCCCGGACCCTGCCCCTGCTGGGGCAGGACCTCGTGCTGCGGATGGGTTCGTTGGACGAGGACGGGGCGCTCTCCGGCGCCGCGGCCCTCGTGCTGTCCGGTCAGCTCGGGGTCACGTGACGACCCCGAGCCGACCGCTTGCAGTGCCGGTACCACCACCCCCGGCGGGGCTTGCAGGCCCCGCCTCGCATCAGGGAGGAACACCAACGTGAAGATCGTACGGATGGCAGCCGTCGGTGTGGCGGCGGCGCTCGTGCTGACCGCCTGCTCGTCGGGCGACGACGGCGGCTCGACCGGGTCCGACGGGACCCCCGAGGCCGCCGACATCACGCTGTGGCTCAACGGGGCGGACACCCCGGACGAGCTGCGCGACTACCTCAAGACGACCTTCGAGGAGGAGAACCCCGGGTCGACGCTCACGATCGAGGAGCAGGACTGGAACGACGTCGTCACCAAGCTGACGACGGCGCTGCCGGACGCCGAGAACACCCCGGACGTGGTCGAGATCGGCAACACCCAGTCGCCGACGTTCACCACCATCGGCGCGTTCCGCGACCTCACCCCGCTCTACGACGAGCTGGGCGGCGACGACCTGCTGCCGTCGTTCGTCGAGGTGGGCAAGGCCGACGGCAAGAACTACGCGCTGCCGTACTACTTCGGCTCGCGCTACATGTTCTACCGGGCCGACATCTGGTCCGCGGCGGGCCTGGAGAAGCCGACGACGCTCGACGAGTTCGCGCAGGACGTCGCGGCGCTCAAGACCGGCAGCCAGTCGGGCTTCGCGATCGGCGGCCAGGACTGGCGCAACGGCATCTCCTGGGTGTTCGCGAACGGCGGCGAGCTCGCCACCGAGGACGGCGGCGAGTGGACCTCCACGCTGTCCGACCCGAACACCATCAAGGGCCTCGAGCAGTGGCAGGCGGTGTACCAGGGCTCGTCCAACGTGCCGGCCACCGAGCGCGACGTGGCGTACTGGGACTTCCTGAACGACGGCACCGACGGGGCGGCCCCGGCCGCCGCGACGATCATGGCCCCGGGCTGGGCCCGCTGGTCGATCGGCGACCTCACCACGAACGACGCCGGCGAGGAGGTCCGCGACGGCATGGTCGACGAGTCGAAGTTCGACATCTTCGCCCTGCCGGGCGTGGACGGCGGCATCGCGCCGGTGTTCGCGGGCGGCTCGAACATCGCCATCTCGGCGAAGTCGCAGCACCCGGAGCTCTCCGAGAACCTGCTGCGGATCATCTTCTCCGCCGACTACCAGCAGATGCTCGGCGAGAACGGCCTCGGCCCGGCGAACGCGCAGTACGTCGACTCGCTCGGCGACGACAAGTTCGCCACCACGATGATCGAGACCGCGGCGGCCTCCAAGCTCACCCCGGCCGCGCCGGGCTGGGCGGCCGTCGAGGCGGCGTTCGTCTACGAGGAGCTGTTCCAGGCGATCGCCGAGGGCGGTGACGTGACCGAGCTCGCCGCGCAGTACGACGAGAAGATCACGCCGATGCTCAACGGCCAGTGACGTCCTCCCGGCCGCGGGGCACGCGCCCCGCGGCCGGGACCGTCCGGCCACCGCTCGTCAGGAGAGGTGCCATGTCCACCACCGCGGCCCGCCCCGGGCCGGCCACCCCGCCCGCGCCGCCGGCGGCCCCCGCGCCCCCCGCGCACCGGCCCCGCCGTCGCCGGCCCGGCCTCACCGCCTACGTCCTGCTGGTCCCCGCCGTCCTCGTCCTGCTCGCCGGCATGGGGTACCCGCTGTACTGGCAGGTCGTCACGTCGATGCAGGAGTTCGGTCTGGCCCAGCAGTTCGGCCAGCCCCCGACCTTCGTCGGGCTCGACAACTACGCGCGGATCTTCACCGACGACCGGCTGTGGGCCGTCGTCGTCCGCTCCATCGTGTTCTGCCTGGTCAACGCGTTCGCCACCGTGATCCTCGGCGTGCTGTTCGCCCTGCTGATGAAGGCCGTGCACCCGGTGCTCCGGGTCGTGCTGCAGGTCGCCCTGCTGCTCGCCTGGGCGATGCCGATGGTCGCCGCCGTCACGGTGTGGAAGTGGCTGTTCGACTGGCGCACCGGCGTCATCAACTGGCTGCTGGTCCAGCTGGGGTTCGACCAGTACAGCGGGCACGCGTGGCTCGCCCAGCCGCTGTCGTTCTTCTTCGTCGCCACCGTGATCATCGTCTGGATGTCGGTGCCGTTCGTGGCGCTGTCCGTCTACGCCGCGCTGACCCAGGTGTCCGACGAGGTCCTCGAGGCCGCCCGCATCGACGGCGCCGGCCCGACCCGGATCCTCTGGCACATCACGATGCCGCTGATCCGCCCCGTGCTGTCGATCGTGCTGCTGCTGCAGATCATCTGGGACCTGCGGGTGTTCGCGCAGATCCGGCTGCTCCAGGACAGCGGCGCCCCGGTGAGCGAGACCAACCTGCTGGGCAACTTCATCTTCGAGCTCGGCATCGGCCGGCAGGACTTCGCCGGCGCGGCCGCCGTGTCGATCTTCGTGCTCGCGCTGACCGTGCTGCTGAGCTGGCCGTACGTCCGGAACCTGCTGAAGGAGGACGCATGAGCGCCACCACGTCCCCCGCGGGCCCGGCCGGGTCGGTGGACCCGGTCGCCGCCCCGCCCGCCCGGGCAGGGACCCCCGCCGTGCCGAGCGCGTCCGGCCCCGGGCCGCGCCGGGGCGCCGCCGGCGGGCGGGCGGGCCGCCGGGGCCGCCGCGCGCTGCTCGGCCTGCTGGCCGTCGTCATCGCCGTCGTGTGGGCGTTCCCCGTCTACTGGATGGTGCTGTCCTCGGTGCTGCCGGGGTCCAAGCTGCGCGCCACGACGCCGACCTTCCTGCCGACCGGCGCGACCCTCGGGAACTTCCGGTCGGTGCTCAGCGGCTCCGGGTTCGGCACGGCGCTGCAGATGAGCCTGGCCATCACCCTCGTCACCGTCGTCGCCGTCCTGGTGTTCGCGTTCCTCGCGGCGCTGGCGATCAGCCGGTTCCGGTTCCGCGGGCGGCTGACCTTCGTCATCGCGGTGCTGTTCGTGCAGATGCTGCCCGCCGAGGGCCTGTTCATCGCGCAGTACAAGATGCTGTCCTCGGTCAACCTGCTGAACAGCGTCGTCGGCGTCTCGATCCTGTACACCGCGGCCGTCGTGCCGTTCACGATCTGGATGCTCCGCGGGTTCGTCGCCGGCGTGCCGATCGAGCTCGAGGAGGCCGCGATGGTCGACGGGCTCAGCCGGGTGAAGGCGTTCCTCCGGATCACGTTCCCGCTGCTCGCGCCCGGCCTGGTCGCCTCGGGGGTGTACGCGTTCCTGCAGGCCTGGAACGAGTTCACCGTCGCGCTGGTCGCGCTGCCCGCCGAGTCCGCCCGCACGCTGCCGCTGTGGCTGCGCTCGTTCCTCGCGGCGTCCGCCAACCGCGGCGTCGACTGGGGCGAGGTCATGGCGGCGTCCACCCTGATCGCCGTGCCCGTGATCGTGTTCTTCCTGCTGGTGCAGGGCAGGATGACGTCCGGGCTGGTGTCCGGAGCGGTGAAGGGCTGACGTGGACGAGCTGATGACCTGGCCGCGCGGGGCGTCCGCGGGGCCGGAGGGCGTGGCCGTGCCGGTGCCGGCGCCGGCCGGGGCGGTGGCGCCCGGGGCGGTGTCGGGCGGGGCCGTGGCCGCCGGGCCGCCCGCGGGCGCGCCGGTGCCGGCCGCCGGGGCCGCCGCGGCCGTCGCCGCGGGGTGGTCGGTCGGGCTCGACGTGGGCGGCACCAAGACGCTCGGCGTGCTCGTCGCGCCGGACGGGGCCGTGGGCCCGTCGGTGCGGCTCGCCGCCCGGCCCGGGGGCGACGGCGTCGCCGGGACCGCGGCCGAGGCCGTCCGGGCCCTGCTCGCGGAGGCCGGCCTGCCGGCGGGGGCGCTGGCGGGCGTCGGCATCGGGCTGCCCGGGATCGTCGACCCCGCGACGGGCCGCGTCGAGCACGCGGTGAACCTCGGGATCGAGGCGGCGGTGCCGCTCGCTGCGCACGTGCAGGCCGCGCTCGACGGCGTGCCGGTTCGGCTGGAGAACGACCTCAACGTGGCCGCGCTCGGCGCCGCGCACCTGCTGCCCGACCCCGCGCCCGACCTGGCGTTCCTCGCGCTCGGCACCGGGCTCGCCGCGGGCCTGGTGCTCGACGGCCGGCTGCGCCGCGGCGCCTCGGGCGTGGCCGGCGAGATCGGCCACCTCGTGCACGTCCCCGGCGGGCTGCCCTGCCCGTGCGGCCAGCGCGGCTGCCTCGAGCAGTACGCGTCCGGCGGCGCGCTGTCCGCCGCGTGGCCCGGCCCCGGCGACCGCCCGGCGCCGGTGGCCCTGTTCGCGGCGGCCGACTCCGGGGATGCTGGTGCCGTGGCGGTGCGCGACCGGTTCGCCGGTGCCGTGGCCGCCGCGGTGCGCGTGCTCCTGCTCACCACCGACGTCGCGCACGTCGTCGTCGGCGGCGGGGTGAGCGAGCTCGGCGACCCGCTGCTGCGGGTGGTGCGCGCGCGGCTGGACGACGAGGCCCGGGACTCCGCGTTCCTGGCCGCGATGCACATGGCGGAGCGGGTGACCCTCGCCCCGCGCGGAGTGCCGGTGGGCGCCGTCGGCGCCGCGCTGGTCGGACGGAAGGAGTCCTGATGGAGGTCGTCATCGCCCCGGGCCCCGAGCTCGCGCGGCTGGCCGCCGGCGCGATCGAGCGGGTCGTGCGCGGGCGCGCCGCGGAGGGCCGGCACGCCGTGCTCGGCATCGCCACCGGGTCCAGCCCGCTCGCCGTCTACGACGAGCTCGCGCGCCGGCACGCCGAGGACGGGCTGTCGTTCGCCGGGGTGCGGGCCTTCATGCTCGACGAGTACGTCGGCCTGCCCGCCGACCACCCCGAGCGGTACCGCAACGTCATCGAGAAGGAGTTCGCGTCCCGCGTCGACATCGACCCGGCCGACGTGCACGGCCCCGACGGCCTCGCGGACGACATCCCGGCGGCGTGCGCGGCGTATGAGGCGGCCATCGCGGACGCCGGCGGCGTGGACGTGCAGATCCTCGGCGTCGGCACCGACGGCCACATCGCGTTCAACGAGCCCGGCTCGTCGCTGGCGTCCCGCACCCGGATCAAGACGCTCACCCGGCAGACCCGCGAGGACAACGCCCGGTTCTTCGGCGGCGACGTGGCCCAGGTGCCGACGCACTGCCTGACGCAGGGCCTCGCGACGATCATGTCCGCGCGGCACGTCGTCCTGCTGGCCAGCGGGAAGCACAAGGCCGAGGCGGTGCACCAGCTCGTGGAGGGCTCGGTCAGCGCCATGTGGCCCGGGACGATCCTGCAGCACCACCCGCACGCGACGGTCCTGGTCGACGAGGCCGCCGCCGGCCGGCTGCAGCTCGCGGCGTACTACCGGGAGACGTTCGACGCGAAGCCGGACTGGCAGGGGATCTGAGCGTGGCGGCGACGGCCGGGTCCGGCGGGCACCGGATCTTCGGGACGCCGTTCGCGGCGATCTACCCGCACTACGTGGCGAAGGTCGAGCGCAAGCACCGCGACGTGGCGGAGCTCGGCGAGGTCCTGGAGTGGCTGACGGGCTACGACGCCGGGGGCGTCGAGGCGGCCGTGGCGGACGAGCGCACGCTGGCGGAGTTCTTCGAGCGGGCCCCGCGGATGAACCCGGACGCGACCCTGATCCGGGGCGTGATCTGCGGCGTCCGGGTCGAGGAGATCGAGGACCCGCTCATGCAGCGGATCCGCTGGATGGACAAGCTGGTCGACGAGCTGGCCCGCGGCAAGCGCCTGCAGACCATCCTCCGCACCCCGTAGCCCTCGTCCACCGGCCGAGTTCGGCAGTCCGGTGCCCAGTGCGGCATCTGGAGCTGCCGAACTCGGCACGGGAGTGCCGAACTCGGCCGCGGCGTCCTTGCCATCCACAGGGTGGTGGTGGTCGTCGCGTCCCCAGGGCGAGGTCCCTGAGGGGCGGCGTGCGGGTGCTCGCGGGGCAGGGTGCCGTGATGGACCCGACGCCGACCCTCTCGCCGCCACCCGATCTCGACGTCGTGCTCGCGGCGTCCCGTTCGCCGCGCGCGATCCGGCGGTCCGTCGCGCGGGACGAGCTGCGCCGCATCCGGCGTGGTGCCTACGCACCCTCGTGCGCGGGGGAGGGGGCCGGCCGGGACGCGCGCCTGCGGGCGTGGGAGCGCATCGGTGCGGTGCACGCCCAGCTGCGGGTCCCGTTCGTGTTCAGCCACGAGTCGGCCGCCCTCGTGTGGGGGCTCGACGCGGTGCGGCTGTCGGGTCGCACACACATCGTCCAATCGTCGCGCCCGAGCGCCCGCAACGACCCGCTCCTGGCGCGGCACGTCGTGAGCCTGCCGCCCGAGCAGCGCACGGTCCTGCACGGGTACCCCGTGACCACCTTGGCGAGGACGGTCATCGACTGCGCGTGCACCCTGCCGGGTGACGCGGCGCTCGTCATCGCGGACTGCGCGGCGAGGGCCGGGCTCGACCCGGAGGAGGTCGGCCGCCTGCTCTCGCGCGCGCACGGGCGACGGGGCGTCGTCGGGGCGCGGACGATCCTCGAACGGACGGACCCGGGTGCCGCCACGCCGGGGGAGAGCCTGACGCGATGGGCCTTGCTCGACGGCGGCCTGCCCCGGCCCGAGACCCAGGTGCCGGTCTCGACGCGGCTCGGATCGTTCGTCGTGGACATGGGCTGGCGCGAACGCCGCGTGGGTGTGGAGTTCGACGGGCAGGTGAAGTACAGCGGCGCGTTCGGCGACACCAGCACCGGCGCGGTCTTCGCCGAGAAGCGCCGCCAGGACGCGCTGGAGGAGAGAGGTTGGCGACTCCTGCGAGTGACGTGGCAGGACCTCCGCACGCCCACCGACGTCGCCGCCCGGGCCGCCCGATTGCTGCGCGGACCTGCGAGTTCGGCACTTTGACGCCGAGTTCGGCAGCTGGAGGTGCCGAACTCGGCACCGGAGTGCCGACCTCGGCGCGACCGCGGGGGCGTCGGAGGCGCCGCGTAGAGTGGTGGGCATGAGTGAGCCCCTGCCGCCGAGCACCGAGCCGGACCGTCTGTCGGACCCGGGCACCGGCGCGGGGACCGGGCTGCTCGAGCGGCCCGCCGAGCAGACCGCCGAGCCCGGGGACCACGAGCGCTTCGCGCACTACGTGCGCAAGGAGAAGATCATGGAGTCGGCGATGTCCGGCAAGCCCGTGGTCGCGCTCTGCGGGAAGGTCTGGGTGCCAGGCCGGGACCCGAACAAGTTCCCCGTGTGCCCGGTGTGCAAGGAGATCTACGAGGGCCTCCGCGAGCCGCAGGACGGCGGCGACGGGGACTCGGGCAAGGGCTCGGGCGGCGGACGCCGCTGGGGCTTCGGCCGCGGCAAGGGGTCCGGCGACTCCTCCGGCGGACAGTGAGCGCCGCGGACCGCCCCGCCTCCGCACCCAGCACGCACGCCTCGCCGTCGGCAGCATCGCAGCTGCCCCCGGCGTTCCCTGCGCGTGCGCCCTGGGGGACGGCGGGCAAGCTGCGTGCCTGGCAGGCCGAGGCCCTGGAGCAGTACCTGACGACCGAGCCGCGGGACTTCCTCGCGGTCGCGACGCCGGGCGCGGGCAAGACGACCTTCGCGCTGCGCATCGCGACCGAGCTGCTGCAGGCCGGGATCGTGCGGCGGGTGACCGTCGTCGCGCCCACCGAGCACCTCAAGCACCAGTGGGCCGACGCCGCCGCGCGGGTCGGCATCAAGCTCGACCCGAACTTCAAGAACTCCCAGGGCCGGCACGGGCACGGGTTCGACGGCGTGGCGCTGACCTACGCCGGCGTCGCGTCGAAGCCCGCGCTGCACGCCGCCCGCACGACGGCCGCCCGCACGCTGGTGATCCTCGACGAGGTGCACCACGGCGGCGACGCGCTGTCCTGGGGCGACGCCGTGCACGAGGCGTTCGAGGGCGCCACGCGCCGGCTGTCGCTGACCGGCACCCCGTTCCGCAGCGACACCGCCCAGATCCCGTTCGTCGAGTACGAGCGCGGGCCGGACGGCATCCGCCGCAGCAAGGCCGACTACACCTACGGGTACTCCGAGGCGCTGCGCGACCACGTCGTCCGACCCGTGCTGTTCCTCACGTACTCGGGCTCGATGCGGTGGCGCACCAAGGCCGGCGACGAGGTGAGCGCCCGCCTCGGCGAGCCGCTGACCAAGGACATGACCGCGCAGGCCTGGCGCACGGCGCTCAACCCGGACGGCGAGTGGATCCCGTCCGTGATCGCCGCCGCCGACCGCCGGCTGACCGAGGTCCGTCGCACGGTGCCGGACGCCGGCGCCATGATCATCGCGACCGACCAGACGGACGCCCGCGCCTACGCCGGGCACATCGCGCGGCTCACCGGGAAGTCGCCGACCGTCGTGCTGTCCGACGACGACGGCGCCAGCGCCCGGATCGACGAGTTCTCGGACTCCGACGACCGCTGGCTGGTCGCCGTCCGCATGGTGTCCGAGGGCGTCGACGTCCCGCGGCTCGCGGTCGGCGTCTACGCCACCAGCACCTCGACGCCGCTGTTCTTCGCGCAGGCGATCGGCCGGTTCGTGCGCGCCCGCAAGCGCGGCGAGACGGCGTCGGTGTTCCTGCCCAGCGTCGCGCCGCTGCTCGCGCTGGCGAACAGCATGGAGGTCGAGCGGGACCACGCCCTGGACCGCCCGCTGACGGCGGAGGAGCAGGGCGAGGGCTACAACCCCGAGGACGCGCTGGTCGCGCAGGCGAACCGGGCCGAGAAGGGCTCGGACGCCCTGCAGGGCACGTTCGAGGCGCTGGAGGCGCAGGCGTCGTTCGACCGCGTGCTGTTCGACGGCGGCGAGTTCGGCACCGGCGCGGACGTCGGCTCGGACGAGGAGCTCGACTTCCTCGGGCTGCCCGGCCTGCTCGACCCGGACCAGGTGACGACGCTGCTCCGGCAGCGCCAGGCCAGCCAGCAGAGCGCGAAGCGGTCGAAGGCCCAGCCGGCCGAGGACCGCGCCGAGATGGACCACCGCAAGCAGGCCGAGCTGCGCAAGGAGCTCGCCCAGCTGGTCGGTGCCTGGTCGCGCAAGAGCGGCCAGCCGCACGGCGCGGTGCACACGGAGCTGCGGCGCCGGTGCGGCGGTCCGGAGGTCGCGCTCGCGGACCCGCAGCAGCTCGAGGCCCGGGTGTCGATGCTGCGCGGCTGGTTCGTCGGCAAGCGCTGACCGACGTCACACCGGCCGCGAACCCCCAGGTCAGCGCGCCGCGTGTACCACCCCGCGCCCGTTCCGCAACCCGGCCGTTCGACGTGCCGAACCTCAGGATCGGTGCCATCGTCATCCCCGTTGAACAGCGCGTTCACCGGGAGAACCCCCGGTGGCGCGATGCCGTAGGACGAAAGGGAGCCGTCAGATGCCCACGTGGCTGATCCTCATCATCATCGGTGCTGTGCTGCTCATCATCGGCGTGGCGGTCGAGGCCGCCAAGGTCCTCATCTGGATCGGTATCGCCGTGCTCGTCGTGAGCCTGATCCTCGGGCTGCTGCGCCGGGGCAAGGCCCGCGTGTAGCGACAGCGCACCACGCACGACGACGCCCGCGCACCCCCCTGGAGCGCGGGCGTCGTCGTGTGTCCGGGGGCGGTCAGAGCGTGAGCGTGACCGTCGGGATCGCCGCCTCGTCGGCCGACAGGCGCCGGGCGCCGCGCGGGAGCTCGTCCCGGGACGCCGCGTGCCGGGCCGCCGCGGCCGCCACGCCCTCGGGACCGGTCCAGCCGGGGCACACCTCGCCGTCGGTCACGAGCGGCACCACGAGGGCGCGCAGGTCGTCCTCCGACGGCGCCCACGACGCCACCGCCTCGTCGGGGCCGTCCACCACGACCTCCTCGACCGCCCGGCCGTCGCCGTCGAGCCGCCGGGCCGCCGACTTCCGGCCGCCGACCGACTCCTTGGCCTTCGACGCCTTCGCCACCGGCGCGAGCCGGCCCTCGGACCCCTCGCGGGCCACGAGCTTGTAGACCATGCCGCAGGTCGGTGCGCCGGACCCGGTCACCAGGGAGGTGCCGACGCCGTAGGAGTCGACGGGCGCGACCGCCAGCGCCGCGATCGCGTACTCGTCCAGGTCGGAGGTGACGACGATCTTCGTGTCCCGCGCGCCGAGGCCGTCGAGCTGCGCCCGGACCTCCTGCGCGAGCACCCCGAGGTCGCCGGAGTCGAGCCGCACCGCGCCGAGCCCCGTGCCCGCCGCGGCGACGGCCCGCTCGACCCCGCGCCGCACGTCGTAGGTGTCGACCAGCAGCGTCGTGCCCGGGCCCGCCGAGGCGACCTGCGCGGCGAACGCGGCCTCCTCGTCGTCGTGCAGCAGCGTGAAGGCGTGCGCGGCGGTGCCGATCGTCGGCAGGCCGTAGCGGCGCCCGGCCTCCAGGTTCGACGTGCCCGCGAACCCGGCGACCGCGGCGGCCCGCGCGGCGGCGACCGCGGCCTGCTCGTGCGCGCGGCGGGCGCCCATCTCGAGCACCGGCCGGCCGATCGCGGCGCTGGTCATCCGGGACGCCGCGGACGCGATCGCCGAGTCGTAGTTCAGCACCGACAGCACGACGGTCTCGAGCAGCACGGCCTCGGCGAACGTGCCCTCGACGGTCAGCACGGGGGAGCGCGGGAAGAACATCTCGCCCTCGGCGTAGCCGCGGACCGAGCCGGTGAACCGGTAGGTCGACAGGTACTCCAGCGTGGCGTCGTCGACGACCCCCTCGCGGGACAGCCAGTCCAGCTCCGCGGCGCCGAACCGGAAGTCCGCCAGCGCCTCCAGCACGCGCCCGGTGCCCGCCAGCACGCCGTAGCGGCGGCCGTGCGGGAGGCGCCGCGTGAACACCTCGAACACGCACCGGCGGCCGGCGGTGCCGTCCGCGAGGGCGGCCTGGAGCATGGTGAGCTCGTAGCGGTCGGTCAGCAGGGCGGTGCTCGACGAGGTCGGTGCGCTCATGTGCACACGGTAGGCGCCGACCTGCGGATGCGCGCCGCCGGGTGCGCCCCGCCACGGCACCTACAGTGGTCGGGTGTCCGTGGAGATCGCACCCGAGGAGACCGTCCGCACCGACGGGCAGCTCGCCGACGCCTGGGTCACGATCGTCTGGAACGACCCCGTGAACCTCATGTCGTACGTGACCTACGTCTTCCGGTCGTACTTCGGCTACCCCCAGGAGAAGGCGGAGAAGCTGATGCTCGAGGTGCACGAGGAGGGCCGCTCCGCGGTGTCGACGGGCAACCGCGAGCAGATGGAGGTGGACGTGCAGGCCATGCACTCCTTCGGCCTGTGGGCCACCCTGCAGCGGAGCGACGCCTAGGTGCGGGCGTTCCGGCGGGAGGGCGACGAGCTCGTCGCGGAGGTCGACCCGGGCGAGCGCGAGGTGCTCGCGACCGTGGTCGCCGACGTGGCGGAGCTGCTGGGCGGCGGGCGGTTCGAGGACCGCGCGCGGGAGACCGGCAGCGCGCGGCCGTCGGCGGGGGCCGGCGACGCGGCGCACGACCCCGCGGCGCTCGCGATGCGGCTGCGGCTCGACCCGCTGCCCGCGCCGGACGACCCGGCCGTGCACCGGCTGCTGCCCGACGCCTCGCGGGACGACGCCGAGGTGACCGCGGAGTTCCGCCGCCTGACCGAGGACGACCTGCGGCAGCAGAAGATCGACCGGCTCGCGGCGCTGTTCGACGCCCTCACGGTCGAGGCGCTGGGGCACGACGGCGACGCGGAGCCCGGCGCCGGAACCGCCGCCGGGACCGCCGCCGGCGAGGACGACCCCCACCGGCGCCGCCGCCGGTCGCGCGGCCGGCACGAGGCGGTCGCCGTCGTCCGCGTCACGACGGACCGCGCCCCGGCGCTCGCGGCCACGCTGACCGACGTCCGCCTGGTGCTGGGCGAGCGGCTGGGCGTCACCGACGAGGACGCGAGCGAGCGGCTGGAGCACGAGGTGGTGCGCGGCCGACCGTCGGACGCCGCCGGGCAGGCCCGGCAGTACCTCGGCTCGGTGTTCCTCGCGCTCGGCTGGTGGCAGGAGACGCTGATGGCGTGCCTGCTCGCCGACCTGCCGGACGCGCCCGGCGGGCGGGACTAGGATCGGTGCCGTGAACGACGCACCCATCGGGATCTTCGACTCGGGGGTGGGTGGGCTCACCAACGCGCGGGCGGTCATCGACCAGCTCCCGCACGAGTCGGTGCTCTACATCGGCGACACGCTCAACACCCCGTACGGCACCAAGCCGCTCGCCGCGGTCCGCGCGCACGCGCTCGAGGTGATGGACGACCTGGTCGACGCCGGCGTGAAGATGCTGGTCATCGCGTGCAACACCGCGTCCTCGGCCGTGCTGCGCGACGCCCGCGAGCGGTACACGCTGCGCCGCGGCCTGCCGGTCGTCGAGGTGATCCTCCCGGCCGCGCGCCGGGCGGTCGCCGCCACCCGGACCGGGAAGATCGGCGTGATCGCGACCGAGTCGACCGTGAAGTCCAAGTCGTACGACGACGCGTTCGCCGTCGCGCCGGGCGTGCAGCTCACCACCCAGGCGTGCCCGCGATTCGTGGAGTTCGTCGAGGCGGGCGTGACCTCGGGCCCCGAGCTGCTGCGCGTCGCCGAGGAGTACCTGCGCCCGGTCAAGGAGGCCGGCGTCGACACCCTGGTGCTCGGCTGCACGCACTACCCGCTGCTCACCGGCGTCATCTCCTACGTGATGGGCGAGGACGTCACGCTGGTGTCCTCGGCGGAGGAGACCGCCAAGGACGTGTACCGCCTGCTGGTGGCGCACGACCTGGAGCGGGACCCGGCCGCCGGCCCGCCGGAGCACCGGTTCCTCGCGACGGGCGACCCGGACTCGTTCGCCACGCTGGCCCGCCGGTTCCTCGGGCCCGAGGTGCGGCACGTGGAGGCGCGCGGCGCGCTGCGCTGACGCGGGCCCGCCCGGCGCCGCCGGGGCCGCCCGCCGCCGGGCCCCCGTGACGAGCGACACGTCCCCGCCGGGACCGACGGCCGCCCGCCGCGCCGCCCCGCACGGCATCATGGCTCCCTGGGCCGCCGTCGGACGTCGGTGCGCCGACACGCAGCGGAAGGGGCACCCGCGGATGAGGCTCGTGGTCGTCGGCAGCGCCGGCTCGTTCCCCGGCCCGGACTCGGCGGCGTCGTGCTACCTGGTGCAGGCCGAGGGCCCGGACGGCGCGGGCGGCACCCGGACCTGGAACGTGCTGCTCGACCTGGGCAACGGCGCGCTCGGCCCGCTGCAGCGGCACCTGGCCCCGGCCGACCTGGACGCGGTCGCGATCAGCCACCTGCACGCCGACCACGTCGCCGACGTCGTGGTGCTGGGCGTCATGCTGCGGTACGACCCGCGCGGCGCCCGCCCGACGCCGCTGCCGCTGCACGGCCCCGAGGGCGTCCGCGAGCGGCTGGCGCAGCTGTCCGGCCACGACCCGGCGACCAGCACCGCCGACCACCTCGCGCTCGGCACCTGGCGCGCCGGGGAGCCGGTGCAGGTCGGGCCCCTGACCATCGAGCCCGTGCCCGTCGAGCACCCGGTGCCCGCCTTCGGCTTCCGGGTCACCGGCCCGTCGGAGGCCGACCCGGCGCGCACGGTGACGCTGGCGTACACCGGCGACACCGACGACTGCCCGGGGCTGGACGCGCTCGCCGCGGACGCCGACCTGCTGCTGGCCGAGGCGGCCTACCTGGAGTCGACGCCGGGCGCCCCGCGCGGGGTGCACCTGACCGGGCGGCGGGCGGGGCTGGCGGCGCAGCGCAACGGCGCCCGCCGGCTGCTGCTCACGCACCTGGTGGCGTGGAACGACCCGGCGGAGAGCCTCGCGGAGGCGGCCGCGGCGTACGACGGGCCGCTGGACCTGGCCCGGCCGGGGACGGTCGTCGCGCTCTGAGGTCCGGCGCGGGTCGTTAGGCTCGGGGGATGACCTCCGACCCCACCGTCACCACCTCCGCCGCGCCCGCGACCGGCCGCCCGAGCGCCCCCCGCGCCGACGGCCGCGCCGTCGACGAGCTCCGCCCGATCGCGATCACCCGCCGCTACCTGGACGCGGGCGAGGGCAGCGTGCTCGTCGAGTTCGGCGGCACCAAGGTGCTGTGCGTGGCGTCGTTCACCGCGGGCGTTCCGCGCTGGCGCAAGGGCTCGGGCGAGGGCTGGGTCACCGCCGAGTACGCGATGCTGCCGCGCGCCACCTCCTCCCGCTCCGACCGCGAGTCGGTGCGCGGCAAGGTCGGCGGCCGCACGCACGAGATCTCCCGGCTGATCGGCCGGTCGCTGCGCGCGATCATCGACGTCGCCGCGCTGGGCGAGAACACGATCGTGCTCGACTGCGACGTGCTGCAGGCCGACGGCGGCACCCGCACCGCGTCGGTGACCGGCGCGTACGTGGCGCTCGCGGACGCCGTCGCGTGGGGCATCGCCCAGGGCTCCGTCGACGCCCGCAAGGTCGTGCTGCGCGACTCGGTGTCGGCCGTGAGCGTCGGCGTCGTCGGCGGCCGGCCCGTGCTCGACCTCCCGTACGAGGAGGACGTGCGCGCGGACACCGACATGAACGTGGTCGTCACCGGCTCGGGCAGCTTCGTCGAGGTGCAGGGCACCGCCGAGCACGCGCCGTTCGACCGCGCCGAGCTCGACTCGCTGCTCGACCTGGCCCTGGTCGGCACGTCCGAGCTCGCGCGCGTGCAGCGCGAGGTGCTGGCGCTGCCGGCCGGCGAGACCGTGACCGTGCGCGGGGGCGCGGGCGCCGCGGCGGTGACCGCGTGACGGGCCCGGCCCGCCTGGTCCTCGCCACGCACAACGCGCACAAGCTCGGCGAGCTCCGCGCGATCCTCGTGCCCGCCCTGCCCGGGCTGGACCCGGCCTCGGTGGTCGGCGCGCGCGACGTCGGCGCGCCCGAGCCGGTCGAGGACGGCGTGACCTTCGCGGAGAACGCGCTGATCAAGGCCCGCGCGCTCGCGGCGCACACCGGCCTGCCCGCGGTCGCGGACGACTCCGGCCTGTCCGTCGACGTGCTCGGCGGCGCCCCCGGCATCTTCTCCGCCCGGTGGTCCGGCCGGCACGGCGACGACCGGGCCAACCTCGACCTGCTGCTCGCGCAGCTGTCGGACATCGCCCCGGAGCACCGCGCGGCCCGGTTCACCTGCGCGGCGGCGCTGGTCACCCCGGACGGCGAGGAGCACGTCGAGCTCGGCCACCTGGTCGGCACCCTCGCCACGGCGCCGCGCGGCGAGCACGGGTTCGGGTACGACCCGATCCTGGTCCCCGCGGGCGGCGACCTGACCTGCGCGGAGCTCGCGCCGGAGGAGAAGAACCGCATCTCGCACCGCGGGCAGGCGTTCCGCGCGCTGGTGCCCGCCGTCGTCGCCGTGCTCG
The DNA here is from genome assembly GCF_035634735.1 of Cellulomonas sp. Classification (GTDB taxonomy): domain Bacteria; phylum Actinomycetota; class Actinomycetes; order Actinomycetales; family Cellulomonadaceae; genus Cellulomonas. The sequence goes on from NZ_DASQCJ010000031.1 coordinate 28,199, forward strand.
GCCGGGAGCCGCGTGCCTGACGTCCACCTGGTCGCGGACGGCCTGACCTTCGGGTACCCGGGGCGGCCCGTCCTCGACGGCGTCGGCCTGTCCGCGTCCGCGGGCGACCGGGTCGGGGTCGTCGGCGAGAACGGCGCCGGCAAGACGACGCTGCTCCGGCTGCTCGCCGGCGACCTCGCGCCCACCGCCGGCGAGGTCCGGCGGTCCGGGTCGGTGTCGGTCGTGCAGCAGGAGCTCGACGTGCCGCCGGGGTCGACGGTCGGCGACCTGGTGCGCCGGACCGCGGCGCACGTGCGCGCCGCGGCGGACCGGCTGGACGAGGTCGTCGCCGGGTTCGACCACGAGGGCGGCGACCTGGGGGCGCTGAGCGACGCGATCGCCGCGGTCGACCGGCTCGCGGCCTGGGACGTCGACCGCCGGGTGGACGAGGCGTTGACCCGGTTCGGCGCGCCCCGCGACCCGGACCGCCGCCTCGACACGCTGAGCGTGGGGGAGGCCTACCGCGCGCGGCTGGCGTGCCACGTCGCCGAGCGCGCCGACGTCCTGCTGCTGGACGAGCCCACGAACCACCTCGACGTCGGCGGGATCGAGTACCTGACGGCGCAGCTGCAGCAGTGGCCGGGCGTGGTCGTCATCGTGACGCACGACCGCCGGCTGCTGGACGACGTGATGACCGCGATCCTCGACCTGGACCCGTCGATGGACGGCCGCCCGGTGCTGTACGGGGCGACCCGGTACGCCACCTACCGGTTCGCCAAGGACCAGGCGCTGCGCCGCTGGCGGGCCCGGTACGCCCAGGAGCGCAAGCGCGCCGCGAAGCTCGCGCAGCGGCTCGACGAGTCGTACGAGGGCCTGTCCGACGAGTGGCGCCCGCCCAAGGGCTCGCAGAAGCACCGCCGCGGCACCCGCGCGCGCATCCACGTGAAGGCGGCCGACCGCCTGGTGCAGAAGCTGGAGGCCGAGGCCGTCGAGGTGCCGGTGCCGCCGCCGGCGCTCGCGTTCCCGGACCTGCCCAGCATCCCGGGCGGCTACGCGGGCGGGCCGCTGCTGGAGCTGCGCGCGCCCCGGGTCGAGGGCCGCCTCGACCTGCCGGGCGTGCGGGTCGACCTGCCGCCGGCCGGGCGGCTGCTGGTCACCGGCGCGAACGGCGCGGGGAAGTCCACGCTGCTGGGCGCCCTGGCCGGGCGGACGCCGCTCGACCGGGGGCACCGCGCGGTCGCGCCGGGGGTCCGGCTGGGCGTGCTGGTGCAGGACGACGACAGCCCGGCGCGGCTCGCGACCACGGGGTTCGAGGCGGCCGCGCGGCGGGCGCTGGACCTGCTGCGGTCCGGGGCCCTCGACCCCGCGCACGTGCTGCCGGTGGCGGCCCTGGGGCTGCTGGAGGAGGAGGACCTGGACCGGCCGCTCGGCGAGCTGTCCGTGGGGCAGCGGCGGCGGTTCGAGCTCGCGGCGGCGCTCGTGGCCGCCCCGCACGTGTTGCTGCTCGACGAGCCGACGAACCACCTGTCGATCGCGCTGGTCGACGAGCTCACGGAGGCGCTGCGGCTGACGTCCGCGGCCGTGGTGGTGGCGACGCACGACCGGGCGATGCGCGCCGACCTCGCGGACTGGCCGGCGATCGAGCTGTAGCGCGCGCGCGGGGCGCTCGGCGCCGAGGTCGCCGGTTCCGCGCCCGACCCCGGCGTGTCGCACCGGCGTGTCGGGCGGAACCGGCGACCTCGGCGCGCCTCAGCCGGGGGCGGGCCGGCGCGAGGCGCGGAGCGAGACGATCGCCGCGGCCAGGACCGCCGCGGTCACCGCCGGGACCACCGGGCTCCAGGATCCGTGCGTCAGCAGGACGCCCACGTCGAACGGCGCCGGCAGGACCACGGCGGTGGCTCCGCGCGCGCGGAGCCACGCCCCGACCACGATCAGGACGATCTGCACCGCGCCGATCGCGAGCCCGAGCGGTGGCCGCGCCGCGGCGAGGGCGGTCGCCCCCGCCGCGAGCAGCATGACGACGACCACCGCGACGTCGCGGCCGGTCCCGTCGCCGAGGAAGGCGACGGCGGCGTGGAACGACACCAGCGCGAACAGGAGGGCGCCGAGCGCCGCGCCCAGCGCCGTGAGGGCGCCGGGGGAGCGCAGGGACGCGGCGCGCCGGTCGGCCGGGGCCGCGTCGGCGGACGAGGCGACCGCGGGGTCGGGGGTCATCGACGACCTCCTCGAGGGATCGGTGCCCGCGACCGTACCCAGCGCGACACCCCCGCGGTACCCCGTCCTGGTCACACGGCGGAGCGCGGACCCGTGCGCCTCAGCCGGGCTCGACGTCCGGGGCGGGCGCGCGCGGGCTGGCCGGGAGCACGCGCTCCACCAGCCGCACCAGCACCGCCAGCACCAGGAACCCCACCGCCACGACCGCGGTGTTCCGGGCGGCCGTGGCCAGGCCGAGGGCACCGGCGTCGAGGAACGGGTACGGGTACCACCCCGTCGCCGCCCCCCGCGCGAACGTGTACCCGATCCAGGCCAGCGGGTACGCCACGGACCATGCGACCGTCGCGCCGCCGAACCGCGGCCGCGGCCCGACGAGCAGCCACACCACCCAGGTGCCGATCGGCGTCACGGTGTGCAGCAGGAAGTTCGCCAGGTCGCCGGACGGGGTCAGGTCGACCCCCGCGTCGGCGAGGACCGTGTGGTAGACCACGCCGGTCACCGCGATGCACA
>NZ_DASQCJ010000032.1:0-30001 GCF_035634735.1 Cellulomonas sp.
GTCCCGCGGCCGCAAGGGGCGCTGAGGCGTGCACATGCCCGCCCCGGGCCTGCGGGTCACGGTGCTCACCGGCGCCGGCGTCTCGACCGGCGCGGGCATCCCGGACTTCCGCGGCCCCGACGGCACCTGGACCCGGCACCCGGAGCAGGCCGAGCTGCTGGAGATCGACCGGCTGGTGGCCGACCCCGACGTCCGGCGGCGCGGCTGGCAGATGTGGCGCACGCACCCGGCGTGGACCGCGCGGCCGGCGGCGGGGCACCGCGCCCTCGTCGACCTGGCGGCGGCCGGCCGGCTGCAGGCGCTGCTGACCCAGAACTTCGACGGGCTGCACCAGGCCGCGGGCTCCGACCCCGCCGACGTCGTCGAGCTGCACGGCACCCTGCGCACCACGTCCTGCCTCGCCTGCGGCGACCGGCAGCCGACCGCCGCCGTGCTCGCGCGCCTGGACGCCGAGCCCGACCCGCCGTGCGCGGTCTGCGGCGGCGTCCTCAAGCCGGACGTCGTCTACTTCGGCGAGCGGCTGCCGGACCGGGCCCTCGAGCGCGCGATCGCCGCGGCCACCGACGGCGACGTGCTGCTCGCGGTGGGGACGACGCTGACCGTGCAGCCGGTGGCGAGCCTCGCCGCGCTCGCCGCCGACTCCGGCGCCGAGGTGATCATCGTCAACGCCGAGCCGACGCCGTACGACCGGATCGCCGACCGCGTCGTCCGGGAGCCGATCGAGCGGGCGCTCCCGGCGCTCGTCACGGAGCTGCTCGCCCGCCCCTGACCCGTCGCGCCGCGGTGGTCCGGGTCACGTCGCCGCCACTTCCCTGCATGGGACAGATGTCCTATAGTCCACGTGGAGTATTCAAGAAGGAGCATCACGTGGCCGGCACGCTCACCCCCCTCGCGGTCGCAGTCCTCGGGCTGCTGGTCGAGGGGCCCCTGCACCCCTACGAGATGCACCAGGTGCTCCTGCACCGCGCCACCGACCGCATCGTCAAGGTCCGCCCCGGCTCGCTCTACCACTCGGTGGACCGGCTGCACCGGGACGGGCTCGTGCGGGCGGTCGGCACCGAGCGCGCCGGCAACCGCCCGGAGCGCACCACCTACGCGATCACCCCGGCGGGCCGCGACGCGCTCGCCGACCAGCTCGCCGCGATGATCGCCGCCCCGGTGAACGAGTACCCCCGCCTGCCGCTCGCGCTGGCGGAGGCGCACAACCTGCCGCGGGAGACCGTCCTGACCCTGCTCCGCGACCGGCGCGCCCGGCTCGCCGCGGAGCTCGACGACCTGCGCGCGGGCGTCGACCGCGTCAGGGCCAAGGGCCTGCCGGCCCGCTACTGGATCGACCTGACCTACCAGATCGCGGTCTACGAGACCGAGTCGACCTGGATCGCCACCTTCATCGAGGGCATCGAGTCCGGCGACATCGCCTGGTGACCCGGCGCGGCGACCGCCGCGCGCCCTTCCACCCGCTCCGCGCGAGCACGCTTCCCTGCGAGGAACCCGCATGTCCGAGACCGCCCGTCCCTGGCCCGCCCTCTGGGCGCTGGTCGTGGGCTTCTTCATGATCCTGGTCGACACCACGATCGTGTCGGTCGCCAACCCCGCCATCATGGCCGGGCTCGGCACCGACATCGACGCGGTCATCTGGGTGACCAGCGCCTACCTGCTCACCTACGCCGCCCCGCTGCTCGTCACCGGCCGGCTCGGCGACCGCTTCGGCCCCAAGCCCGTCTACCTGACCGGCCTGGTGGTCTTCACGCTCGCGTCGCTCGCCTGCGGCCTGGCCGGGTCGATCGCCGTGCTGATCGCCGCGCGCGCCGTGCAGGGCCTCGGCGCCGCGCTGATGACGCCGCAGACCATGGCCGTGATCACCCGGATGTTCCCGCCGGACTCCCGCGGCAAGGCGATGAGCCTGTGGGGCGCCGTCGCCGGCGTCGCGACCCTGGTCGGCCCGATCCTCGGTGGCGTGCTCGTCGACGGGCTGGGCTGGGAGTGGATCTTCATCGTCAACGTGCCGGTCGGCGTCGTCGCGTTCGTCCTGGCCTGGCGCCTCGTGCCGCGGCTCGAGACGCACGCCCACCGGTTCGACGTGCTCGGCGTCGTGCTCAGCGCGCTCGGCATGTTCCTGCTGGTGTTCGGCATCCAGGAGGGCCAGTCCTACGACTGGGGCCTGATCGGCGGCTGGCTGCCGGTGTGGGGCGTCGTCGGGGCCGGCGTGGTCGTCCTCGCGCTGTTCGTGTGGCACCAGGCGCGGACGAAGGACGAGCCGCTGCTGCCGCTCGGCCTGTTCCGCGACCGGAACTTCGCGCTGGCCAACGGCGCGATCAGCGCGCTCGGCTTCACGGTGACCTCGATGTCGCTGCCGCTGGTCTTCTACTACCAGCTCGTCCTCGGCTTCTCCCCCACCCGGTCCGCGCTGATGCTCGCGCCGATGGCCGTGATGACCCTGGTGCTGTCGCCGGTGATCGGCCGCAAGGTCGACACCGCGAACCCGCGGAACATCGCCCTGGTCGGCATGCTGCTCCAGGCCGGCGCGCTGGTGTGGTTCTTCCTCTGGCTGAGCCCGGACCCCGACCAGTGGGCGCGGCTGCTGCTGCCCAGCGCGGTGCTCGGCGTCGCGAACGCCTGCCTGTGGTCGCCGATCTCGTCGACCGCGACGCGCAACCTGCCCCGCGCGCAGGCCGGCGCCGGCTCGGGCGTGTTCAACACGACCCGGCAGATCGGCTCGGTGCTCGGCTCGGCCGCGATCGCCGCGCTCATCCAGGCGCGCCTGGTGGCCGAGCTCGGCGCCGGCGCGGCGGACTCGACCGGCGCCGCCGAGGCGGCGGGCTCGCTGCCCGAGTTCCTGACCGGCGGGTTCTCCGACGCCATGGCGCAGTCGCTGCTGCTGCCGGCGGCGATCGCGCTGGTCGGCGCGGTGCTGGTGGCGTTCTTCGTCCGCCCGCAGCGCGGCACCCCGGGCGCCCCGACGCCGGCTGCCGCGGCGTCGCCCGCGCAGCGCACCTCCGCCTGACCGGCGCGCGCGCCGCGCGCCGAGTGCCTAGCAAACGCGTCGAGTGCCTATCCGCCGGGTAGGCACTCGACGCGTTTCATGTTCACTCGACGGCGGGGCGGGCACGGGCGCCCGCGTCAGCGCGAGCCGGCCCCCGCTCGGCGCTCGTCCTCGCCCTCCGCGGCGGCGACGCCCGGCAGCATCTCCTCCGGCAGCTCGTCGACCGGCACCACCACGAGGTCCTGCACCTTCCAGTCCAGCGCCGTCGCCGCCTCCCGGGCCTCCGCCAGCTCGCGCAGGCCGGGCGCCCGGCCGTCCCGGGGGACGACGAACGCCTCGACGTGGAACACGTGGCCCTGGTCCCGGACCCGCGACCGCGCGTCCTGCACCCACGGCAGCGCCCGGAGCCGGGCGTCGACCTGCTCGGTGAGCGGGTGCGGCTCGTCGCCGTCGACCGTCGTCGCCCGCGCGTCCATCAGCGCACCGGCGGCGACCCGCAGGTTGCCGATCCCGTCCCGCAGGATGCTGACCGAGATGAACAGCGCCGCCGCGGAGTCGGCCCACCACAGGCCCGCGCCGATGCCGAGGATCCCGACGACCGACCCCAGCGCCGTCATCCAGTCGGCCTTGTTCATGTCGGCGTCCGCGTAGAGCACGCGGTCGTGCAGCGTGCGGGCCAGCGGCATCTTCGCCCGGCCGAGCAGCACCGGCGGGATGCCGGTGAGCACCATCGCGCCGATCATCGGCCAGCCGGCCCAGAACACGTGGTCGCCGAGGTGCATCACGCCCACCGGCGGGTGCTCGGCGGCGAGGAGCCCGCTGCCGGAGTCGAGCACCAGGAACGTGCCCATCGCCAGCAGCGCCGCCGCCGCGACCAGGTGCCCGACCCCGACCGACCGGTGGTACCCGTACGGGTGCGCCGTGGTCGGCCGGCGGCGCGCGAACCGCACCGCCACCAGGAACGAGATCGGCGGGATGAAGGACAGCAGGTCCTCCGCCCAGGCCGCCTTCATCGCCTGCGAGCTGCCCATCACCAGGTAGACCAGCGTGACGCCGACCAGCAGGAACGCGATCGTGCCCCACGCGAGCCGGATCGCCCGGCGCAGCGCCGCCGACTGCTCCTCCGGCAGCTCGGTGTGCCCGAAGGTGACGCCACCCCCGGCGGCCGTCCCGCGGCCGCTCACGGCAGCACGTCCCGGTGCTGCTCCAGCAGGAACGTCTCCAGCCGGACGAGGAACGCGTTCTCGCCGAGCGGCGCCGCCATCACGTGCGGCTCGGGCTCGCCGTGCTCGTCGGGCACGGTCGTGTACGGCGTGGTCAGGGCCGCCTGCGCCGACCAGGGCGACCTGCCGGTGAACCCGCCGACCACCAGGTCGAGCTCGCCGGCCTCCAGGTCGCCGATGAGCGCCTCCTCGCTGCCGGTGGTCCAGGCGACCTCGGCGTCGAGGGCCTCGGCGAACTCGGCGACGATCTCCGCCTCGAGCCCGGACGGCGGGGCGCCGTCCTCGAGCTCGGTCCACGGCGGGTTGGCCGTGATCCCGACCCGGAGCGCGTCCCCCGTCACCCGCTCCAGCGTGCCGTCGGGGTCGGCGGGGAACCCGCCCGAGCACCCCGCCAGCAGCGCCGCGGTCAGCAGCAGTCCTGCGGTGCGTCTCATGCGGCCCGAGTGAAGCGCCTTCCCGTCGCCCCCGCACGTCGGGCCGCCGCGCTCCCCCGGGTCGGGCACCCGGGAGAGCGCGGCGGCGCCGCGGGTCAGCCGCGCCGGCGCGCCAGCCGGGCGCTCAGCGCCAGGCCCCCGAGCCCGAGCAGCACGGCCGCCGCCGCGGCGAGCAGGCCGACGCCCGTGCCCGTCACCGCGAGCGCGCCGCCGCCGGCGGTGACCACCGCGCCGGCCACCGCCCCCGCCGGGCCGCCGCCCGCGCCCGGGCCGGCCGGGTCGCCCGGGTCGCCCGGGGCCCCCGGCAGCGCCGGCCCGAGCACCCGCACGAGCCCCGCGTCGACGGTCGGGTCCAGGTAGTCCGCCGCGACCCCGTCGCCGGGGACCGCCGGGCGCACCCGCGGCTCGCCGGCCCCGAGCACGACGTCCCGGGTCCAGCCCGTCGCGTCCGCGTCGGAGTCCTCGGCAGCGTCGCCCTGCCGCGGCGCGGTGAACCCGTACCGGCCCGCGAGCGCGCCGTCGAGGACGAACCGCACCCGGTAGGAGCCCGCCGGCAGCAGGTCGAACAGGTACCGGCCGTCCGCGTCCGTGGTGGTGGTCGCGACCGGCTGGTCCGAGCCGGCGGCGTACAGCCGGACGGTCACCCCGGCGACGCCGGGCTCGCCGGCGCCCTGGCGGCCGTCGTGGTCCTCGTCCAGCCACACCCGGTCGCCGAGGGCGTACGTCCGGTACACGGCGACGCCGGCCCGGTTCGGTTCGAGCGTCTCGTGCTCCACCCCGGACGGCGTGACGCTGGCGGTGGTGACCACCATCGTGTTCCAGGCCGGCGCGTCCACGTCCGCCGCGGCGGTGTCGTAGGCCGTCGCGGACCGGGTGCGGAACGTCGCCGTCACGGTCTCGCCGGGCTGGAGGTTCGCCGCCGCCAGGTCCAGGTCGACGCGCAGGCCGCGCACCCGGGACAGGTCGTCGACCTGGTCCGCCGGGGTCCAGACGTCGGCGGCGCAGCCCGCGCCGAACGGGTCCGCCGAGCGCGGGTCGCCCGTGTAGGTGCACGTGGCGCCGTCGAGCAGGTACGACACGGTGGACGTGGCGCCGTCCGGCAGGCCGGTGAGCCGCAGGTCGCCCAGGTACTCGGTCGCCCACACGCTCCCCCGCGCGCTCGTGCTCTGGGACCGCGAGGTGCCGGTGTCGCCCGCGAACGGCAGCACGTCCACCAGGGTCGCGCTCGCCGTCGGCAGGTTGCCGGTGTTGGTCACCCGGAGCCGCCAGGTCTCGGTGCCGCCCGGCTGGGTGCGCACCAGGCAGGGCGTGCGGTAGAACCCGTCCGCCGACACGCACGCCTGGCCGCCCGCCGACGTGTTCACCACGCCGGTCGGGGCGGCACCGGGCGCCAGGTCCTCGGCCACGTCCTTGACCCGGAGGTAGTTGGGCAGCGCCACGACGTCGACGCGCGCGGTCGCCCCCCGGCTGAGCCCGTCCGCCGAGGTCAGCACGAACCGGTTGGTCAGCACCGACCCGGCCGGGGTCCCGGCGCGGACGGCGAGCGGCACCGTGACGGCCACCTGCTCGCCGGGCATGAGCCGGGTGCCGGGCGGGAACGTCACCCGGATCGCGTCGCCGTCGACCACGACGGTCGGCTCGGCCGCCGCGATCGGCGCGTCCCCGGGCGCCACCGCGACCGCCGCCGCGCCGTACGCGTCGGGGTCGTAGACCAGCTGCGGCCCGGCGGCGTCCGCCGGCAGCACGTCGGCCAGCACCGGGTCCACGATCGGCGCCGTGCCGGTGTTGGTCGCCGTCAGCCGGAACGGCAGCCGGGAGCCGGGGCCGGTCGTGGTGGTGGCGGGCGTCTTGGTGACGGCGGCGTCCACGACGCCGTCGGTCACCGTGTAGGTCGCCACGGCCGGGTCCAGCACGACGGGCGCCGGCTGGCGCTCCGCCTGCACGGTCCCGGTGACCTCGTTGGTCAGCGTGCCGGCCGGCACCTCGGCGCCGGTGGTCCGCAGGGTCGACCGCGGGCTCAGCGCGAACACCGCGGTGGGCCCCTCGAACCCGCCGACCCGGCGGTTCGCGAACCACGACCCGGCGGGCGCCTGGAAGGTCACCCGGACCCCGGTGACGTCCGCCGCCGACGCGCCGTCCGGCAGCGCCGCGGCGCCGTCGGGCAGCGGGGGCATCATGGTGCTGACGCCCGCGGGCAGCGCGCTGGTGACCGGTGCGGTCCAGGCGCCGTCGACGCGGTACTGCACGGCGGCGGTGTACCCGGCGCCGTCGGCCGCGGTCACCCCCGCGAGCGCCTCCAGGCCGACCAGGTCGAACGCGTCCCAGAACGCCGGCGACGTGTCCTCCAGGACATAGGTCGCCGGGCGGCTCACGGCCTCGTCGCTGACCCGGCGCGCGCTGAGCGACAGCCGCACCGTGCGGTCGGTCGCCGCGTACCGCGTCCCGGTGTCCGGGGACACCGACTTCGCGAGCGCGCCGTCGAGCGGCTGCAGCGCCTCCGGGTACAGCACGGTGGCCGCCTGCGCGACGTCGGCCGGGGCGCCCGGGCCGAGGTCCCCGACCAGCGTGTTGGTGAGCGTGGTCGACGGGGCCGCCTCGGCGGTGCCGGTGATCGGCACGCCCGAGCGGGTCTGCGCCCGCAGCACGGTGTCCGCGACGACGACCAGGGCGGCGCCGTCCGGGAGGGTGCCGTCGGCCCGCGCCTCGACGGACACCACGTCCGCGAGGTCCGCCGCCGACAGCGCCGCGACGGCCGCCGCCGAGCCGAGGTCGTGCAGCACGCCGCCGTCGGCGCCGCGCAGCACGACCCGCAGCGTCCCGGTCCCGGCCGGGGCCGTCACCGCGAGCCGGGTGAGGTCGACGTGCTCGAACGTGCTGCCGTCGTCGGTCGCCGGGTCCGGGTCCACCAGCCGCAGCGAGCCGACCGGCACGCCGGACACGTTCTGCACCCGCATGGTCAGCCGGTTGGCCGGCCGGTCCGCGCCCGGCTCGGCGTTGTCCGCGCCGATCAGGGCGGACGCGTCCCGCCAGGCCTTGCTCGCGTCGACCCGGCGGATGTCGACCGGGGCGTCACCCGGGCCGAACGTCACCGTGTCGCCCGCGTCGGAGGGCCCGGTCAGCCCGGACCCGACGCCGGTGCCGGCCGCCTCGACCGCCACCGCGTTCCGCAGCGCGGTCCCGGGGGTCACCGCCTGGTCGAGCGCGAGCACCAGCGCGACCCGCGGCGTGAACGTGCCGTCGAGCGGGAGCGAGGCACCCGTCGGCGTGTAGACGACGCGGACGCCGTCCGCACCCGCCGGGACGTCGAGGTCGAGCAGCGCGGTGGCGTCGGCGGTCGGGCCCGCCAGCGAGACCCAGGAGCCGCCCGTCCGGACCAGCACCTCGGCCCGCGAGCCGGCCGGCACCTGGACGGAGCCGACCCGGTCGAGCGCGGCCGCGTCCCAGAGCGTCGACCCGGCGTCCCCGCCGGCGGCGTCCTCGATCACCAGCGACCCCACCGGGACGGTGGTGTCGGCGGAGACCCGGCCGGTCAGCGTGGCGACGAGCTCCTGCCCCGGTGCGCCCGGCAGCGGCGCGCCCTGCGCCTGCTGGGTGAGCGCCTTGCTCGCGGTCGTCACGACCTGGCGCGGGAGCACGGTGAACTGCGCGGACGCGGTGCGCTCCGCCGCGGGCGTGCCGTCCGCCGCCTCGCCGTCGACCGCCACCTCGTTCGTGAACGCGCGGACGGGCGACCACGCGGCGTCGGTGGCGACCCGGAACGGCACGGTGGCCGCGGAGCCGGGCGCCAGCGTCCCGCGGTACTCGACGACGAAGCCGGTGACCACGGCGCCGGCCGGGGGCGCGGGCCAGGTGGTGACCCCGCCCGACGGCGGCGCCACCGCGACCGGGCCGCCCACGCCGGTGCCGAGGAACGTCACGGTCGCGCCGGTGGCGCCGGCCGGCCACGCGGCCGCGTCCACCGTGCCCGAGCCGTCCGTGCCGAACCCGTCGAACCCGAGCAGCCCGGCCGCCGGGTCGCCGAGCGGACCCGCCCCCGCCGCGGACGGCTCCGCGACGCGCAGGACGGACAGCTCGGTGTTCGAGGCGTTGCGGGCGGTCAGCCGGACGACGGACGGCTGCCCGGCGACCACCTCCGCGCGCGCGGCGCCGTCGAACGTCTTGCCGGCCGCGACCTCGACGGTGACCGGGTTGATCTGGAAGGTCGCCGAGGCGGTGCCGGTCGCGTCGCCCCGCGGCGTCGCGAGCGCGGCCCCCGCCGTGTTCGGGACCCGGGTCGTCGTGCCGCGGTCGGCCGTGCCGGCCTGCCCGAGCACCAGCGCGACGGAGCCCGCGGCCCCGCCGGCGACGATGGTGCCGTCGGCCGCGCCGTCGCCGGCGAACCGCAGCACGACGCCCGAGACCGTGGCGAGGTCCACGCCGCCCGCGTCCAGCGTCGCGCCGGGCGCGAACGGCCCGACCGTGACGGTGCCGGACGGGGTGGTGAGGTCGACCGCGACCGACGTGGCGCCCTCGGGCGCGGTCCAGGCGCCCAGGCCGCGCAGGAGCAGCGGCGTGCCGGGCCCGAACGCGGCCGGCGTGCCGGCGGCCGGGTCGGACACGGTCAGCGCCGTCGCGGCGACGGGCGAGGTGTTCCGCGCGCCCAGGGTCACCGTGACGTCGCCGGGGTCGCCCGCGACCTGGTCGGCCGGGGCCACGCGCTTGGTCACCGCGACGCTCGGGGTCACCGGGACCACGATCCCCACGGTCGCCGGGGCGGTCGCCGGGTCGGCGTTGCTGGCGGTGACGGCCGCGGTGTTGGTCACCGACGCCCCGTCCCAGGACAGCGGCGTCCCCGTCGGCAGCGTCGTGCGGAGCAGCACGCTCACGCTCTGCCCGGCCGCGAGGCCGACGACGCCGGGGTGGCTCGGGTCCGTCTCGCGGAACGCCACCCGGGCGGTGCCGCCCGCCACGGACACGACGGCCTGGCCGGTCTGCTCGGCCTGCACCGTCACGCCGTCGGCGTCCAGCACGAACGGCTCGGGCACGGCGTCCTCGAGCGCGACGTCGGCGCACATCGCGACGATCGACTCGCAGGTCACCTCGACGGTCCACGTCACGCCGTCGCCCGGCCGCGCCGTCGTCGCCGACGCCGTCTTGCGCACCGCCAGCGTGCCGCGGTCGCCCTCGGCTGCGCTCGCCGCCGGCGGCGCGGCGACCGCCAGCACCGCGCTGACCAGCAGCAGCGCCAGCACCGTCGCCAGCGCCGTCAGCCGCTCCAGCATCCCCCGTGACGCGCCGCGCGCGCCCGATCCCCAGCTCATCCCCGTACCCATCCCTCGACTGCGCCGGCGGAGCGGGCGCGGGTCGCGCGCCCTGGTCCGGCGGATCGGGGATCGGGAGCGCGGCCGGGGCCGGGGAGGTGAGAGCCGGGGTGAAGCCGAGGACCGCCGTCAGAGCAGCCCGAGCTCCCGGAGCCGGGCGACGGCGTCGGCGCGGCTGCGCACGCCGAGCTTGCGGTAGGCGGTCCGGGCCTGGGACTTCACAGTGTTGTGCGAGACGTGCAGCCGGGCGGCGACCTCGGCCAGGCCGGCGTCGCCCGCCAGCTCCCGGAGCACGACCAGCTCGCGCTCGGTGAGCCCCGCGCCCGGGGCGGCGTCCGGGACCGGCGCCGGCAGGCCCGCGAGCCCGGCGAGCACGTCCGCCGTGGCGGCGTCCGGCGCCCCGAGCCCGGCCAGCGCCGCGCGCTCGGCGGGGCTGACCAGCAGCCAGCCCGTCCGCGACCCGCCGGCCGCGACCACCGCGCAGGCCTCGCGCAGCGCGCGCGAGGCGACCGCCCGGTGCGCGTCGGCCCGGGCGGGCGCGTCCGCGCCGCCGCCGTCCGGCCCCGCCGCGCCGCGGGCCCCCGCGCCCGGCGCCGTCGCCGCCGCCAGCAGGAACCGCCGGGCGGCGCGCAGCCGCGGGCCCTCGTCGGGCAGGTCCGGCGCCGCGAGCAGCGCCCGCGCCTCGTCCCGCCGGCCGACGGACAGCAGCAGCCGCCCGCGGGCGACCCGGGCGGCGGCGTGCGGCCCGCGGACGGGCTCGAGCAGCTCCAGGCCGCGCTCCGGCTGGCCGGCGGCCAGGGCGAGCACCGCCCGGGACGCGGCGAGCCGGGCGCGCCAGTACGCCGTGGTGGGGGCGCGCCGGCCGCGGGGCAGCGCGGACGCCAGCGCCTCCTCGCCGGCGACGGCCTGCCCGAGCAGCAGGTCGGCCGTGGCGCGCGCCTCCGCGAACGCGGGCCAGAACTCGTTCGTCCGCAGCTCGTCGGCCAGGCCGTCCAGCAGCGCCACGGCCGCGGCCGGGTCGCCGTCCTCGAGGGCCAGGTGCACCCGCGCGAGGTCGAGCGGCGAGCGCCGGTAGGCGGTCTCGGGGCGCCGCGGCGGCTCGACGGCCGCCGCGGCCGCGGTCGCCGCACGGGCGCCGGCCACGTCGCCCTGCACGGCGAGGAACCCGGCCGCGAGCGCCTGCGCCGTGAACGCGCCCAGCGTGCCGGTGCGCTCGTGGGCCAGCCCGCCGGCGGCCACCTCCAGGCCGCGCTCGACGTCGCCGGCCGTGAGCAGCGAGGTGCCGAGCTGCCGGTGCAGCAGCGCCCGGAGCCCGTCGACGGTCGCGTCGGTCCCGGGCGGCGTCGCGGCCAGGTGCTCCGCCGCCGCCAGCGCCGCGGTCCGCGCGCGCCCGCCGCGCCCCAGCAGCCGCATCGCCACGCTCTCGGCGGCCCGGAGCACCGCGCGCTCGGCCGTCGTCGCCCGCGGCAGGTGCAGGACGGCGCCGCCCGCGGCGACGGCGAACCACTCGAGGGCGCGCGCCCGGTGCTCGGCCCGGGTGTTGTGCAGCAGGGCCAGCAGCAGCGCCAGCGGCGGGCGCGCCGCGACCGCGGTGCGGGGCAGCCGCTCGAGCACCCGGATGGTGTCCTCGGCGCTCGCCCGCTGGCCGGCGCCCCAGACGCGCATGACGACCGTCGTCACGAGGTCGACGTCGCCGGTCTCCGCGGCCGCGTGCACCGCGGGGTAGTACCGGCCCGCGTCCAGGCCCCAGCGGACCACCTCGCGGAGCAGCCCGTCGACGGCCCCCGGCTCGGCGCGCTCCAGGTCGGCGCGCAGCGCCGCCCGGACCACCGGGGTGAGCCGGAGCTCCGGGCTGGCCGCGCCGGGCGACCCGCCCGGCACCGCGGCGGGCTCCTCCCACGCGCCGAGCCCGTCGCGCTCGAGCCGCGCGAGCAGCGCCGCGCCGCCGTCCCCCGCGAGGGCGTCGGCGAGGGCGGGCGGCACGGTCGCGGCGACCGCGACGCGGCGCGCCGCCGCCAGGTACGCCTCGTCCCCCGGGTCGCGCTCCAGCGCGGCCAGCACGCCGCGGGCCGCCACCTCGACCAGGACGGGGCGCGACGCCGTGCGCAGGTCGACCGTCCCGGCGGCCGCGGCCAGCGCGACGGTCCGCACCAGCAGCCCCAGCCCGTCGCCGGCCTCCCGGACCCGGTGCGCCGCGCCGGGGTCCTGGCCGGCGCGCACGAGCACGTCCGCCACCTCCGCGTCGTCCAGCCGCAGCTCGTCCGGGCCCACGGCCGCGACGTCGAGCCGCAGCGCGGCGGCCGCGAGCAGCCGGTCCTGCGCCGAGCGGGTGCTGATCGCGACGTGCAGCAGGTCGGTCCCCGCGAGCACCTCGACCAGGTCGTCGTCGACGCGCGCCGAGGAGATCGCCTCGTACCCGTCGAGCACCAGCAGCGCCGGCCCCGACATCGCCCGCAGGGCCCGCACCACCTCGGCCGCCACCGCCCGGCCGCCGCGCCGGACGGCGGCCCGCGCCGCGTCGGCGGCCCCGTCGGCCAGCAGGCCGGCGCCCGCGACCTCGTCCAGCACGGCGGACCACGGGTCCGGGCCGGCGGCCTCGGCGTCCAGCCAGAGCACCGCGCGGTCCGCCGGCACCCCCGCGCGCGCCCACGACGCGAGCAGCAGGGTCTTGCCCGCCCCCGCGGGGCCGTGCACGACGACGAGCGAGGCGCCGGGGTCGAGCAGGGCGAGCGGGCGGGGCCGCGGCACGGCCCACGTCGGCACCCGGGGCACGCCCCGCGGCGCCGGGGCCGGCCCGGTCACCGGCCGCTCCGGGCCGCCGCCGCCAGCGCCACGGCGCCCGCCGCCACCGCGAGCACGGCGGGGAGCACGGGGCGCACGCCGTAGGCCGACGTGGCCAGCAGCGGGCCGAGCACGAAGGTCGCGGCGTTCCCCGCGTTCACCAGGCCCGCGACGTCGCCCTGGCTGCCGGGGCCGACCGCCACCGACGCGGCCGACGTGCAGCCCGCCGCCGCGCCGCCCACCGCGGCCCCGAACACCGCCGCGACCCCGACGAGCACCGGCGCCGGGACCGGCGCGAGGTAGGCCGCGAGCGCCGCGAGGGCGACTGCCGACCCGGCACGCACGAGGCGCCACGGCGCCCACCGCAGCCGGGGCACCAGGAGGCCCTGGGTCAGCATCGACCCCAGCCCGGCCGCGAGCAGCAGCCCCCCGGTCAGCGCCGTCGCGGGCGCCGGGCCGAGGCCGTACCGGTCCTGCACGAGGAAGCCGACGCTGCCCTGGACCAGCGCCAGCGCGAGGAACACCGCCACCGAGGCGACGACCGCGGCCCGCACCCCCGGCACCGCGAGGCCGCCGAGCCGGTCGGCCCGGGCCCGGGCGGGCGCGGGGGCGGGGGCGGGGGCGGGCGCGGGGCCGGCCGCCGGCGCGGGCGCGCCCCCGAGCCGGTCGCCGCGCGCCAGCAGGACGGTGGCCGCACCCGCGAGCAGGACGACCGTCGCGAGCACCGGCACCGCGGTGCCCAGCCCGGCGAGCGCGGCCGCGAGCCCGGCGCCGACCGCGGTCGCGAGCCCCCGGACGGCGCCCGCGCGGGCGATCCAGCCCACCCGCTCGGCCTCGGTGCGGGACCGGGCCACGAGCACCACCTGGGCGGCCGGGCCGGCCGCGGCGACGGCGGCGCCGATCCCGAGGCCGCGGGCGAGCAGCAGCAGCGCCCACGCCCAGCCGGCGTGGGCCGGGCCGGCGGCGAGCACCGCGGCCACCACGCCCGCCCCGAGCGCCCCGGCCAGCACGGCGGCGAGCAGCACGGGCCGCGGGCCGCGCCGGTCCGCCCGCCTCCCCCACCAGGGGCTCGACAGGACGACCACCGCGGCGGACAGCGAGGTCACCGCGCCGGCCTGCCAGTCGGCGAGCCCGAGCTGCCGGGTCAGCGCCGGCAGCACCGCCGCCGTCGCGACCTGGGCCACGCCGACGGCGCCGAGCGCGAGCAGCGCGACGAGCGCCCCGCCGCGGTGCGCCCCGGCGCCCGGCCCCGCCGTCGACGGGACGGCGACGGACGGCGTGGGGCTCGACGGCACAGCCGCACCCTACCGACGCCCGCGGGCGGCCCCGCCGGGGCGTCCGGTCAGCGGCGGGACCGCGGCGGGACCCGCGGCGCGCCGCGCTAGGGTGCCCCGCATGGCGCGCAGGTCGGCGGTGACGCTGCAGGAGGTGGCCCGGGCGGCGGGCGTGTCCCCGCGCACCGTGTCGAACGTCGTCACCGGCTACCCGCACGTCGCCCCGCGCACCCGCGCGCACGTGCAGTCCGTCATCGACCGGCTCGGCTACCGCGCGAACGCCGCCGCTCGGTCGCTGCGCACCGGCCGCACCGGCCTGCTCGGGCTCGTGGTGCCGGCCCTGGACCAGCCGTACTTCGCCGAGCTCGCCCGCGCCGTGGTGCGCGAGGCGACGGGCGCCGGGTTCACGGTCGTCGTCGACCAGACCGACGGCGACCCCGACCGGGAGCGCGAGCTGCTGCTCCGCGGCCCGCGCGGCGCGCTGTTCGACGGCCTGGTGCTGAGCCCGCTGGCGCTGACCCCGGACGACCTGGCGGCGGCGGACCCGGACCGGCCGGTCGTGCTGCTCGGCGAGCGGACCGTCCCGACGTCGTTCGACCACGTGCACATCGACAACGTGACCGCGGCCCGCGACGCGACCGCGCACCTGGCGGCGGCGGGCCGGCGGCGGATCGCCGCGATCGGGCTCGAGCCGGGCGCCGCCGCCCGCACCGGCCGGCAGCGCGAGGCCGGCTACCGGCTCGCGCTCGAGGACGCCGGGCTGCCCGCCGACCCGCGGCTCATGCGGTACGTCGACGCCTACGAGCGGTCCGCCGGGTTCGCGGCCATGTCGGCCCTGCTCGACGTCGACCCGCGGCCGGACGCGGTGTTCTGCTTCACCGACGTGCTGG
This sequence comes from Cellulomonas sp., assembly GCF_035634735.1. GTDB lineage: Bacteria > Actinomycetota > Actinomycetes > Actinomycetales > Cellulomonadaceae > Cellulomonas. The sequence continues at coordinate 14,886 of NZ_DASQCJ010000032.1, forward strand.
CGGCGGGCGCCCTGCGCGCGTGCCTCACCCGCGGCGTCCGGGTGCCCGAGGACGTCGCCCTCATGGGGTTCGACGACGTCGAGGAGGCGCGGTTCGCCACGCCGTCGCTGTCCTCGGTGCGGCCGGACCGGGACGCCATCGCGCGCGCCGCGGTCGGCCGGCTGGTGACGCGGGTGCAGCTCGGGGACGCGGCCGGGCCCGCCCAGGACGTGACGGTGCCGCACGCGGTCGTGCGCCGGGAGTCGACCGCGGCGGTCTGACGCGGGGCGCCCGCGACCCGCGCGCCCCGCGGCCGCGCCGCGTCCGCCCGCGGGCGCCCCGCGTCCGCCCGCACCCGACACGCCCCCGCGACGTGACGCCCGCCTTTGCCACGTGGCAACATGACGGTGCGCGACCTGACCTGCACCCGCGACACCCCGAAGGACCGCCATGACGACGACGTCAGCAGCCGACCGCGGCCTGCACCCCCGCCCGCAGCTCGTCCGCCCGGACCGCTGGTGGTCGCTCGACGGTCCGTGGGCGTTCGCGTTCGACGACGCCGACGCCGGGCTGCGCGAGCGGTGGCACGCCGCGGGCGCGGCCGGGCGGTTCGACCGCGAGATCGTCGTCCCGTTCCCGCCGGAGTCCGCCGCGTCGGGGATCGGCGACCACGGCGACCACGCGGCCCTCTGGTACCGGCGGTCGTTCGCGGTCCCGGCCGACGTGGGCGCGGGCCCCGGGGGCGACCGGCTGCTGCTGCACCTGGGCGCCGTCGACCACGAGGCCGACGTGTGGGTCGACGGCCAGCACGCGGTCCGGCACGAGGGCGGCCAGACCCCGTTCTCGGTCGACGTGACCGACCTGCTCGACCCGGCGACCGCTCCCGACGCGCACGTGGTGGTCGTCCGCGCGACCGACGACCGCACCGACGTCGAGCAGCCCCGCGGCAAGCAGGACTGGCAGCCCGAGCAGCACGCGATCTGGTACCACCGCACCTCCGGCATCTGGCGGACGGTGTGGCTGGAGCGGGTGCCGGCGGTCGCGGTGGCGGACGTGGCGTGGCGGCCGGACGTGCCGGGCGGCCGGGTCGCGGCGCAGGTCCGGCTCCGCGCGACCGCCCCGGCGGGCACCCGGGTCCGGGTGCGGCTGACCCGGGCGGGCGAGGACCTGGGCGCGGCCGAGGTGCCGGTCGAGGGCTCGGTCGCGGACGTCGTCGTCGCCATCCCCCGGCAGGCCAACGGCCAGCTCTACGAGCGGCTGCTCTGGTCGCCGGACAGCCCGGTGCTGCTCGACGCGGAGGTGGCCCTGCTGTCCGCGGACGGCGCGGAGCTCGACCGGCTGGAGTCGTACTGCGGCCTGCGCTCGGTCGCGGTGCACGGCGGCACGCTGCTGCTCAACGACCGGCCGTTCTTCCTCCGGTCCGTCCTGGAGCAGGGCTACTGGCCGGAGTCGCACCTGACGCCGCCGAGCCCGGACGCGCTGCGCGCCGAGGTGCAGCTCACCAAGGACCTCGGGTTCAACGCGGTGCGCGTGCACCAGAAGGTCGAGGACCCGCGCTACCTGTACTGGTGCGACGTGCTCGGCCTCGCCGTGTGGTCGGAGACGGCCGGCGCGTACCGGTTCAGCGACGAGGCGGTGGCCCAGCTGACCCGCGAGTGGCTGGACGTCGTGCGCCGGGACGTGTCGCACCCGTCGATCATCGCGTGGGTGCCGTTCAACGAGTCGTGGGGCGTGCAGCACATCCCGCACGACCCGGCGCAGCAGGCGTACAGCCGGGCGCTCACCGAGCTGACCCGCGCCCTCGACCCGACCCGGCCGGTCATCTCGAACGACGGCTGGGAGCACACCGCCTCCGACCTGCTGACGGTGCACGACTACGCGGACAGCGGCGCGGTGCTCGGGCCGCGGTACGCCGACGCCGCGACGGTCGCGGCGACCCTCGACGGGGTCGGGCCCGCCGGGCGGCGGATGTGGGTCGGCGGGCCGGCGCCCGAGCCGGGGACGGTCCCGGTGCTGCTGACCGAGTTCGGCGGCGTGTCCTACGCGCCCGGCGCGCCCGCGGGCTCGTGGGGCTACTCCGAGGCCCGGTCGGCGGAGGACCTGGAGGCGCGGCTGTCCGACATCGTCGGGGCCGTCCGCGCGTCGACGGTGCTGCAGGGCTACTGCTACACCCAGCTCACCGACACCGGCCTGGAGACGAACGGCCTGTGCGACGAGCACCGCAACCCCAAGCTCCCGCCGGAGACCTACCGCCGGATCTTCGCGGGCTGAGCGCCGTCCCGCCGGGTCGCCCGCCGCGTCCTCAGGAGGCGCGGCGGGTGATCCGCACGTGCCACGCCTCGGGGCCGTCGACCAGGACGTCCACGTCGATCGGCGCGCGGTCCGCGAGCTGGCCCAGCAGCGGGGTCGGCAGGTGCGGCGCGACGAGCACCAGCGAACCGCCCACCGGGATGGCCTCGAACGCGCCGAACACGGTCGCGTGCCGGATGGCGTGCGGGATCGCGCGGACGTCCAGCACCGGGTCCGCCTCGTCGTGGCCGCCGCAGCCGCAGGAGGAGCCGGCGAGCTCGGGTGCCTGGGAGCGGATCTGCACGGGCTCGATCATCGGGTGTCTCCTTCGCGGGGCCGAGCACCCGGTCCCCGCACGACCAGGCCCGGGGTGACGTCACCGGGGGCGTCAGGGGTGCACCCGCCGATTAAACCGGGGTGTTCCGGTGAAAATCCCGGGACTCCTGTCCCAGGTCGCCCCGTCCGTCCGCGCCCGGGTCCTGCGGCCGACGCGCGGGCGTCAGCGTCTCCCACACCGGGCCGAACACCAGCCACCCCACCAGGACGAGCGTCGCCCGCGCGCCCCAGCCGAGCAGCACCTCCCGCTGCTGCGCCGCCGCCTCGCCCGCGCCGGACGCGACGAGCAGCAGCACGCCGAGCACGGCCCACGCCACGGCCCAGGCCAGCAGCACCCGGAGCCACAGCGCCCACTCGTACCGGACCCGGACCGGCCCGTGCTTCGGCGGCCGCACGGGCTCGGGGCCGCCGAAGAACCGGTGCGCCACCCAGGCGTCGACCGCGTGCACCGTCCGCTTCCCGAACGCGACCGTGAAGCCCAGGTACAGCGCCGCGAGCCCGTGGGTCCAGGTCGCCTCGCTGCCCCGGAGCAGGTCGCCGACGGTCGCGACCAGCAGCACCACCTCGAGCGCCGGCTCGCAGAGCAGCAGCACCGTCGACAGCCGGCGGCGGCGCAGCACGTACCGGGCGACGACCGCCGCGGCGAGGAACACCCAGAAGGCGACCTCGCAGGCGACGACGAGCAGGGCGACGGGGTTCTCGCGCAGGGCGTCCATGCCGGGCAGCCTGCTCGCCGGGGCGGGGCGCGGTCGTCGGCCGTCCGCCCGATCCCGGCGCGGGCCGTCGTCCGTTCGGAGGACCCGCCGGGCGGACGTCCGTGCTGGGATGGCGGCATGCCCCTGCGCCGACCCGCCCGGTGGCCGCGGCTCGACGACCGCGGCGTCGCCCTGGTGTACCTCGGCGTCGGTCTGCTGCTGCTCGGCCTCGGCGTGTCCAGCACCGCCCCGGCCACCGACGGCCCCGCCGCCGACGCGCTGCACGCGGGGCTGCTGCTCGCGGGGTGCGCGGCGCTCGCCGCCAAGCGCCGGCACCCCCGGGCCGTCCTGCTGGTCGCGACGGCGGCGTTCGCCGGCAGCCTGGTCGTCGGCGGGTCGCTCGGCCTGCTGCTGGTCCTGTGGGACGCGCTCTACACGGCCGCGGTCGTGGCGCCCGCCCGCACCCGGCGGGTCCTGGTCGCGGTGGTGGCGGTGCTGACGGCCGGGGCCGCGGTCGCGGGCGGCGTGCTCGGCGACGGCCTCCGGGACGCGGTCCAGGCGCTGCTGTTCGCGGCGGCGCTGCTGGTCACGCCGCTGTGGTGGGCCGCCGACGTGCGGAGCCGGACCGAGATCGCGGCGTTCGAGGCCCGCCGCGCGGAGCTCGAGCGGCAGCGGGCGGACCTCGCCCGGGCGCACGCCGCCGACGTCGAGCGGATCGCCGACCTGGACCGCGACGCGGCCGTGCGCGGGGAGCGCGCGGCGATGGCCCGCGACCTGCACGACGTGGTCGCCTCCCGGCTGTCGGCGATCGCCATTCACGCGGAGGCGGCGCTGGCGGACGCGCCGGACCCCGGCCGCGACCGGACCGCGCTCCGCGCCGTGCGAGCCGAGGCGGTGGCGTCGCTCGACGAGATGCGGGCGATGGTGCTGGTGCTGCGCGGCGCCGACGAGGACGCCCCGGTGCGGGCGGCCGCGGGGCTCGACCGGCTGGGCGACCTGGTGGCCGCCGCCCGGGCGCACGGCCTCGACGTCCGGGCGACCGCGCCGGACCGGCCCGCGCTCCCGGCGGTCGTCGACCAGGCGGCGTACCGGATCGCGGGCGAGGCGCTGGCCAACGCCGCCGCGCACGGCCCGGCCGGCGGGCGGGTCGACGTCCGGGTGACCGCCGCGGGCGGCGCCCTGGAGATCGAGGTGGCGAACGCGCTGCCGGCGGGCCCGGGGCCCGGCGCGCCCGCCGACGCCCGCCCGGGCCTGCGGTCGGCGACGGGGCTGCTCACGATGCGCGAGCGCGCCCGGTCGATCGGCGGGGACGTCGTCGCGGGCCCGGAGGGCGGCGAGTGGCGGGTGCGCGCCGTGCTGCCGCTCGCGGCGGCGACCGCGCCGGGCGGGGCGGGGGCCGCGCCGCGCGGGGCGGGGGCCGCCCGGTGACCGTGCGCGTGCTGCTCGCCGACGACCACGGCGCCATCCGCGCCGGGCTGCGCCTCATGCTCGACCGGGCGCCGGACGTCGCCGTCGTCGGCGAGGCGGGGGACGGCGCGGCGGCCGTGGCGAACGCCCGCGCGCTGCGCCCGGACGTCGTGCTGATGGACATCCGGATGCCCGGCACGGACGGCATCGAGGCCACCCGCCGGATCGCCGACGAGGGCCTGGGCCAGGTCGTCGCGCTCACGACCTTCGACCTCGACGAGTACCTGTTCGGCGTGCTGCGCGCGGGCGCGGTCGGGTTCCTGCTCAAGTCCGTCGGCGCGGCCGAGCTGGTGGACGCGGTGCGCCGGGTCGCGGCGGGCGACGGCATCCTCGCCCCGGAGGTGACCCGGCGGGTGCTCGCGGCGTCGGTCGCCGCGCCCGCCCCGGCCGAGGCGGCCGACCTGCCGGGCCTCGACCTGCTCACCGCCCGCGAGCGCGAGGTGCTGGCGCTGCTCGCGCGCGGCCTGTCGAACCAGCAGGTCGCCGACGCGCTGACAGTCTCGGAGACCACCGCGAAGACGCACGTCAGCCGGGTGCTCGCCAAGCTCGGCTGCCGGACCCGGCTGGAGGCCGCCGCGCTCGCGCACCGCTCCGGGCAGGTGACCTGAGCCACAGTTCGCGCGATTGCACGCCGTGCACGGTTGCACCGAGTGCATCGACGTGCCTACGGTCCTCCGCGTGACCACCCAGGACGCCGCGACCGACCGGCGGACCGCGCTCAAGGCGCGCTCCCGCCGCGCGATCCTGGACGCCGCCGACGCGCTCATCGCCGAGCGCGGCGCGGCCCAGTTCACCGTCGACGAGCTCGCCGAGCGCGCCGACGTCTCCCGGCGCACGGTGTTCAACCACTTCGGGTCGCTCGAGGACGTCGTCCTGTCGACGTGCACCGAGCGGCTCGGCCTGGTGATCGCCCAGGTCGAGGCCGTCGCCAGCGCGACCCCCGTCGGTGACGGCACACGCGCGTCGATGTTCGACGAGCTCGCGCAGACGCTGCGCGGCGCCGACCTGCCGCCGGCGATCACCTACCTGGCCGGCGCGCTCGGGCCGCTCGCGGAGGGCGACGACCCGCGCGCGCAGATGCTCGCCGAGGAGGCGTTCTCCCGCGTCGCCGACCACCTCGCCGGCGAGCTCGTGCGCCGGTACCCCGCGGCGGACCTGCTCGACGTCCGGCTGCTCGTCTCCTCCCTGGTGCACGGCGTGGCCGTGATCGCGCTGCACTGGGTCACCACCACCGATCCCGCCGCGCCGGACGCCCGCGCGCAGTGGGACGCCCTTGTCGACCGGCTCATCCACAGCGTCCGAGCCGGGTACATGCCGGAGCACTGACGCCCCGCACTCCCACCACCACCGAGAGAACAGGGACCATGGCAGGACTCCTCTACCGCATCGGGCGCTTCTCGGCCCGCCGCGCCTGGGCCGTCGTGACGGCCTGGGTCGTCGTGCTCGCCCTGGCCGTCGGCGCGTACTTCGCGTTCGGCGGGCAGCTCACCTCCGCCGTCACCATCCCCGGCACCGCCACCGAGCGCGTGACCGAGCAGCTGGCCGACGAGTTCCCCGCCGCGAGCGGCGGCAGCGGCACCGTGGTGTTCCACACCGCCGACGACACCCCGTTCACCGACGCCCAGCAGACCGCGATCAGCGACGCGCTGGCCGGCCTGACCGACGTCGACGGCGTCAGCGGCGCCACCGACCCGTTCCAGACCACCGCCCAGCTCGAGGAGCAGCAGGCGCAGGTCACCTCCGGCCGCGACCAGATCGAGCAGGGCCGCGCGCAGCTCGAGGCCGGCCAGGCCCAGATCGACGCCGGGCAGCAGCAGATCGACGCCGCGCAGGCGCAGCTCGACGCGCAGCGCGCTCAGGCCGAGGCCGCCGGCGCGCTCGCCGCGGTGCAGCCCCAGCTCGACGCCGGGCAGGCCGAGATCGACGCGCAGCAGGCCGCGCTCGACGCGCAGGCCCAGCAGGTCACCGACGGCCTGGCCGAGCTGGAGACGCAGAGCGCCCAGCTCGAGGCCGGCGCGCAGCTGCTGGACCTGTCGTCCGGCATCCGCCTCGTCTCCGAGGACGGCACCGCCGCGGTCGGCACCATCGCGTTCGAGGACTCGCAGTTCGAGATCGCGCCCGAGACCAAGGAGGCCGTGGTCGACGCCCTCGAGTCCGCGAACCTGCAGGGCGTGGACGTCGAGCTGTCGTCCGACCTGACCCAGGAGATCCCGAGCGTGCTCGGCCCGGGCGAGGTCATCGGCGTGGTCGTCGCCGGCATCGTCCTGCTCGTCATGCTCGGCTCGCTGGTCGCCGCCGGCCTGCCGATCCTGTCGGCCCTCGTCGGCGTGGGCATCGGCGCGGTCGCGTCGCTCGCGCTGTCCGGCGCCGTCGAGATGCTGTCCGTCACCCCGGTGCTCGGCATCATGCTCGGCCTGGCGGTCGGCATCGACTACTCGCTGTTCATCCTCAACCGGCACCGCCGCCAGCTGCGCGACGGGGTCGAGCTGGAGGAGTCGATCGGCCTGGCCAACGGCACCGCGGGCAACGCGGTCGTGTTCGCCGGCACCACCGTCCTGGTCGCGCTGCTGGCGCTCAACGTGACCGGCATCCCGTTCCTGGGGCTCATGGGCACCGTCGGCGCCATCTGCATCCTGGTCGCCATCCTCATCGCGATCACGCTGACCCCGGCGCTGCTGTCCCGCATCGGCCTCAAGGTGCTGCCGAAGAAGAAGCGCGCGACGGTCGGCCACGAGGAGCCCGAGGCCGTCCCGACCACCCCGATGAAGACGTCCCGCGCGGTGCTCACGCTGGTCGCCGGCGTGGCGGCGCTGCTGATCATCGCGATCCCGGCCCTGTCGATGCGGCTCGGCCTGCCGGACGGCTCCTCGGAGTCCCCGGAGTCCACCCAGTACCGGGCGTACGAGATCACCGCGGACAAGTTCGGCGCCGGCGTGAACGGCCCGCTGCTGGTCGTCGCGAACCTGCCGGACGCCGTGTCCGAGGACGACCTGACGGCCGAGCAGGTCCGGATCGGCACCGAGCTGGCGTCGCACGACGACGTCGTGGCGGTCGCCCCGATCGGCGCCAACGAGGCGGGCACGATGCTCGCGTTCCAGGTCGTCCCGACCGAGGGGCCGAACAGCGAGTCGACCGAGGCCCTGGTGCACGCGCTGCGCGACTCGTCGCCGATCGAGGGCGACGTGGAGCTCGGCGTGGCCGGCACCGCGAGCGCCAACATCGACGTCTCCGAGAAGCTGTCCGACGTGCTGCCGGGCTACCTGGCGATCGTCGTCGGCCTGTCGCTGATCATCCTCATCATCGTGTTCCGGTCGATCTTCGTGCCGGTCACCGCGACGCTCGGGTTCGTCATGTCGCTGTTCGCCGGGTTCGGCGGCGTCGTCGCGATCTACCAGTGGGGCTGGCTCGGCTCGGTGTTCGGGGTGCACGACCCCAGCCCGGTGCTCAGCTTCCTGCCGATCATCGTGACCGGCGTCCTGTTCGGCCTCGCGATGGACTACCAGCTGTTCCTGGTCTCCGGGATGCGCGAGGCGTACGCCCACGGCGTCGACCCGCGGGTGGCGGTCCGGCGCGGCCTGCACGCCGGCCGGGTCGTCGTCACCGCGGCGGCGATCATCATGGCGTCGGTGTTCGCGGGCTTCATCTTCGCGGAGTCGTCGATCATCCGGCCGCTCGGGTTCGGCCTGGCGTTCGGCGTGCTGCTCGACGCGTTCGTGGTCCGCATGCTGCTGATCCCGGCCGTCATGCACCTCGCCGGGAAGTGGGCCTGGTGGATCCCGAGGTGGCTCGACCGGATCCTGCCGGACGTCGACGTGGAGGGCGCCTCGCTCGAGCGCAGCCACCCGCACCCGATGCACCGCACGTCGGCCGACCCCGACGAGGGCCTGCCGTCGGAGGGCGAGCCGGCGCACCGCGCCTGACCCACCAGCACGACCCTCGAGTGGAGCGTTCTGCCCGACACGCCCGGCGTGTCGCGGCAGGACGCTCCACTCGTCCCCGGTCCGGGCCGGGCCGCGCGCTCAGGCCGGGCGCGGTCGGTCGAGGAGCCGCGCCGTCAGCAGCGCCGCGGCCGCCGCGACCACCGCCGCCGGCGCCGTGTCCAGGCCCGCCCGGCCGACGAGCAGCGCCGAGAACATCACCGCCGACAGCAGCAGCCGGCTGGTCGCCGCCATGCCCGCCGCCGTCCCGACGGCCACCGCGAGCGTCGGCGACACGTCGAGCGCCGCCACCGCGACCGACGCGAGCCCGACACCCAGGAAGATCGCCGGGAAGATCGGCCCGCCGCGGAACCCGCCGCCCATCGTGATCGCGTAGGCGAGCGCCTTGGCCACGACCAGCACCAGCACGACGCCCACCGACGACCCGCCCACCAGCGCCGGGATCGACGACTGCCCGGAGAACAGCACGTCCCGCGGGTCGGCGCCGAGCCCCTCCGCCGCGAGCGCGAGCACCCCGACGCCGAGGCCCGACACCAGCAGCAACGGCACCCGGCCGACGCGGGGCTCGGTCCCCTGCACCGCGCGGGCGAGCCGCCGCACGCCGGTCACCAGCACGGCCGCGACCACCCCGACGACCAGCGCCAGCAGCAGCGAGCCCGGCCGGACCCGGTCGTACTCCGGCAGGTCCGGCACCGCCAGCCCGGCCATCGGCAGCCCCGTCCAGTCGCCGAACCCCGTGACCAGCACGTACGCGACGGCGGCCGCGGCGAGCGGCGGCAGCAGCGTCACGGCCGTGAGCGCACCGGCCCCGGCCTCGAGCAGCATGATCCCGGCGACCAGCGGCCCGCCGAACAGCGTCGACATCGCCCCGGAGGCCCCCGACACGCCGAGCAGCCCGCGGGCCCGGCCGGTGACCCCGGTCCACCGGGTCACCCGCACGCCGACGATCCCGCCCAGCGCCATCAGCGGGGCCTCCGGGCCGAGGACCACGCCGAAGCCGAGGCTCGCCAGCGCCGCGAGCGCCACGCTGCCCGCCGCGACCGGCGGCAGCGGGTCCATGCTCAGGCCGTTCACCGGTGAGTGGCCGCCGTCGCCGGGCAGCCGGCGGGCGGCCGCGACCAGCAGCGCGCCGGCCACCGGCAGCCCGAGCACGAGGTACCAGGGCGGCGCGTCGGCGCCCAGGGCCTCCGGGAGCTCGGTCCACAGCAGGTCCTGGAGCAGGTGCACCGCGCCGACGAACGCGAACGCGACCAGGCCGGCCGGCAGCCCGACCAGCGCGCCCAGCAGCGTCAGCCGGGCCAGGTCCCGCGCGGGGACGGCCGCGACGTCGGTCGAGCCGGTGGCGGACACGCGGCCGACGCTAGCGAGGCGCCTCGCGGGGCGGCGCCACCCGCACGGGATGAGCCGCGCCGGCCCCGGCCGGCGCCGGGCGGTCACGGGCGCCTGCCGTCCGCCTGCCGTCCGCCTGCCGTCCGACTGCCGTCCGACTGCCGTCCGACAGTGGAAGGTTGTGACGGACACGCCGGCGGCGTGTCCGTCACAACCTTCCACCCGGGGCGGGCCCGGCCCCGCTCGGCCCAGCCGGCGCGGTCAGCCGACCGGCAGCCACACCCGCATCGTCGACGGCCCGCGGTTGCCCCACGCGTGGTAGGCCACCAGCGGCACCTCCCGCGGCTCGCCCGCGGCCTCCTCGGCAGACCGGCCGCCGTACGGCCAGTCCTCCTCGGGCACCGCCACGGTCCGGGCCCGCACCACCACGGTCCCGTCCCGCCGCAGCGGCGCGCTGCCCGCGTCGACCCGCACCTGCGCGACGTCGGCCCCGAGGTCGACGGACTCCACCGCGTACACGAGCGGGCCCGCCTCGACCGCGACCTGCCCGCGGACCGCGTCGACCCGCGGGTCGGCGACGGTGAACCGCGGCGCGACGGGCAGGTCCAGCACGACCTGCCCGCCGGCGGCCGGCCCGGCGACCGCGACGTACCCGGGGGCGGCCGGGCGCGGCCCGTCCCCCGCGTCGGCCGTCGCGCCCTCGGCCCAGGCCGGCACCCGGAGCGTGAGCGTCCACGCCGCCGGCGCCTCGTCGACCGCGACGACGACGCGGCCGTCGTGCGGGTAGCCGGTCTCCACCCGGAGCCGCACCGGCTCGCCGCCGACGGTCGCCGCGACGGTGCCCGCGGCGTACTGGTGCAGCTGCACCCCCGCGTCGTCGGTGCTGGCGACGTAGGCCGCGAGCGAGGCGACGGTCCGGGTCACGTTCGTCGGGCAGCACGAGACGTGGAACCACGCCGCCCGCAGGCTGGACGAGGCGCGCGGGCTGGCCACGTCCGGGTCCGGGACGTCGCCCGGCACCCGCTGCTGCAGCGGGTTGGTGTAGAAGAACGCGGTGCCCTCCGCCGACGGCGACGCGGCGAGCACGTTGAACAGCGTGCGCTCGACGGCGTCGGCGTGCCGGGCGTCGCCCGACTGCAGCAGCAGCCGGTGGTTCGCCATGACCGACCCGATGCCGGCGCAGGTCTCCGCGTAGGCGCGGTCCGGCGGCAGCTCGAAGTCGAGGCCGAACGACTCGCCCTCGTGGTGCGCGCCCATGCCGCCGGTCAGGTAGGTGCGGCGGGCGAGCGCGGACCGGACCTGGCGGGTGACCGCGCCGAGCAGCTCGTCGTCGCCGTCCTCGACCGCGAGGTCCGCGGCGCCCGCCGCCAGGTAGAGGGCGCGGACGGCGTGCCCGCGCAGCGTGGTCGACGCGCGCACCGGCTCGTCGTCCTGGAAGTACGAGCGCCCGAGCTCGATGTCGTCGAGCACGCCGTGCCCCCGCCGCTCGACGAACAGGCGGGCCTGGTCCAGGTACCGGCGCTCCCCGGTGAGCCGGTACAGCTCGACCAGCGCCGGCTCGATCTCCGGGTGCCCGTCGACGCCCTGGCGGCCGTCCGGCCCGAAGACGTCGCACACGTGGTCGGCGGCGCGGATCGCGACCTGCACGAGCTCGTCGTCGCCGTGCGTCCGCGCCCGGGCGACGCCCGCCTGGATCAGGTGGCCGATGCAGTACAGCTCGTGGCCCCACTCGGGGTCGGACCAGCGCGCGCCCTGGCCCGGGCGGCCGAACATCGTGGAGAGGTAGCCGTCGGGCTCCTGCGCGGCGGCGACCCGGGACGCGAGCGCCCGCAGCCGGCGGTCCAGGTCGGCGTCGCCGGTGCGGCCGACCTCCCAGGACATCGCCTCGAGCAGCTTGTAGATCTCGGAGTCGGAGAACTCCCGGCCCCGCCGCCCCTCGGGCAGCGTGCCGGCCGCGGCGAGGTCGAAGTTGCCGGCCCAGCCCATCTGCTCCACCCACCGCTCGGCGTGGGCGATCATCGCGGTGGCGTTGCGCTCCTGCAGCTCGCCCCAGAACCCGCCGTCGAGGCGGACCTCGTCGATGCCGAGCGGGCGCCACCGCGCGGCGGACGGGGCGAGCGGCCGGCCGTGCTGCGCGGCGCGGTCGGGGGTGCGGGCGGTGGTGCGTGCGGTCGTGTCGGTCATGTCGCCTCCAGGGCGCGGGCGGGCGGCGGTCACTTCACCGCGCCGACGGTCAGGCCGTCGCGCAGCAGGCGGTAGGTGCTGCTGAACACGACGAGGATCGGGATCGAGGTGAGGACGGCCAGCGCCATGAGGCCCGGCCAGTTGATGCCGAACGCGCTCACCTGCTGCGCCAGCAGCGCCGACAGCGGGTACTGCCCGGGCGTCAGGTAGAAGTTGACGGCGTACAGGAACTCGCCCCACGCGAGCAGGAACGTCAGGGTGCCGACGGTGGCCACGCCGTTGCGGGCGACCGGGAGCACCACGGACCAGAACGTCCGGAGCATCCCCGCGCCGTCGATGGACGACGCCTCCTCGATCTGGGGCGGGACCGCCCGGAAGAACGGCCGGAGCAGCAGGGTGGCGAACGGGGTGAGCAGCGCGGCGTCCGCCAGCACCACGGCGGCCGTGGTGTCGAGCAGCCGCCAGCCGCTGAACGCCTGGAACAGCGGGATCACGGTGGCGGTCTGCGGCATCATCTGCAGCACGATCAGCAGGCCCAGCGCCGCCGTGGGCAGCAGGCCGCGCGTGCGCGCCAGCCCGTACGCCGCGGGGATCGCGATCAGCAGCACCAGCGCGGTCGTGCAGGTCGCGATGGTGACCGACTGCAGCAGCGCCCGGGCCAGGTCGCCGCTCAGCGCCTCCACGTAGGCCGTGGTGACCGGGCGGAACAGGAACGTGCGGCTCGGGTCGAAGACGTCGTCCGACGACTTCACCGAGGTCAGCAGGATCCAGACGATCGGCACCCCGTACATGAGGGTCAGCAGGATTTTGGCGGCGACCGCCACCGCTCCGGCCTTGACGCTCATCCGTCGGCCTCCTCGCGCTTGATGCTCCGGGCGTACACGACGGCCAGGGCCAGCACGCCGACCACGGCGAGCGCGGAGGTGGCCGCGCCGAGCCCGTAGTCGTAGCGGACGAAGGCCTGCAGGTAGCCCAGGAACGGCAGGGTGTTGGTCGCGGTGCCCGGGCCGCCGTACGTCATCACGTAGATGAAGTCGAACGACCGGAACCCGTAGACCAGGGTCAGGATCAGGAGCACCAGGGTTGTCGGGCGGACCGACGGCACCATGATGTGCCGGATCTGCTGCCACTTGCTGGCGCCGTCGAGCTGCGCGGCCTCGAACACCTCGGGGTCGATGGTCATGAGCGCGGCCCGGAACACGAGCGTGTTGAACGGGATCACCGCGAACGCGTTCACGAACGCGACGGAGAACAGCGCCCAGTGCTGGTCGTAGAGGAACGGCACCGGGGTGTCCCGCAGCCCGGTGCTCAGCAGCACCGTGTTGAGCAGGCCGGCGTCGTTGAGCAGGAACTTCCAGACCGACCCGTTCACCACCGGCGGCAGCGCCCAGACGAACACCATGAGGGCGAGCAGCCAGGCGGACCACCGGCCCGTGGTGCGCAGCGCGATCGCCGCGCCGAACCCGACCAGCATGCCGAGCACCGTGACCACGACGACGAACACGAGCGTGCGGCTGATCGCGGGACCGGTCTGGCCGGTCTCGAAGCCGCGGCGCACGTTGTCGAGGCCGGTGAACACCCAGTCGGCGTTCAGCGTGGCCGCGGTGACCTGGCTGACGGCCATCCGGACGAGCTGGACGAGCGGGTAGAGGCTGAACAGGCCGAGGAACACGGCCGCGGGCAGCAGGAACACGATCCGGCTGCCGCCCCGGCGACGACGGGTCGTCGTCGGGGCGGCGCCGGCCCTGCCCTGCCGCGCGGGCGCGGTGGTGACGGGTGCGGACATGGCGGTCTCGTCAGCCGATCTGGCTCTTCAGGGCGGCGACGGCCTGGTCGGCCGCGGCCTGGGGCTGCTGCTGGCCGCCGATGACGGCGGACCAGGCCTGGCCGACCGTGAGCTGCACGTCCGCGACGGCCGCCGGCGGGATCGACGCGGCCGGGTAGCTGGCGCCGAAGTCCGCGATCGTGCGGGCGAACGGGTCGAGCAGGTCGTTGCCGGTGACGACGTCGGCCTGGGCCGTGTCGGCGCGGGACGGGATCGAGCCGACCAGGTCGGGGGCGAGCTCCTGACCCTTCGCGTCGAGGTAGGTGCTCTGCAGGTACTCCCAGGCGAGCTCCGGGTCGTCCGCGTGCGCGCCGATGCCCTCGCCCTCGCCGCCCAGGTACACCTGGCCGGTGTCGCCCAGCGGCAGCGGGACGACGCCGTACGCGAAGTCCGCGTCGGACTCGGCGGTGCCGATCTGCCAGTTGCCGTTCTGCGCGAACGCGGTCTTCCCGGCCGCGAACTGCTGGAACGGGACCGTCTGGTCCCAGGTCACCGCCTCCTGCGTCAGCCAGCCGTTGTCGACCCAGCCGCGCACGCGCTCGAAGCCGGACGCCAGCGCGCCCGCGTCGAGGTTCTCGTAGTCGAACCCGGCGTCGGTGATCCACGGGTACGCCTGCCACTCGCCCTGCGACTGCGGGAGGCCCGACAGCGTGATGCCGCCGTACCCGGCGTCCTTCGCCGCCGCCATGGCGTCCTCGAGCTCGTCCATCGTGGTGGGCGGCTCGACCCCGATCTCGTCGAGGATGTCCTGGTTGTACCAGAGCCCCAGCAGGTTCACGTAGCCCTGCACGGCGTACAGCTGGTCGTCGACGCTGTGCAGCACGGAGTCGGGGAACTGGTCGGCGTCGGCGAAGTCGGCCCACTGGTCGTCCAGCGGGGCGAGCACGCCGCCGAGGGCGAGAGTGGCCGCGTCGGCGCCGTTGAACACGACGACGTCCGGGCCGGTGCCCGCGCCGGCGGCGGAGACGAGCTTCGAGTTCATCTGGTCGTAGGGGACGTACACGTTCTCGACCGTGGCGTCGTTCTCGGACTCGAACTTCTCCTTGTACGCGTCCATCAGCGCGACCTGGTTGG
>NZ_DASQCJ010000033.1:0-37518 GCF_035634735.1 Cellulomonas sp.
CCGCCGCCACGTCGAGGTCGCCCAGGTGGACGTCGGCGTCGCCGGTGAGGAACTCGCCCGCCGGGTAGCACATCGGCGACGACCCGTCGCAGCACCCCCCGGACTGGTGGAACATCAGCTCCCCGTGCTGGTCCCGCAGCCGGCGCAGCATGTCGGCGGCGGCCGGGGTGTGGTCGACCCTGCTCATCGTGCCTCCCTGCCCGTGGGGCCCCGGGCGTGCGGGGCCCCACGGGGTGCCGGTCAGAAGAACCCGAGCTTCTGGCCCGAGTAGGACACCAGCAGGTTCTTGGTCTGCTGGTAGTGGTCGAGCATCATCTTGTGGTTCTCGCGGCCGACGCCCGAGCCCTTGTAGCCGCCGAACGCCGCCGCGGCGGGGTACGCGTGGTAGCAGTTCGTCCAGACGCGGCCGGCCTCGATGTCGCGGCCCGCGCGGTAGGCGATCGCCGACTCCCGGGACCACACGCCGGCGCCCAGGCCGTACAGGGTGTCGTTGGCCGTGTGGATCGCGTCCGAGTAGTCCGAGAACGACGTCACCGCGACGACCGGGCCGAAGATCTCCTCCTGGAAGATCCGCATCGAGTTCTTGCCCTCGAAGATCGTCGGCGTCACGTAGTACCCGCCGGCCAGGTCGCCGTCGAGCTCGGCCCGGGTGCCGCCGGTGAGCACCTTGGCGCCCTCGGCCTTGCCGATGTCGATGTAGGACAGGATCTTCTCGAGCTGGTCGTTGGACGCCTGCGCGCCGATCATCGTCTCGGTGTCGAGCGGGTTGCCCTGCTTGACCGCCTCGGTGCGGGCGATGGCGTCGGCGAGGAAGCCGTCGTAGATCGACTCCTGGATGAGCGCGCGCGACGGGCAGGTGCACACCTCGCCCTGGTTGAGGGCGAACATCGTGAACCCCTCGAGCGCCTTGTCGTAGTAGTCGTCCTTCGCGCGGGCGACGTCCTCGAAGAAGATGTTCGGGCTCTTGCCGCCGAGCTCCAGGGTCACCGGGATGATGTTCTGGCTGGCGTACTGCATGATCAGCCGCCCGGTGGTGGTCTCGCCGGTGAACGCGATCTTCCGGATCCGTGGGCTCGACGCGAGCGGCTTGCCCGCCTCGACGCCGAACCCGTTCACGACGTTGACGACGCCCGGCGGCAGCAGGTCGGCGATCAGCTCCATCAGCAGCAGGATCGACGCCGGGGTCTGCTCGGCGGGCTTCATGACGACGGCGTTGCCGGCGGCCAGCGCGGGCGCGAGCTTCCAGGTGGCCATGAGCAGCGGGAAGTTCCACGGGATGATCTGCCCGACGACGCCCAGCGGCTCGTGGAAGTGGTAGGCGATGGTGTCGGCGTCGATCTCGGAGATCGAGCCCTCCTGCGCCCGGACCGCGCCGGCGAAGTACCGGAAGTGGTCGACGGCCAGCGGCAGGTCGGCGGCCAGCGTCTCGCGGACGGGCTTGCCGTTCTCCCACGTCTCGGCGACGGCCAGCATCTCGAGGTTGTCCTCGATGCGGTCGGCGATCTTGTTGAGGATGACGGCCCGCTCCGTCGCGGACGTCCTCCCCCAGGACCGCGCGGCGCCGTGGGCGGCGTCCAGCGCCCGGTCGACGTCGGCGGCGTCGCCGCGCGCGACCTCGGTGAACGTGCGGCCCGTCACCGGTGACGGGTTCTCGAAGTACCGGCCGGACGCCGGGGCGACGAACTCGCCGCCGATCCAGTGGTCGTAGCGCTCGCGGTAGGTGGCGGGGCTGCCGGGCTGCCCCGGCGCTGCGTAGACGGTCATGTGCGCCCTCCGTGCAGGCTGACCGGCCGTTCCGGGGTGCGGGTGGCGGCCGGGCGCGCCGCCTCGTTGCGGCGCGTGCCCCGGACGCTAGAGCGGGAGGAGTTGCAGGTGCGTTGCACCGCAGGCCGCGGCCCGCGCGGGCGTCAGTTCGGGACCTCGGACAGCGCCCGTTCGATCCGCTCCAGCCGGTGCTCGATCGCGTCCAGGCGCACCAGCACCTCGTGCCGCGACGGGCCCGCGTGGATCTCGGCGATCTTGCGGCGGTTCTTCAGCACGCTGTCGGTGACCGACGCCAGGCTGCCGAACGCGATCGCGCCCAGCACGATCCACGCGAACCACGGGATGCTCTCCATGCTCAGGGCCCTTCCTCCGGGGTCTGGGCGATCGCCGCGGCGACGATCGCGGGGGTGACGCGCAGGTCGAACGGGACGACCTCGTAGTGCCGCAGCGCCTTGCCGTCGGGCGAGACGCTGTGGTGGCTGACGACCAGGCCGGCCTGCTCCAGCTTGGTGAGGTGGCCGTAGAGCAGCGGGCGCGACATGCCCACCCGGCGGGCGAGCTCGCTGACGTGCACGCTCTCCTGCCCGAGCTCCGCGAGCACGCGCAGACGCTGCGGGCTCGCGAGCGCACCCAGCGCCTGCACCAGCTCGTCCACCGTCATGACCGACCTCCACGTGTCACCAACAAGTTACACGTGAAACCACGAGCCCGTCCAGGGCGGTGCCGCCGCCGGCGTCAGCGCCAGGGGTGCCGCGCGGGCCCGGTGCCCAGCCGGCGCACGAGCAGGTCCAGCCGCCCCGCCGCCCGGGCGTGCGCGGCGGACCCCGGCGCGGTTACGGCGACGAGCCGCTCCCAGGCCTGCCAGTCCTCGGCGCCCTCCTCCCGGTCCAGCCAGCGCTCCAGGACGACGGGGTCGGTCGCGTGCAGCGCGGCGGCCCGGACGTCGGAGGCCAGCGCGTCCCGCACCTGCTCGACGCCGGGCGCGCGCGACCGCGGCAGCACCGGCCCGGCGTACCGGTCGAGCGCGGCGCGCACGTCGCCCGTGGCCAGCGCCTCCCGGACCCCGGCGACGTCCGTGCCGAGCGTGACGGCGAGCCGGTACGGCCGGGACCGGTCGACCAGCGGACCGGCGACGCGGCGCAGCCGGGACACCTCCGCGCGCACCGCGACGTCGGACATCGTGCCGGGGTGCAGCAGCACGGCGAGCTCGTCCGCGTGCAGGCCGCGCGGGTGCTCGGCGAGCAGGAGCAGCAGCTCCGCGTGCCGGAGGGACAGGGCGCGCGCCCCGGTGCCGGGGGCGTGCAGGACGCCGGATCCGGGGCGGAGCACCTCGAGCCGGGCGGCGGGGGTCGCGGTCCCGGTCGCCCCGTCCGGCCCGGGGCGGGTCGGCTCCCCGGCGTGGAGCGACCCGCCGGCGGGCGCCCCGGGGTCCGGCCCACGCGCGGCGGGCCACCCGGCGCCGCCCGCCGGGCCCGGCCCGCGCGCCAGCGACCGCGCCCGCAGGTCCGCCTCCACCGCCGCGGCGGTCGCGCGCACCAGCGACAGCATGAGCGCCGACGCCGCCGCGTCCCGCCCCGTCACGTCGAGCGCTCCGAGCGGCCGCCCGGCCGGGTCCCGGAGCACCGCGGCGGTGCAGCTCCACGGCTGGACCGCCCGCGTGAAGTGCTCCGCGCCCAGCACCTGGACGTCGTGCCCGGTGGCCAGCGCGGTGCCCGGCGCGTTCGTGCCGGCGTGCGCCTCGTCCCACGCCGCGCCCTCGACGAACCCGACGCCCTCGACGGCCCGCCGCACCCGGGCGTCGCCCGCGACCCACAGCAGCCGGCCGTCGGCGTCGGTGAGCGCGACGAGGAACCCCTCGGTGAGGGCCGCGTCGAGCAGCAGCCCGCGCACGACCGGGAGCGCGTGCCGCAGCGGGTGCTCGGACCGGTGGGCGCGCAGGTCGGCGTCGGTCAGCGCGACGGGCGGCGCCGGGCGCTCCGGGTCGACGCCGCTGCGCAGGCTGCGCCGCCAGGAGTCGGCGACGAGGGACCGGACGCCCGCGACCGTCCCGGTGCTGAGGAACCGCTCGTGCGCGACGTGCAGGGCGCGGCGGCGCGCGGGGGAGCGCGCGTCGGGGCGGAGCAGGTCAGGTTCCTCGCCCGGCACGGCCCACCCCCTCGACGTCGTCGTCGCGGGGTCAGTGTGGCGCGCGCGGCGGCGGCGCGCCAGGGTGCGGGGACCGCGGTGCGGCGCGCCGCCGGGTGCGCCGACCGCGGTGGTTCCCGCCGAGCGCGGCCGCGGGAGCCGCCGCGCTCGGCGCGCGCTGGTCCGACCGGGTGTCCGCCGTTCGGGGGAACGCGCTTCCCTCGCGGCGTCGTCCGCGGGTCGCCGCCGGGCCGGTCGCACGCGCGCTGAGCAGCGCGGTCGCGTCCGCGCCTCGGTCCCGGGTCGCGGGCGCGGCGATCCCGGCCGAACGGTCGCCATTCGGATCACCCGCGAAAGCACACAAAACGGGACAAACCCGCTCCTACGCTCGCGCTCGGACATGCCCGCGCCGGGCGTGCCAGGGGGAGGACATCGTGCGGACCCGGCTGCTCGCGCTCGCCGACGTGACCGACGCGGAGAGCGAGGCCTGGCACCGCCTGGCCGACCACGCCGCCGAGCCGAACGTCTACCTCGACCCGCGGTTCCTGCTCCCGGCGCGCGACCGGGGACGGGCCGCCGCCGACCTCCGGCTGCTCGTCGTGGAGGACGGCGGCGCGTGGCTGGCGGCGCTCGCGGTGACGACCAAGCCGTTCGCCCCGCGGCTCCCGCTGCGCGCGGCGACGACCGGCGGGTCGTTCATGACCGGTCACGCCGACCGGCACCACCCGCTGCTGCGCGCCGGGCGCGAGGTCGACGCGCTGCGCGCGATGCTGCGGGGGGCGCGGTCCGCCGGGCTGCCGGGGCTGCTCCAGCTGCAGCACGTGCCGCTCGGCGGGCCGGTGGAGCGGGCGCTCGCCGAGATCGCGGCGGCCGACGGCACGGCGGTGCTGGAGCGCCGGCGGCAGGTCGCGGCGTTCGCGCCGCGGGCGGACGTCGCGGTGCCGGAGGTGCCCGAGGGCCCCGGGCCGGTCGTCGACCCGCCGCTCGCCTGGGACCACATGGCCACCGACGAGCGGCGGAACATGCGCCGCGGCGTCCGGGGGCTCGCGCGCGAGGCGGGCGGCCCGCTGGAGCTGCACGACGTCACGGACGACCCGCGCGCCGACGACGACTTCGTCGCGCTGCAGGCGGCCGGGTGGAAGGGGGACGCGGGCCGCGGCGGCGCGGCGCTCGCGCTGGACCCGGTCGCGGAGCGGTGGTTCCGCGCGGTCGTCGGCGGGTTCCGCCGGGACAAGGACCTCCGGGTGGTCCGGCTCGCCGCGGGCGGCGCGACGCTCTGGACCGGGTACGCGCTGCGCTCGGGCTCGGCGTGGTTCGGGTTCCTCGACGCGTACGCCGAGGCGCACCGGCGGTACAGCCCCGGGTCGGTGGGCCGGGTGGCGAGCATGACGTACCTGCTCGCGACGACGGACGCGCCGTTCTTCGACCCGGCGTTCGACGCCCGGTACGCGACCGGCGCCCGGATCTTCCCGTCGAGCCGCACGCACGTCGACCTGCTCGTCGCGACCGGCGGCCCGGCGGCGCGCGGGGTGCTGCGCGCGGTCCCCGCGGCCCGCCGCCTCGGCCTGGTCCCGGACTGACGGGCGCCGGGGTCCGCGCGAGTTCGCCGGTTGCGCGCGAGTTCGCCGGTTGCGCAGCCGTCCCGGGCGCGGAACCGGCGAACTCGGCCGCCGCGCCCGCCGCGCCCGCCGCGCCCGCCCGCCGCGCCCGCCCGCGGGACCGCGCATGGGACGCTGAGCGGGTGAGACTCCGCCGCCCCACGGTCGCCGCCGACGTGCCCGCCGGCTTCCACGCCGCCGAGGCCCGCGCCCTCCAGGTCGCCCTCGTGGGCGTGCTGTCGGCCGTCGAGCGCGCCGCGGACGCGCCGGTGCCGGTCGACGTCGCCTTCGAGGCGGGCCGGGACGCCGCGGTCGTCGTGCTGTGCCGGAACCGGGTGGTCGGCTTCGTGCCCGAGCCGCACGCCGCCGGCCTGCGCGCACAGGTGCAGGCGGCCGGCCGGCGCGCGCGCCTCGTGGCCCCGGGCCGGGTCGTCCGGGACGGCGGCCTGTGGCGGGTGTGGGTCGGCGCCGCGCCCGAGGGCGGCGTGCCGCCGGCGCCCGACGGGCTCGACACGCTGCCCGAGCCGCAGCCCACGATCCTCGGCGTCCCGCTGCGCCGCGACGGGTCCTGACGACCGCCGCGCGCCCCGCCTCACGCCCCCGCGAAGAACCCGCCCGGCGCGATCCGGTCGCCGAGCCGCGGCGCGTAGTGGTCGAAGAACACCCGCGCGACGAGCTCCCGCCGGCTGCCGACGCCCGCCTTCTCGAACACCGCCTTGAGGTGGTCCTGCACCGTCCACGGCGACAGGTGCAGCGCGCGCCCGATCTCCTGCGTGCTCTCGCCCTGCAGCACGGCGGCGACGACCTCCTGCTCCCGGCCGGTCAGCCCGAGCGCGGCGACGACCAGCGGCACGATCTCCGGCGGGCGCGCCTCCTCGATCGTCACCACGACCTGCCGCGGGCTGCCGTCCGGCCCGGTGAGTGGCGCGGCGTGCACCACGAGCCACTCGCCCGCGGGGGTGCGCACCCGCAGCCGGGGCACGGTGCCGAGCCGCCCCTCGCCGAGCGCCCGCGCCGCGGCGGTGATCGCGGCGACCGGGTTGGGCAGCGCGCCCCAGCCCGACCCGCCGAGCTCCGCCAGCCGCGCCTCCGCGGCGGGGCTGAGCCGGCTCACCGAGTCGTCGGGCTCGACGACGAGCACCGCGGGCCCGGGCACCGGCGTCGCGCCGGCCCCTTCGGCCCCGGGCGCCGGCACCGCCGTGACCAGGCCCGCGCGCACCCCCAGCGCGATCGTGCGGGACACCCGCCCCAGGAAGTCCGCCTCCGCGGGGCTGAACCCGCCGGCGGCCCCGCTGCGGTACAGGGCGACGGCGGCCCACGGCGTCCCGTCCGCCAGCGCGGTCGCGCGCATCTCGTGGTCGAGCGCCCAGTGCGGGACGAACACGTCGCGGTGCCGGCTGCTCCGGCGCGGGTCGCCCCCGGTGTCGTCGGCGAGGATGCCCACCGGGCGCTCCCGCCGGGCGAGCGCGAGGAACAGGTTGACCTCGTCGGTCACGTACTCGTGCCGCAGGAACTCCGCGTCCATCTCGTCGCCGAGGTTCCGCTTGACCGACCCGGTCAGCAGGCCGGTGTCGGGGTCGACCGGACCGATGCACGCCGCGTCGTAGGGCACGGCCGCGCCCAGCAGCTCGGTCGCCTCCTCGGCGAACGCGTGCCACTCCAGCCCGGACCGGGCCAGGGCCTCGAGCCCGCGCTGCACGGGTTCCGTCCGGAGCGTCGTCATGCTCCCGATGGTGCTCCTGTCCGGATCGTCCGGAAAGACCTATTTTCCCGGCGTCGGCCGGGTGTGGGAGGACCGGCCCGCGACCACCCAGGTTCCTGGGATACCGCGGCTCCGGCGGTGCCGGGACGCTCGTCGGCATGGTCACGGAGATCACGGCCCCCGAGCCGCTCGGCACCACGCTCCTCGACGAGCTCCGCGCCGCCGTCACCGGCGCCGTGCTCGACCCCGGCGACCCCGAGTGGGACGTCGCACGCCTGCCGTGGAACCGGCTGGTCGACCAGCAGCCCCTCGCCCTCGTCGTCGCGGCCGACGCGGCGGACGTCGCGGCCACCGTGCGCTGGGCCGCCCGCAACGGCGTCACCGTCAGCGCGCAGCCGAACGGCCACGGCGCCAGCGCGGCCCTCGACGGCACCGTCGTCGTGCGGACGGCCGCGCTCGGCGACATCTGGGTGGACGCGGACGCCCGCGTGGCCCGGGTCGGCGCCGGGGTGAGGTGGGGCGACCTGCAGACCGCGCTCGACGGGACCGGGCTGACCGCGCTCATCGGGTCGAACCCCGACGTCACCGTGGTCGGCTACAGCCTGAGCGGCGGGCTGTCCTGGTTCAGCCGCGCGTACGGCCCCGGCGCCGCGTCGATCCGCGCGGCCGAGGTCGTCGACGCCTCCGGCGCGCTGCGCTGGGTCCGGTCGGACGACCCCGCGGACGCCGACCTGCTGTGGGCGCTGCGCGGGGGCGGCGGCGAGTTCGCGCTGGTCACCGCGCTCGAGATCGAGCTGCACCCGGCGCCGCGGATCTACGGCGGCCTGCTCGGCTACCCGGCCGAGGCGGCGGGGCCGGTGCTCCGCGCGTTCCTGGACGTCACCCGGTCCGCGCCGGAGGAGCTGACGGCGTGGTTCACGCTCATGCACCTCCCGGACGCGCCGTTCATCCCGGCGGAGCTCCGCGGGCTGTCGCTCGCGGTGGTCACGGCGACGTACCTGGGCGACGCGGAGGCGGGCGAGCGGCTGCTCGCGCCGCTGCGCGCCGCCGGGCCGGTGCTGCGGGACACGTTCCGGGTCGTCGCGCCGGGGGAGGTCGGGCTGCTCGCCGAGGAGCCCGTCGACCCGGTGCCGGCCGTGCTCGCCGGCACCCGGCTGCACGGCTTCGACGACGACGCGGTCGACGAGCTGCTCCGGGTCGCCGGCGCGGGCAGCGGCACCCCGCTGCTCCAGGTGCAGCTCCGGCACGTCGGCGGCGCGCTGGCCCGGGAGCGGGTGCCGGCCGCGGCCGGCACCGCCGACGAGCCGTACCTGCTCACCGGCCTCACGATCGTCCCGAGCCCGGACCTGGCGCCGCTGGTGTCCGCCGCCCTGGACCAGCTGTTCACGACGTTCGCGCCGTGGAGCACCGGGACGGCGCCGCTCACGTTCCTCGACCGGGACGAGTCGATCCGGCGGGCCTACCCGGCCGCGACGGTCGACCGGCTGCGGGCGGTCAAGGCCGCGGTCGACCCCACCGGGATCTTCCGGGGCAACCGCCCGGTCGACGGCTGACGCGCACGGCGCGCGGGCCGGTCTCCCGCAGGGGGGCGGACCGGCGCGCGCGCCCGCGCGTCCGAGGTCAGCGGCCCGCCGACCACGCCCAGCGGATCAGCGGCCACTGCAGCGGCAGTCGGGCCAGCGTGACGGCCGCGCGCGCGCCGGCGCCGCGGGTCCGGTGCCGCCCGAGGCCGCGGACGCCGTCGACCGCCATCTGCACGTTCGCCGGGAAGACGGCGGCGAGCAGCGCCGCGCTCGCGGGCCCGGCCGCGCGCCGGGTCGCGGGGACGGCGAGCCCGGCGGCGCACGCGAGCTCCGCGACGCCGGACGCGAGGACCAGGTCGCGCGGCCGGGGGAGGGCCCGCGGCACGGCGGGCTCGAACACCCCCGGTCGGGCCAGGTGCACGACGCCGGAGACGAGGAAGGCGGCGGCGACGACCCGGGCGCCCCGGGTCAGCGGGCGGGCGGGGGCCGGCGCGGCGGCGTGCGGCGCGGCGTGCGGCAGGCGGCGGGTCACCCGGCCCATCCTCGCCGGGTGCGCCCCCGCGGGCACCCGGGCCACACTGGGGCGATGACCGCGCGGCGCTGGGTGGTGCACGGACAGGTGCAGGGGGTCGGCTTCCGGGCGTCGATGGCCGCGGAGGCCCGGCGGCTCGGCGTCGCCGGCTGGGTGCGGAACCGCGCCGACGGGACGGTGGAGGCGCTGGCCGAGGGCCCGGCCGACGCGGTGGCGGCGCTCGCGGCCTGGGCGCGCGAGGGCCCGCGGTTCGCCGAGGTGGCGCGGATCGAGGAGCACGACGCGGCCCCGGAGGGCGGGACGGGCTTCACGATCGCGGGCTGAGCGCCGGGTGCTCGCCCGGTCGCCGCGGCGCCGAGATCGGTGGTCGCGCCCGAGATCGGTGCCCGCAGCCACCGATCTCGGGCCGGGGCACCGATCTCGGCGATCGGCGCGCGGGCGTCAGGCGCCCGGGACGATGACGGCGCGGCCGCGGACCTGGCCGGCGTGCAGCCGCTCGTACGCCTCCGGCGCCTGGTCGAGCGTGAACTCCTCGACGTGGATGGTGATCGCGCCGCGCTTCGCGAGCTCGACGACCTCCATCAGCTCCGTGCGCGAGCCCCAGTTGATCGCGCGGCCGTTGACGTCGAGCGGCACGGTGGTCTGGCCGATCCGGACGGCGCCGGACGCGACGCCCACGACCACGACGTCGCCGCCGACGCGGACCATGCCGCCGGCCAGGTCGGCGGTCGGCTGGATGCCGACGAAGTCGAGCACGACGTCCGCGCCGAGGCCGCGGGTCAGGCCCTTGACCGAGTCGACGGCGTCGGTGTTCGACAGGAACGCGTGGTCGGCGCCGACCTCGCGCGCGAACGCCAGCTTGTCCTCGGCGACGTCCAGCACGACGACGGTGCTCTGGGTCAGCGCCTTGAGGATCTGGATCGCGACGTGGCCGAGGCCGCCCGAGCCGATGACGACGGCGGTGGTGCCCGGGGTCAGGCGGGGGAGCGCCGACTTCACGGCGCGGTACGGGGTGAGCCCCGCGTCGGTGAGCGAGACGTTGCGCACCGGGTCCAGGTCGCCGAGCGGCACGAGGTGCCGGGCGTCGTCGACGACCATGTACTCCGCCATGCCGCCGTCGGTGAAGATGCCGGGGGCGCGCATGCCCTGCTCGCAGTTCTGCTCCTCGCCGGACGCGCACGCGTAGCAGCGCCCGCAGCCCCACGGGCCGTAGACCAGGACGCTCTCGCCGACCTCGACGCCGTGCACGCCGGCGCCGACCTCCTCGACGACGCCCGCGACCTCGTGGCCGAGCGTGAGGGGCAGCGGCTTGAAGGCGTAGTCCTCGGCGGAGGCGCCCATGATGAACTCGTCCGAGTGGCAGGCGCCGGCGGCGGTGACGCGCAGCAGCACCTCCGACGGGCCGGGGGTGGGCCTGTCGACGTCGACCAGCTCGGGGCGGGCGCCGATCTCGCGGTACTGCAGGGCCTTCATGGGGGCGACCTCTTCCTCCGGGACGACCCCCGGATCGGTGGTGGATGCAGCCACCATACGCTTGAAGTGTCAACTACCGAGCGGTCGGCTTCGAGGCCACCAGGCCGCACCGTCGCGTGTGTCGGAGGTCACGTCTACGGTCGGAGCATGAACGTCGTCCTGATCCCGGGTTTCTGGCTCGACGCGTCCTCCTGGGCGCCGGTCTCCGCGGCGCTCACCGCCGCCGGGCACGCGCCGCACGCCGTCACGCCCCTCGGGGCCGGCGGCGCGGCGGACGAGGTCGCCGGCATCACGCTGGCCGACCAGGCGGCCGCGGTCGCCGAGCTGATCGACGGCATGGACGGCCCGTTCGTGGTCGTCGGCCACAGCGGCGGGGGCGCGGTCGCGCACGCCGTGGCCGACCTGCGCCCGGACCGGGTCGAGCAGGTGATCTACGTCGACAGCGGCCCGCTCGGCGAGGGCGGGGTCGTCAACGACGAGCTGCCGGTGGTCGACGGCGTCGTGCCGCTGCCGGACTGGGGCGTGTTCGAGGAGGAGGAGCTCGAGGGCCTGACGGACGAGATCCGCGCCGACTTCCGCGCCCGCGCCGTGTCCGTGCCGCCGCTCGTCGCGAACGGCGCGCAGCGCCTGCACGACGAGCGGCGGTACGAGGTCCCGGTCACCCTCATCACGTCGACCATGCCCGAGGCGGTGCTGCGCGACCTCATCGCGAAGGACCACCCCTACGTCCGCGAGCTCGCGCGGATCCGGGACGTCACGGTCGTCGAGCTGCCCACCGGGCACTGGCCGCAGCTCAGCCGCCCGGACGACCTGGCCGCGGCCGTCGTCGCGGCGGTGCAGGGCGAGGCGGACGCGGAGGAGGCCATGGCCGTCCCGACCTGAGTTTGCTATGGTCGACTTTAGTAAAGTCAAGCATAGTAAAGTCGCCCACAGTCAGGAGCGCGGCGATGGGCTTCGTCGGGCGGGAGCGCGAGCTGGGTGAGCTCGAGCGGCGGCTCGCCGTGGTCCGGTCCGGCAGCCGGGCCGACGCCGGCGTGGCCGTCCTCGTGCGGGGCCGCCGGCGCGTCGGCAAGTCCCGGCTCGTGGCGGAGCTCGTGGAGCGCTCGGGCCTGCCGTCGGTGACCTTCCAGGCCGCCCGCGGGGCGCCCGTGCCCCAGGAGCTGGCGCTGCTCGCGGATGCCGTCGCCGACTCCGACCTGCCGGGCGCCGACGTCGCGCGCGGATCCACGCCGACGACGCTGACGGCCGCGCTCACCCTGCTCGCCGCCGCCCTGCCCGACGACGCGCCGAGCGTGGTGGTGCTGGACGAGATCCCGTGGCTGCTCGAGCAGGTCGAGGGCGGGGCCGGGGAGCTGCAGCGCGTCTGGGACGCGCGGTTGTCCCGCAAGCCCGTGCTGCTCCTGCTCGTGGGCTCGGACCTCGCGATGATGGAGCGGCTGACCGCGCCCGACCAGCCCTTCTACGCCCGGGGCACCGAGCTCGTCCTCGACCCGCTCAGCCCCGGGGAGGTCGCGGCGATGACCGGGCTCGGTGGTGGGGCCGCGTTCGACGCCTACCTGATCACCGGGGGCCTCCCGCTCGTCGCGCAGGAGTGGGAGCCGGGGGAGCAGGCAGCCGACTTCCTGCGGACGTCGCTGGCGTCGTCCACCAGCGCGCTCGTGGTGTCCGGGACCCGCGTGCTGGACGCCGAGTTCGGGGAGGTCTCGCTGGCGCGGCGGGTCCTCACCGCGATCGGCGGGCACGGCGAGCGCACCTTCGGCGGGATCCAGGGGGCGGCGCGCGGCGGCCCCCTCAACGCGGCCAGCCTGACGGCCACGCTCCGCGCGCTGGTCGACAAGCGCGTGGTGGCCGTGGACGAGCCGCTGTCCTCGACCTCCGCCCCGCGGAACCGGCGGTACCGGATCGCCGACCCCGCGCTCCGGTTCTGGCTCGCGTTCGTGGAGCCCGCGCTCGGCGAGGTGGACCGCGCGCGGCCGGACCTGGCCCTGGCCCGGATCGACCGCGGCTTCGCGGCGTGGCGGGGGCGCGCGGTGGAGCCGGTGGTGCGGGCCGCGCTGCACCGGCTGCTGCCCGACGCGGGTTACCCGGACGTGTCCGCCGTCGGCGGCTGGTGGCCGCGGAGCAACGTGCCGGAGATCGACGTCGTGGGTGCGGCCGGGGCACCCGGGCCCGTCCGGCTGGTGGGGACCGTGAAGTGGCGCGTCGGCACCCCGCTGCGCGCGAGCGAGGTGGACTCGCTGGCCGACGACGCCGTCGCGGTGCCCGGCGTGACCGCCGCGACGCCGCTCGTCGGGGTGTGCCCCGCGGGCGTCGAGCCGGGGACGCCGTTGGCGGCGTGCTGGACCGCCGACGACCTGCTGGCCGCCTGGCCGGCGTGACCGCGCCGGCGCCCCCTCCGGCGCGATGCGCCCGATCGGACCCGCCGACCCACCCTCCCGCCAGCGTGGATGACATGTCAGGCGCGCGTCACCTACCATCGGCCGCGACCCGCCGGAGCCGCGGGCCGCGACAGGGGACCGCGGCACGCCACGCCGCTCCGGGGCGGGCGGATGGGCCCGCGTGGGTGCGGGCGAGGCAGGCGGACCCCGGAGAACGGCACCGTGATCAGGATCGGCATCGTCGAGGACGACGCGGCGAGCGCCGCGCTGCTCGTCGACCACCTCGCGCGGTACGAGCGCGACCACGGCGAGCAGTTCCAGGTCACCCGGTTCAGCGACGGCGCGCACGTGGTCGCCGGCTACCGGCCGGTGTTCGACATCCTGCTGCTCGACGTGGAGATGCCCGAGCTCGACGGGTTCAGCGCCGCCGAGCGGATCCGCCAGGTCGACCGGGACGTCGTCATCGTGTTCATCACGAACATGACCCAGTACGCGATCAAGGGCTACGAGGTCGACGCGCTGAGCTACGTCCTCAAGCCCGTGCCGTACTTCGCGTTCTCGCAGGAGATCAAGCGGTCGATCGCCCGGCTGCGCCGCCGCTCGGCGGACTACCTCCTGCTGACCGTCGACGGCGGCCTGGTGCGGGTCGCGACCGACGACATCGTGTTCCTGGAGTCGGCCAAGCACCGCACGACGGTGCACACGGTCGACGGCCGGTACTCGGTGGTCGGCCCGCTGAAGTCGCTGGAGGCGGAGCTGGAGGGCAAGAGCTTCTTCCGCAGCAACAGCGGCTACCTCGTGAACCTGCGGCACGTGCTCGGCGTCCAGGGCAGCAGCGCGCTGATGGTCGGCGGGCACGACCTGCTGATCAGCCGCCCGCGCAAGAAGGCGTTCCTCGCGGCGCTCACCGACTACCTCGGGGCGCGGCACGCGTGATCATGGAGACGCTCCCGGACATCCCGCGGGTCCTCACGGGCATCGCGGAGTGGGCGGCGTGCCTGCTGTACGTGCTGCTCCGCCGCCGGCGGCTGCCGGTCCGCCGCCTGGTCCCCGTCGCCGCGGTCGCGCTGGGGGTGCTGGTCGCGGTGCAGGAGCTCGCCGACCAGCTGCCGCTCGCGCTGTGGTCGCTGGGCATGGCGGCCGCGGTGGCGGCGATGTTCGCGTTCATCGTGACGGCCGCGCGCGTCTCGGCGCGGGACGCCGGGTACTTCGCGGCCCGCGCCCTGGTGCTCGCGGAGCTGGTCGCGGCGCTGCACTGGCAGATGCACTGCTTCTTCTTCCTGCCCGCGGGGCGCCCCGGGCTGGGGTGGCAGGTCGCGTTCGGCGTGGTCATGTACGCCGCGTCGTTCGTCCTGGTGTACCTGATCGAGACCCGGCACTTCCGGCCGGCGCAGCCGCTCGAGGTGTCGTACGGCGAGCTCGCGTCGGCGGTGGCGATCGCGCTGGTCACGTTCTTCATGAGCAACATCAGCTTCCTCAACGCGAACACGCCGTTCAGCGGGCGGCTCGGGCTGGAGATCTTCTACATCCGCACGCTGGTCGACCTGTGCGGGTTCGTCGCGCTGTACGCGCAGCAGGGGCAGCGGCTCCAGCTCCGGGCGCGCGCGGACGTCAAGGCCGTCGACGAGATGCTGCGCCGGCAGCACGAGCAGTACCTGCAGTCCAAGCGCAGCATCGAGGTCGTCGACCGGAAGTACCACGACCTCAAGCACCAGATCGCGGTGATCCGCTCGGAGGGCGACGAG
This sequence comes from Cellulomonas sp., assembly GCF_035634735.1. Classification (GTDB taxonomy): domain Bacteria; phylum Actinomycetota; class Actinomycetes; order Actinomycetales; family Cellulomonadaceae; genus Cellulomonas. Next base: position 14,840 of record NZ_DASQCJ010000033.1, read on the forward strand.
GGCAAGCGCGCGTCCTACCTGGACGACCTGGAGGCCAGCGTCTCGGGCTACGCCGCGCAGGCGCGCACCGGCAACGGGGTGCTCGACGTCATCCTCACGTCCAAGAGCCTCGAGTGCGCCGAGAAGGGCGTCGACCTCACGTACGTGGCGGACGGGGCGACGATCGACTTCATGTCGGCGATGGACGTGTCGGCGGTGTTCGGCAACGCGCTCGACAACGCGATCGACGCGGTGATGGCCGTGCCCGAGCCCGAGAAGCGGCTGATCAAGGTCGCGCTGTACGCGACGGGCGGGTTCGTGCTCGCGACGTTCGAGAACTACTTCGCCGGCACGCTGCGGACCGAGGACGGGGCCATCGTGACCCGCCGCGCCGACCGCGACCGGCACGGGTACGGCCTGAAGTCGATCCGGTACACGGCCGAGAAGTACGGCGGCTCGATGACGGTCAGCGCCGAGGACAGCTGGTTCGCGCTGCGCATCCTGCTGCCGGTCCCGGCGACCAGCCGCCCGGACGCGGACGCGGACGCCCTGGCCCGCTGACCCCCGGCGGCCCGGCCCGCCGCGGCGCGCGCGGCCTCAGCCCAGCGCCGTCCGCGCCGCCAGCGCCGGCGCCGACCGCTCCAGCACGGCCCCGCTCGTCCACAGCGACAGCGCGGACGCGATCGCCATGTGCATGTCCAGGTACAGGTACGACCCGAGCCGTCCGCCGAAGTGCACGTCCGGCTCGTCCTCGGCGAGGTCGCGGTACGCCCGCAGCCGCTCCCGGTCCTGCGGGGTGGCCACGGGGTAGTACGGCTCGTCGCCGGGCAGCGCGAACCGGGACCGCTCGCGCATGACGACGGTGCGGTCCTGCGCGTGCCGGTCCTCGCGCTCCGGGTGGTAGTGCCGGAACTCGTGCACCCGGGTGTGCGGGACGTCGAGGTCCGCGTAGTTCATGACGCTGGTGCCCTGGAAGTCCCGGACCGGGAGCACCTCGGTCTCCAGGTCCAGCGTGCGCCAGCCGAGCGGCCCGGCGTGCTCGTCGAAGTACCGGTCGACCGGCCCGGTGTACACCACGGGCACCTGGCCGCGGACGGCGGCGCGGCTGAACGGCTGCGCGGCGTCGAAGAAGTCGGTGCCGAGCCGCACGTCGATCCGGGGGTGCGCGGCCATCGCCTCGAACCACGGCCCGTAGCCGCGCGTGGGCAGCCCCTCGTGGGTGTCGGCGAAGTACCGGTTCTCGTAGGTGTACCGGACCGGCAGCCGCGCGATCACCGACGCGGGCAGCTCGCGCGGGTCGGTCTGCCACTGCTTCGCGGTGTAGTCCCGGATGAACGCCTCGTACAGCGGCCGCCCGATGAGGGAGATCGCCTTGTCCTCCAGGTTCGTGGGCTCGCCGCCGGCCAGGCCTTCCGCCGCCTGCTCGGCGACCAGCGCCCGCGCGGCCTCCGGGCCCATGGCGGTGCCGAAGAACTGGTTGAGGGTGCCGAGGTTGATCGGCAGCGGGTACACCGTGCCCGCGTGCGTGGAGTAGACCCGGTGCCGGTAGCCGGTGAACGCGGTGAACCGGCGGACGTACTGCCAGACCCGCTCGTTCGACGTGTGGAAGATGTGCGACCCGTAGCGGTGCACCTCGATCCCGGTCTCCGCGTCGACGCTGCTCCAGGCGTTCCCGCCCAGGTGGTCGCGCCGGTCGATCACCGTGACCGACAGGCCGGCCTCGGCCGCGCGCTCGGCGACCGTCAGGCCGAACAGCCCGGCGCCGACGACGAGCAGGTCCATGCGGGTTCCCTCGGGGACGGGGCCGCGGTGCGGCCGGGTGGCGGGGCGAGCGCCCCGAGTGTAGGGGCCCCGCGCGGCCCCGTGGACGACGGCCGACGACCCGCGCAGGTTGTGCGCCGGAAACGACAGATCGTGCAGGCGGGCGCCTCCCGGGCACCGGCGGGGCGCCGCGTGATCGCGCGTCCGACGATCCCTTCGGCACCCCGCCCGGCGCCCCGGTCAGCGCGCCCGAGGCCGCCCGGATGCACCCCGTCCCGAGACCGCTCCGTGACCCCCCTGTGACCTTGCTGACCGTTTGTGCTCCCGAACCGACAGTCTTTCGACGCCCCGGTCCCGGGCCCCGTCCGCCCTGGTCGACTAGCGCCGCGGCCGCAGGACGAGGACGTCGAGTTCACGGGTCGCGATCGGTTCTCCCCATGCGCTGTGTCGCGCACGGGGACGCCGGCACCGCCCGACGAGGGCGCGGCGCCGGCGGCGCGCGAGCAGAGCCGCGAGATGACAAGGAAGGTCGATGAAGACAACCATCACGGTGCGACGGCGCAACGGCGGGTACGTCAAGGGTGCGGCGGCGGTGGCGGGTCTCGCCCTGTTCGCCCTCACGGCGTGCTCCCCCTCCTCGTCGGACGAGGACACCCAGGCGGGCGACTCCTTCACCACCCGGGAGGTGACCGACGGCAAGACCGAGTTCGTCGTCGTCACGAACCCGGGCGACGGGCCCGTGCTGTCCTACGGCAAGGACAGCGGCGTCGAGCTCCTCACCGAGGAGATCGACGGCAAGGAGTACGCGTTCAAGGACATGAACGGCAACGGCGAGCTCGACGTCTGGGAGGACTGGCGCGAGGCGTCGGCCGACCGCGCGGCGGACCTGGCGCAGCACCTGTCCAAGGAGCAGATCGCCGGGCTCATGCTGTTCAGCTCGCACGAGCGCTCGCCCGCCGACGGCCTCACGGACGCGCAGAAGGAGTACATGTCGGAGTCCCGGCTCCGGAACGTGCTCAACGCGGGCCCGAACGACGTCGAGGCGAACGTCACGTGGTCGAACCAGCTCCAGGAGTACGCCGAGGAGCTGGCGACGGACGACGAGCCGTACGTCCCCGTGAACTTCTCCTCCGACCCGCGGTCCACCGCGGAGAGCGGCGGCAACTACAACGCGTCCGGGGACATCTCGCGCTGGCCCTCGAACCTGGGCCTGGCGGCGACGTTCGACACCGAGACGATGACGACCTTCGCGCAGGCCGTCTCGGCCGAGTACCGCGCGCTGGGCATCGGCACCGCGCTCAGCCCGCAGATCGACCTGGCGACCGAGCCGCGCTGGCTGCGCGTCGACGGCACGTTCGGCGAGAACGTCGAGCTGGCCTCGGCCATGGCGACCGCCTACGTCGACGGCTTCCAGACGACCCCGGGCGCGGACGGCTGGGGCGACGAGTCCGTCAACGCGATGATCAAGCACTGGGCCGGCGACGGCCCGGGCGAGGGCGGCCGCGAGTCGCACACCGAGGCCGGTAAGTACGGCGTCTACCCGGGCGACAACTTCGACGCGCACGCCGAGGTCTTCCTGGGCGCGATGGACTCCGCCGCGGTCATGACGGCGTACTCGATCGCGCTGGGCCCGGACGGCCAGCCGCTCGGCGGCGGCGACCGCATGGGCAGCGCGTACGACTCGTACCGCACCGGCCTGCTGCGGGAGAACTTCACCGGCGTCGTCGTCACCGACTGGGGCGTCACCGCGGGCGGCACCACCGACCCCGAGGCGTTCATCGGCACCTCCTGGGGCGCCGACGACCTGACGGTCGAGGAGCGGCACTACGCGATCCTGCAGAACGGCGTCGACATGTTCGGCGGCAACAACGCGGTGGAGCCGGTGCTCGCGGCGTACGACATGTGGCAGGCGGACTTCGAGGCCGGCGAGAACGACGTCGACGCCCAGACCCGCTTCGAGGAGTCGGGCACCCGGATCCTGAACATGCTGTTCCAGCCGGGCCTGTACGAGAACGCCTACCTGGACCTCGACGAGTCGAAGGACGTCGTCGCGAGCGAGGACAAGCTGGACGCCGGCTACCAGGCGCAGCTCGACTCGGTCGTGATGCTGAAGAACGACGCCGACACCATCGCCGCCGCCGAGGCGGGCGACTGGGCCGACAAGACCGTGTACATCCCGCGCAACTACGACACCGGCCAGGCCGGCCTGTTCGGCCCGGGCGAGTACACCGAGGGCCCCGGCCTGACGGTCGAGATCGCGGAGGAGTACTTCGCGAAGGTCGTCACCGACGAGGCCGTCGAGGACGCGGACGGCAAGGTCACGAGCTACACCGCCCCGGACCTGTCCGACGTCGACCTGGTGCTGGTGGGCATGGACAGCCCGAGCAGCGGCGCCGTGTTCGCCAACTCCGGCCACGACGAGACGACGGGTGAGTGGTACCCGCTGTCCCTGCAGTACCGCCCCTACACGGCCGACGGCGCGAACGTGCGCCAGGTCTCCCTCTCGGGCGACATCCTGGCCGACGGCACGCAGGAGAACCGGTCCTACTTCGGCAAGACCTCGCGCACCTCGAACGAGTCGGACCTCGACGCCTTCGAGCGCGCCGTGGCCGCCGTCGAGGCGTCCGGCAAGGACATCCCGGTCATCACGGTCCTCAAGGCCAAGAACCCGACCGTCCCGGCCGAGTTCGAGGCGAAGTCCGACGCGATCCTGGTCGGCTTCGGGGTCAGCGACCAGGCGCTCATCGAGACCGCGATCGGCCTCAACGAGCCGCAGGGCCGCCTGCCGATCGGCTTCCCGGCGTCCATGGACGCGGTGGAGGCCCAGCTGGAGGACGTCCAGGAGGACACCGAGCCGTACGTCGACTCGGCCGGCAACTCCTACCTGTTCGGCTTCGGCCTGAACTACGCGGGCCCGATCGAGGGCTGACGCACCCACCGCCCGCGCGGGCGGCCGGCAGCGCGCCGGCCGCCCGCGCAGGCGGACCCGCCGCCAGGCGGACCCGGTCGCGGGGTGGGCCCGTGACCAGCACTCACCAAGGAGCACAGAAGTGAAGCGCAACAAGGCCCTGACCTCCGCCCTCGGCGTCGTGGTCGCCCTCACCGGCGTCTTCGGCCTCACCGCCTGCGGCAGCGACGACAGCGGCAGCGGCGGCTCGTCCGCCGGCGAGCAGGCGGCGTCGGAGTCCGACATCGCGGAGGACCTGGAGAACGCCCGCACCGCCGTCGCCGACGCGCTGGCCGAGGACGACTCCTGGGCCCAGATCATGCTCGCGAGCGACGTCACGGCCCCGACCGTGAAGTACGGCCTGCTCGTGGTGCCCTACACCTCCTCGGAGGCGGCGTCCCGCATCCAGGGGACCGTCAACATCGACGGCGGCAAGTACACGATCGACGGGGACTCGGCCGAGACCGGCCAGACCTGGCAGATCGACCAGGACGGCACCATCACCGAGGTGACGGAGTAGTCGTCCCGCACGCCCGCCGCCCGGCCCCGTGAGGGCCGGGCGCGGGCCGGGCCCGCGGCCCGCGACAGTCCGTGCCGCGAAACCGACTGATCGTGCTGCCGCGCCGGACGGCCCCGATCGGCGCACCTAGCCTGATCGCCGGTCAGCACTCGAGGAGGAATGCAGTGAACGCCAGGGCGAAGAACGCCGATCGCGCGAAGAGGCCGATGTCGAACAAGAAGTACCTGTCGATCTGGGTGCCGGTGCTCGCGCTGGTCACCGCGATCGCGGTGGTCGCCAACGTGGCGCTCGTCGTCGCCGGCGGCTGGGTCGCCTCTCAGTTCGGCTCGGGCACGTACGAGTTCACGAACGCCGAGGAGTCGGCCGACTGGGACACCGAGTACTACAGCGCGGACTTCGACAGCATCGACGACGTCGACGCCGCCGCGAAGCAGCTCGTCGAGGAGATCTCCGGCGCGGGCGTCGTCCTGGCGAAGAACGAGGGCGCCGCGCTGCCCCTGGCGGCCGGGTCGAGCGTGACCATGCTCGGCCGCGCGGCCGCGGACCCCGTGTTCGGCGGCTCCGGCTCCGGCTCGGTGGACACCAACTCGGCCGTGAACGCGCGCCAGGGCCTGGAGAACGCCGGCTTCACCGTGAACGACGCCGTGTACGGCGCGATCGAGGCGTACGCCGCCGAGAACCCGCGCGGCTTCATCGAGATGGACCGCCCCGACATCTCCACCTACTTCATCGGCGAGATGCCGGTCGACGGCTACGAGGCGCAGTCCTCGTCGTTCGCCGACTTCTCCGACGCCGCGGTCGTCTACATCGGCCGCCCCGGCGGCGAGGGCGGCGACCTGACCCGCGACATGTCCGACTGGGACGACAACGCGGAGCCGGGCCAGCACCAGCTCGAGCTGAACCAGGACGAGAAGGACCTGGTCGAGCTCGCCAAGGCGAACTTCGACACCGTCGTGATCGTCGTCAACTCCTCGACCACCATCGAGATGGGCTCGCTCCAGGCGGACACCGGGGTCGACGCGATCCTGCTCGCCGGCTCCCCGGGCGCCACCGGCCTCAACGCGGTCGGCCGCATCCTGTCCGGCGACGTCAACCCGTCGGGCCGCACGTCCGACCTGTGGGCCGCGGACTTCACCGCCGACCCGACCTTCGTGAACTTCGGCGGCTACCTCTACGACAACCTGTCGGTGTCGTACCCGGTGTCGGCGGTCGAGACCGCGACGTCGAACGCGACCGTCACCGACGAGGCGCCGTTCGTGAACTACGCCGAGGGCATCTACTTCGGCTACCGGTACTACGAGACCGCCGCGGCCGAGGGCTTCCTCGACTACGACGAGGCCGTCGTCTACCCGTTCGGCTACGGCCTGAGCTACACCGACTTCACCTGGTCGGTCACCGACACCCAGGCCGGCGCGGTCGACGGCTCGATCGCCGTGACGGTCGAGGTCACCAACGCCGGCTCCGTCGCGGGCAAGGACGTCGTCGAGCTCTACTACACCGCCCCGTACACCCCGGGCGGCATCGAGAAGTCCGAGGTCGTCCTCGGCGACTTCGCCAAGACCGGCGTCATCGAGCCGGGCGCGAGCGAGTCCGTGACCCTGGAGCTCGGCGTCGAGGACATGGCGTCCTACGACTACCGGGGCGAGCAGGCGTACGTCCTCGAGGCCGGCGACTACGCGATCTCGGTCCGCACCGACTCGCACACCGTCGCCGCGGGCACGGAGCCGATCACCTACACCGTCGACTCCGACGTCGTGTACTCCGGCGAGAACCACCGCTCCACCGACCTCGCCGAGGTCACCAACCAGTTCGACGACGTCTCGGCGCAGTTCAGCACCGAGCCGGAGGACGGCAAGATCCTCGCGATGTCCCGCGCGGACTTCGCCGGCACCTTCCCGACCGCGCCCACCGGCGACCAGCTGGTCGCGGGCGACGCCGTCGCCGAGGGCTTCGCGGCCTGGGACTACGACGCGATGGCGGACGCCTTCGAGGGCGACATGCCCACGACCGGCGCGAGCACCGAGCTGTCGCTGATCGACCTGCGCGGCCTGCCCAAGGACGACCCGCAGTGGGACGAGCTGCTCGACTCGCTGAGCGTCGGCGACATGACCGACATGCTGCTGAACGGCGCGTACCAGACCGCCGCGATCGGCTCGATCGGCAAGCCGCAGACCACCGAGCCCGACGGCCCGGCCGGCTTCTCGTCCTTCATCAACTCGTCGATCAACGGCGTGGCCTACCCGTCCGAGTTCCTCATCGCGCAGACGTGGGACGTGGACCTGGGCCGCGCGATGGGCGAGATGCTCGGCAACGAGGCGATGTTCAAGGACATCAACGGCTGGTACGCCCCGGCGGCCAACCTGCACCGCTCGCCGTTCGCGGGCCGCAACTTCGAGTACTACTCGGAGGACCCGTTCCTGTCCGGCCTGATGATGACCTCGGTCGCCAACGGCGCGGCGGAGAAGGGCGTGTACACCACGCTCAAGCACTTCGCGCTGAACGACCAGGAGACCAACCGGGTCAACAACGGCATCGCCACCTGGGCGACCGAGCAGACGATCCGCGAGATCTACCTCAAGCCGTTCGAGATGGCCGTCAAGAACATCTCGATGGAGGTCCCGTACCTCGCCGACGACGAGGGCACGATCGAGACGACCACGGTCGGCTCCACCGCGATCATGAGCTCGTTCAACCGGATCGGCGCCACCTGGGCCGGCGGCTCCGAGGCGCTCATGACGGACGTGCTGCGCGGGGAGTGGGGCTTCGAGGGCTTTGCCATCTCGGACTTCAACCTCTATCCGTACATGAACCCGAACCAGAGCATCAGCGCCGGCACGGACCTGACGCTCACCTTCCAGCCGTCGAAGTCCTTCGGGGACACCTCCTCGGCGAAGGCGGTCACGGACATCCGGGAGGCGACCCACAACATCCTGTTCACGGTCGCGAACTCCAACGCGATGAACGGGCTGGCGCCGGGCGCCACGGTCTCCTACACGCCGCCCACCTGGGTCTACATCCAGATCGGCGCGTCGATCCTGGTCGGCCTGCTGGTCGTGGCCGGTGCGCTGATGGTGACCCGGCGCGTCCTCCGGCACCGGAAGGCCGCCCAGCCGGCGACGCCCGCGGGCGACGCCGAGCCGGTCTCCGCGGGGCACTGACCCGCTGAGCCGCCCCGCCGGGCCGGCAGTGCCCACCACTGCCGGCCCGGCGACCGGGGCCGCGAGCCCCGCACCCGAACCGCAGCCACCGCGCACGACCGCCGAGGACGTCATGATCGAGAAGCTGACCCTGCTGGAGAAGGCCGCCCTGCTGACCGGCAAGACGGTCTGGGAGACCCACGACCTGCCGCGGCACGGGGTGCGCTCGATCTGGCTGGCGGACGGGCCGCACGGCGTGCGCAAGCAGACCGGCGCCGCGGACCACCTCGGCATCGCCGAGTCGCAGCAGGCCACCTGCTTCCCGACCGCCGCGGCCGTCGCGAACACCTGGGACCCCGAGCTCGCCGAGGAGGTCGGGCGGGCGCTCGGCGCCGAGGCCGCCGCGCAGGACGTCGACGTGCTGCTGGGCCCGGGCCTGAACATCAAGCGCTCCCCGCTGGGCGGGCGCAACTTCGAGTACTTCTCCGAGGACCCGCTGCTGGCCGGGCGGATGGCCGCCGGGTACGTGCGCGGCATCCAGTCCGCCGGCGTGGCGGCCTGCCCCAAGCACTACGCCGCGAACTCCCAGGAGCTGCGCCGGATGGCGTCGGACTCCGTGGTCGACGAGCGGACGCTGCGCGAGATCTACCTGACCGCGTTCGGCATCGTGGTCGAGACCGCGCGGCCGCGGACGATCATGTCGTCCTACAACCTGGTCAACGGCACCTACGCCCACGAGGACCCGTTCCTGCTCGGCACCGTGCTGCGCGACGAGTGGGGCTTCGACGGCGCGGTCATCTCCGACTGGGGCGGCTCGAACGACGTCGTGGCGGCGGCGGCCGCGGGCGGCACCCTCGAGATGCCGGCGGCCGGGCTCGACTCCGCGCGGCAGCTGGTCGCGGCGGTGCGCTCCGGCGCGCTGGCCGAGGCCGATCTGGACGCCCGCGCGGCCGAGGTGCTGCGCCTGGTCGCCGACGCCCGCGAGCCGGGGACGGCGCCGGCCGTCGACGAGGTCGCGCACCACGCGCTGGCCCGCCGCGTCGCCGCGCGTTCCGCGGTGCTGCTGAAGAACGACGAGGCGCTGCTGCCGCTCGCCGCCGGGACCCGGGTGGCCGTGATCGGCGACTTCGCGCGCACCCCGCGCTACCAGGGCGCCGGCTCCTCGGCCGTGAACCCGACCCGGCTGGACTCCGTGCTGGACGTGATCGGGTCCTCGGGGCTGTCCATGACCTCGTTCGCGCCGGGCTTCCGGCGCAACGGCACGCCGGACGCGGCGCTGCGGGCCGAGGCGGTCGAGGCCGCGCGCGGTGCCGACGTCGCCCTGCTGTTCCTCGGCCTGGACGAGATCGCCGAGTCCGAGGGGCTGGACCGCTCGACCCTGTCGCTGCACGCCGCGCAGGTCGAGCTGCTCGAGGCCGTCCACGCCGCGAACCCGCGCACCGTCGTGGTGCTGTCCGCCGGCGGCGTCGTCGAGATGCCGTGGCTCGGCTCCGCGCAGGCGCTCGTGCACGGCTACCTGTCCGGCCAGGCCGGCGCGGGCGCGCTGCTCGACGTGCTGACCGGGGCGGCGAACCCGGCCGGTCGCCTGGCCGAGACCGTGCCGGTGCGGCTGTCCGACACCCCGACCGCGGACACGTTCCCGGGGCAGCAGCGCACCGCCGAGTACCGCGAGGGCCTGTTCGTCGGCTACCGGTACTACACGACCGCGGGCGTCCCGGTGACCTTCCCGTTCGGGTTCGGGCTGTCCTACACCACGTTCGCCTACGCGGACCTCGTCGCGACGGCCGAGGCCGCCACGGTGACCGTGACCAACACCGGGGCCGTCGCCGGGTCCGACGTCGTGCAGGTCTACGTCCGGCGCGAGACGCCCGGCGTGCACCGTCCCGACCGCACGCTCGCCGGGTTCGCCCGGGTCGAGCTCGAGCCGGGGGAGTCGGCCACCGTGACCGTCCCGCTGGGCGAAGCGGCGTTCCGGCACTTCGACGTCGGCACCGGGTCGTGGCAGGTCGAGCGCGGCACCTGGACGGTGCTCGCCGGCGCGAACGTCGCCGACCTGACCGAGAAGGCCACCGTGGAGGTCGCCGGGACCGTCGAGCCCGCGGCCGAGGACCCCGCGCCGGTGCGGTACCGCACCGGCGACGTCCGGCACGTGCCCGACGCCGACTTCGCGGCGCTGCTCGGCCGGCCGATCCCGCCCGCGTCCTGGTCCGGGCCGCTCGGCGTCAACGACGCGCTCGGCCGGATGCAGACCGCGCGCTCCCCGCTGGCCCGGCTCGCCTACCGGGTGCTCGCGCTGCTGCGCGACCGCGCGGACCGGAAGGGCAAGCCCGACCTCAACATCCTGTTCCTGCTCAACATGCCGTTCCGCGCCATCGGCAAGATGACGAACGGCATGGTCAGCGCCGAGATGGTGGACGGCATCGTCCGCATCGTCAACGGCCACTTCTTCACCGGCGCCGGCGCCACGATCCGCGGGTTCCTCCGCAACCGCCGGGCCAACCGCACCACCGCGCGCCAGCTGCGCGGCGACGCCTGACCTCGGAAGAGAGACCCGCTCGCATGTTCACCCGCATCAAGGACGCCTGGGGCCGGTTCGCCACCAAGCGCCCGGGCGTCGCCCAGTTCGTCGTGTTCCTCGTGCTGAGCAACGGCATCACCGTGCTCCAGCTCGCGCTGATGCCGCTCATCAAGTGGGTCTTCGGCATGACGTCGCTGGTCGACACGTCGTTCCAGGTGTGGCCGATCGGCGCCAACCCGGACGGCTCGCAGTACTTCGTCTTCGACTACGCGGCCGGGCCCCTCCCGGGCGGTGGCGGCGGCCTGGCATACTTCCTGGCCGTGCAGATCACCCTGCTGATCGCGCAGGTGATCAACTTCTTCGCCCAGCGCAGCATCACGTTCAAGTCGAACTCGTCGGTCGCCAAGGCCGCGACCTGGTACGCCATCGCGTACGTCATCATCACGATCGCCGCGGCCGCGCTGCAGGGCCTGTACAAGGCGCCGATCTACGACCTGTTCATCGACACCTGGGGCCTGGGCGGCACCGGCGAGACGCTCGCCGACTTCGTCACGATGATCATCAACGCGGCGATCTCGTTCTGGGTGTTCTTCCCGATCTTCAAGGTCATCTTCAAGCAGGTCCCCGAGGAGGCCGCGCCGGCCGCCGCCGCGGACGCCACGGAGGTGCGCTCGGCGTGAGCCCCGCCGGCCCCGTCCTGACGGTCGTCGTCCCCGCGTACAACGCGGAGCCGTACCTCGCGCGCGCCCTCGACACCCTGGTGGGGGCCGACGGCGTGGAGGTGCTGGTCGTCGACGACGGCTCGACGGACGGGACCGCGGCGCTCGCCCGCACGTACGAGGCCGCGCACCCCGGGACCGTCCGGCTGATCTCGAAGCCGAACGGCGGCCACGGGTCGGCGATCAACGCCGGCCTGGCCGAGGCGCGCGGCGCGTACCTCAAGGTCGTGGACGCGGACGACTGGGTGGACCGGTCCGCGCTGGCGGCGGTGCTCGCGAACCTTCGCGGGTTCCTCGACGCCGGCCGGCCGGTCGACCTGCTGGTGTCGAACTTCGTCTACGAGAAGGTCGGCAAGCGCACCAAGACCGTCGTGCGCTACCAGGGCGCGCTGCCCGCCGGCCGGGTGCTGCACTGGTCCCAGACCCGGCGGTTCGCCAAGCGGCAGTACCTGATGATGCACGCCCTGACGTACCGGACCGCCGTGCTGCGCGAGGCCGGGCTGGTGCTGCCGGAGCACACGTTCTACGTCGACAACCTGTACGCGCTGGTGCCGCTCGCGCACGTCTCGACGCTGTACTACCTCGACGTCGACCTGTACCGGTACTTCATCGGGCGCTCGGACCAGTCGGTGCAGGAGGCCGTGATGATCCGGCGCATCGACCAGCAGCTCCGGGTCAACCGGCTCATGCTCGAGCACCTGTCCCGGGTGCGGGTCGCCGACCGGCGGCTGCGCGCCTACCGGCTGCACTACGTCGAGATCATCTGCGCGGTGTCCTCGATCCTGCTCATCCGGGCCGGCACCCGGGCGCACCTGGCCGAGAAGGACCGGCTGTGGTCCGAGCTCCGCGCCCAGGACCCGTGGCTGTACCGCAAGGTCCGCTGGTCGGTGCTGGGGCAGATCTCGAACCTGCCCGGGCCGGCGGGGCGCCGGGTGTCGGTGCTGGCGTACCGCGTGGCGCAGCGGGCGATCGGGTTCAGCTGACGCCGACGGCCTAGGCCGGGCGGGCGGCGCGGGCGGCGCGCAGCAGGGCCGCGACCTCGGCGTCGCGGGGCGGCGCGAAGTCCGCGTACTCCAACCCCACCGCGAGGAACCGCGACGGCACCCGCAGGCAGACCAGCTCGTCGGCCTCCGCGGCGAGCGCCGCGGCCGTGTCGGGCGGGCACACCGGCAGCGCGACGACCACCCGCCCGGCCCCGGCCCGCCGCAGCGCCGCCACCGCCGCCCGCGCGGTCGACCCGGTGGCCGCGCCGTCGTCCACCACGACCACGGTCCGCCCCGCCACCGGCAGCGCGGGCAGGTCCCGCCGGAACGCGGCCTCCCGGCGGCGCAGCTCGGCGACCTCCGCGGCCCGCACGGCGTCCAGCACCGCGGCCGGGACCCGCGCCGCGCGCAGCACCGGCTCGTGCCGCACCTCCACCACCGCGCCGCCGAGCCCGGCGAGCGCGCCCATCGCGAGCTCCGGCTGACGGGGCAGGCCGAGCTTGCGCACCACGAGCACGTCGAGCGGGGCGCCGAGCGCCGCGGCGACCGGCACGGCCACGGGGACGCCGCCGCGGGGGAGGGCGAGCACGACGACGCCGGGCCCCGCGGCCGGGGGCGCGGGCTCGGCGGTCGGGGGTGCGGGCTCGGCGGTCGGGGGCGCGGGCTCGGCGGTCGGCGCGAGCCCGGGCGCGGCCGCGAGCCGGCCCGCGAGCGCGGCACCCGCCTGCGCCCGGTCCGCGAACGGCTGCCGACCCATGGTCCGTCTGACGCTACGCGCCCCCGGGCGAGCCGACCCCCGGCCCAGCCCGGCCCGCCTCCGGCCTCGAGTGGAGCGTTCTGCCCGACACGCGCCGGCGTGTCGGGCAGGACGCTCCACCCGGTTCCACTCGACGGCCCGCCGCCCGCCGCCCGCCGCGCGCCGCCGGCCGGCCCCGCTGCCGACCTCCCGCGGGCCCGGTCAGCGCGGCATGACCGAGCCGCACGTCAGGTCGAGGACCGCCCCCGTGACCGCCCCGGCCCGGTCCGACGCCGCGAACGCCGCCGCATCCGCCACCTGCTGCAGCGTCGGCATCCGGCCGAGCGCGGTGCCGTCGGTCATGAACCGCTCGGCCTCCCGCACCGCGGGCGTCCGCTCGCCCCACGTCTCCGGCAGCGCGTCCGGCCGCAGGCAGACGACCCGGACGCCGTGCCGGCCGACCTCGCCCGCGAGCGACCGGGTCAGCTCCTCCACCGCCGCGCACGCGACCCCGAACCCGCCGGTCGCGTGGAACCGCCGGTCCCGGCCGGGCAGCGCCGCGGCGGAGGTGGACAGCGTGAGGATCGCGCCCGAGCCCGCCTCGGTCATCCGGCGGGCGGCCGCGGTGGCCGTGCAGAACTGCGAGCGCAGCCCGGTCATCGCCGGGAGCAGGAAGTCGTCGACCGGCATCTCCCGCAGCGGGGTGCCCTGCAGGTCCCCGCGCAGGCTGGTCGCGTTGAGGCTCACGTCCAGCCGGCCGTGCTCGGCGACCACCGCCCCGACGTGCGCGTCCACCGCCTCGGGGTCCGCCGCGTCCACGACCGCGACCTCCGCGCGCCCGCCCGCCGCGTGGATCGCCGCGGCGACCGCGTCGAGCGGGTCGCGCCGGCGGCCGACCAGCACCACGTGCGCGCCCTCCCGCGCGAAGGTCCGGGCGGTCGCGCCGCCCACCGCGCCGGCCGCCCCGTAGACGACCGCGATCCTGTCCTCGAGCAGCATGCCGACCCCCGACCGCACGGGCGGGGCCGCCCCGGTGCGCCCCCGCTGCGGGCCAGTCTCCCGCGCGGGGCGCCGAGTGCGCAGGCGGCGCGGCGTCGCGGGGCCGCGGACCCCGCCTCTGCGGCATCCTCGGCGGGGAGAGGCGCGCGAGGTGCGGCGCGTCGCGCGGCGCGTTGCGTCCCCGGCGGGCGCCTGGCCGGATAGATTCAATATGCTTGAACGAACATCGACGGAGGTCACGCGTGGTGCTCTACCGCCAGGTCTACGACGCGCTGCGCGATCGCATCGAGGACGGCACCTACGCCGTCGGCGACCGGCTCCCCTCGGAGGCCGAGCTCTCCCGGGAGCACTCGGTCAGCGCGATCACGGTGAAGCGCGCCCTGGACCTGCTGCGCGCGGACGGCCTCATCGTGCGCCGGCCGCGGCTCGGCACCTTCGTCACCAGCGCGCGCCCGCAGGCGCCGGGGGCCCCGGGCGCGGTCGCCGCGCGCCCGCTGATCGGCTGCGTGGTGACGAACTTCGACGACACGTTCGGCAGCCGCGTGCTCGAGGGCCTGCTCGCCGGCGCCGGCACCGACGACCACCTCGTGCTCATGCGGTCCTCGGGCGACGTCGACCGGGAGGACGCCAGCATCCGGTCGCTCCTGGACGCCGGGGTCTCGGGCCTGGTGCTGCAGCCGTCGTCGTCGGAGTACATCCCGCCGGCCGCGCTGGAGCTGGTCACGCGGCGGTTCCCGCTGGTGATCCTGGACCGGGTCTACGACGGCATCCCGGTGTCGGCGGTGCGCTCGGACAACCTCGCCGGGGCGATCGCGGCGACGGCCCACCTGTTCGAGCTGGGGCACACCAGCGTCGGGTTCGTCAGCGCCGCGAGCCACGTCTCCACGAGCGAGGAGCGCCGGAACGGCTGGGTGCACGCGCACGCCGCGTTCCACCGCACGCTCGACGGCACCGCGGAGCTCCGGGCGATCGGGTCGACGGTGCCGGGGAGCACCGTGACCAAGGAGGAGGACGTCGACCGGCTGGTGGCGTTCGTCCGCGCGCACCCGCACCTGACCGGCTACCTGGCGGCGGAGTACAACATCGCGCTGCTGCTGCGGGAGGCGTGCCGCCGGCTCGGGCTGCGGGTGCCCGAGGACGTGTCGGTGGTGTGCTTCGACCACCCGGACGCGGCGTTCGACGACGGGCTGTTCCGGTTCACGCACGTCCGGCAGCAGCAGCGGGCGCTCGGCGAGCGCGCGATCGAGGGGGTCCGCCGGCAGCGCGAGGACCCGCGCACCGTCGACAAGGTGATGCTGCCGACGGAGCTCGTGCCCGGGGCGTCGACCGCACCGCCCCCGCCGAGCCGCTGAGCGGGCCGACGGGGGCGGAGTCGCGCGGGCCGGGGCCTCAGCGGGCCGCGGCGACGGGGTCGGCGGCGGCCGGGTACCCCGCGTCGACCCGCCAGCGCTGCTCCAGCGCCATGATCGCGCTGAGCGCGGTCGAGTACGGGATCGGCTGGTCCGTCGGGCGGCTCCAGTCGTTGCCCGGCCGCAGGACCCCGTCGTGCACGCCGTGCTCGACCAGGGCGTCGGTGCCGGCGCGGACGAACTCCTCCAGCGCGACCCGGTCCGGGGACCCGGCGGGCAGGTGCGGGAGCAGGGTGCCGAGGTAGCGGTAGAAGACGCCCTTGAACAGCCCCTCGTCGCCGCCGTCGCCCTCGTCGCGGAACACGACGCCGTCGCTGAGCTCGGCCACCGCGGTCCGCGCGGTGCGGGTCGCGCGCCCGAGGGCGGTCGCGTCGCCGGTGGCCCGCCACCACTCGACCAGGGCGCCGATGTACAGCCCCTGGTTGTAGGTGAACCGCCACTGCACGTCGACCCGGCCGTCGCCCTCGCGGTTGATGCCGTCCTCGACGAACCCGTCCGGACCGACGAGCGTGCGCTCGAGCCAGGCGAGCGCCGTGCCGGCGTACCACCGGAAGTCGCGGGTGCCCGGGGGCAGCGCGCGCTCCAGGCGGAGCGCCAGGATCACCAGCGGGCCGTTGGCCGGGGTGTTCTTGTAGGCGAGCTGCTGCTTGCGCCACGCCAGGCTCGCGCCCTGGTGGTCGTTCCAGCCGTGCTCGACCACGTGGTCCCAGATGGCCAGGGCGTCGTCGCGGTGCTGCGGGTCGCCGCCCGCCTCGTGCAGCCGGAGCAGGGCGAGGCCGAACCACAGCATGTCGTCGAAGTAGTCGTTGAACAGCGAGCCGCCGTTCCGCTCGACGATGTTCCGCGCGGTCTCGGCGGCGCGGTCGAGCCACCGGGCGTCGCCGGTGCGGGCCCAGGCGTCGACCCGGGCGTCGACCACGTGCGCCAGCCACCAGTAGTTGAAGGTGTCCGGCGTGCCGGTGCCGGCGGGGTGGCTGTTGTGCAGGTGCTGCGGCCAGGGGGCGCCGAACAGGTCGTCCAGGCTTCGCTGGGCGAAGTCGGCGAGGTCGGCGGACCGGCTCTGGTCGAGGTGGTCGGTCGTCGTCATGCGGGGTGTCCGTCCGGGTGTCGAGGGGTGGTCGGGCCCCGGCCCGCGCCGCCGGGAGGGGCGGCGCGGGCCGGGTCGTGCTGCGTCAGCGCGCGGCGGCGAGCAGGGCGTCGCCCTGCTCCTGCGCCTGGGCGAGCGCCTGCTCGGCGGTCAGCTCGCCCGACATGAACTGCTCGAGGGCGGGCACCAGGGCCTTGCCCTCGACGTCCGAGAAGCCCTCGACGCTCGGCCGGACCTGGGCGTAGTCCATGGTCTCGATGAACGCGGCGTACCGCGGGTCCTCGGTGAAGAACGGGTCGTTCGCCGCCTCGACGTTCGCGGGGATCCAGCCCGAGATCTCGCCGAACGCGACGCCGTTCTCCGGCTGGGTCGTCCACCAGCGCATGAACTCCCAGGCGCCCTCGGGGTTCTTCGCGCCCTCCGGGATGACGAGCCCGAAGCCGCCCATGTAGGCGCCCGGACCGGCGGGCCCGCTGGGCGGCTGGACGACGGAGTACTCGAGCCCGTCGACCTGGTCGAGCGTGGCGAGCGCCCACGGCCCGTCCAGCTTCATGGCGACGGTGCTCTCGGCGAACGGGTCGGTGCCGTCGCCGAACCCGAGCTCGTACACGCCCTCGTCCATCAGGTCCTGCCAGAGGGCGAGGACCTCCAGTCCCTCGGGGCTGTTGAACGCCGTCTCGGTCTCGTCGTCGTTCAGCAGCGCGCCGCCGGCCTGGGTGAGGAACATGTTGAACAGGCCGGGGTCGCTCAGGTCGAAGCCCGCGCGGTCGAGGGTGCCGCCGTCCCGCTGGGTCAGCGCGACCGCCGCGGACCGCAGCTCGTCCCAGGTGGTCGGCGCGGTGACGCCGGCCTCGTCGAGCGCGGTCTGGTTCACGAGCAGCGACCGGTTGTCGACCAGCAGCGGCAGGCCGTACAGCGCACCGTCGACCTCCATCTCGCCGAGCGCCGGGGCGTAGAACGCGTCCAGGTCGACGTCGTCCGCGGCGACCATGTCGTCGATCGGCGCGAGGGCGCCCTTCGGGGCGTAGAGCGAGGTCTGGTACCGGTCCCAGAGCACGACGTCCGGGACGGCGCCGCCGGCGAGCGCGGTCAGCAGCTTCTCCTCGACGAGGCCCTGGGACACGTACTCGACCTCGTAGTCGTCCTGCGACGCGTTGAACGCGGCGGCCTGCTCCTCGAGCTGGGCGACCTGGTCGCCGGACCAGGAGCCCCAGAACACGACGGGCTCGGGGCCGTCGCCGGAGCCCGACGAGCCGCTGCCGCCGTCGCCCCCGCCGCTGCCGCAGGCGGTGACGGTGAGCAGGGACGCGAGCGCCAGGGCGACGCCGGTGGTGGTAGATCTCCTCATCGAGCTCTCCTCAGGGATGGGTCGGGGCGTGCGGGGGTCAGGGGAGGGGTGGGTGCAGGGGTCACTTGCTGCCGACGTGGGCGACGCCCTCGATGATCCAGCGCTGCGCGACCAGGAAGACCAGCAGCACGGGCAGGCTGGCGACGACGGTCCCGGCCATCAGCGGGCCGAACGCGGTCTCGTAGTCGTTGACGAACGAGGACAGGCCGACCTGGACCGTCATCATCGACGGGTCGTTCAGCACGATCAGCGGCCAGAGGAAGTTGTTCCAGCCCGCCTGGAACGACAGGATCCCGAGCACCGCCAGGCCGGCGCGGGCCAGCGGGAAGTACACCTGGACGAAGATCCGGAACTCGCTCGCGCCGTCGATCCGCGCGGCCTCGCCGAGCTCGTCGGGCAGCGTCTCGAAGAACTGCTTCATGAAGAACACCGCGAACGCGCCGGCCGCGCCGGGCACGATCACCGCGGCGTACGTGTTGAGCAGGCCGAGCCCGCCCTGGCCGAGCAGGTCGTTCCCGCCGGCCAGCGGGAAGTGCCGCAGGATCAGGAACGTCGGGATCATCGTGACGATGCCCGGGATCATCAGCGACGACAGGAACAGGGCGAACACCCCGGCGCGGCCCCGGAACCGGAGCTTGGCCAGCGCGTAGCCGCCCAGGCCGCCGAAGAACACGTTGGTCACCGCGCCGCCGACGCCGAGCACCAGGGAGTTGACGAAGTACCGGCCGAACGGCACGTCCTGGAACACCCGGGCGAAGTTGTCGAGCGTCGGGCTGTCGGGGATGAGCGACAGCGCGCCGGACAGGATCTCGGAGGCCGGCTTGAACGCGGTGGCCAGCGTCCAGACCAGCGGGGCGACCATGATCACCGCGAGCACGGAGACGGCCACGTACCAGACGGCGGTGCCGATCCGGCGGCGCCGGGAGCGCGGCCGCGGGCGGGTGGCCGCCGGGGTCGGCGCGGCGGCGGGTGCCGGGCGCGCGGCGACGGCGGTCATCGGGCGGCCACCGTGCTCGGCACCGCGGCGGGGACGCGCCGGCGGCGGACGCGTCCGCTGTCGCCGGGCCGGTTCAGCCGGGCGTTGATCAGCGAGAACACGAGGATGATGAGGAACAGCACGAACGACAGCGCCGACGCGTAGCCCATCTCGAGCGAGCCGAAGCCCTTGTTGTAGATGTAGTAGACCATCGTGACCGTCGAGTTCCCCGGCCCGCCCTTGGTCAGGACGTAGGCCTGGTCGAACACCTGGAACGCCCCGATGATCAGCAGCGTCGACACCAGGAACGTGGTCCGGGTGAGCGACGGCAGCGTCACGTACCGGAACTGCTGCCACAGGTTCGCGCCGTCGAGGCGGGCCGCCTCGTAGAGGTCGCCCGGCACACCCTGCAGGCCGCCCAGGAAGATGATCATGTTGGTGCCGAACCCGGCCCACACGCTCATCAGCACGATCGCGGTCATCGCCCACTGCGAGTCGTACAGCCAGCGCGGCCCGTCGATGCCGAACCAGCCCAGCGCGACGTTGAGCAGGCCCTTCTGCGGGTTGAGCAGCCAGTACCAGATCGTCGCGGTGGCCACGGTCGACGAGACCACGGGGATGTAGAACAGCGTGCGGAACAGCCGGACCGCCCGGTAGGACCGGTTGAGCAGCAGCGCCGTCCCGAGCGCGACGACCAGCCCGAGCGGCACGTACATCAGCGTGTAGCGGGCGGTGTTCCGCAGGGCGGTCCAGAAGAACGCGTCGTCCCAGATCCGGGCGTAGTTCTCCCAGCCGACCCAGGTGGTGTCGCCGATGATCGCGTAGTCGGTGAGGCTGATGACCGCGGCCATGCCCATCGGCAGCAGCATGAACACCACGAACAGCGCGAGCGGCACGGCGAGGAACCACCACCCCGCGCGGCGCATCTGGCGCGCGGTGGCGCTGACCGGCCGCTGCGCGGGCGCACGGCGGGGCGCCGGGGCGGTCGCCGTCGCCACGGCCGCCCCGGTCACGACGCGCTCCCGGCGGTGGTGGCCCGCGGGGCCGGCGTCGGGCGCGCGGCGGTGCGCAACCCGGCGACCTCCAGCACGAGCTCGCAGAACATCGCGTCGGCCCAGGAGAACCACTCCCGCGTGAACCGCGTGGGGTCGTCCTTGTGGAACGACTCGTGCGTCGCGCCCGTCCCGGCGTCGGTCGCGAGCAGGGTGTCCAGCAGCCGCGCGCGCTCCGCGTCGTCCGTGCTGGTCAGGCCCTCGAGCGCCAGGGCGATCGGCCAGATGTGGTCGGGCGGCGTGTGCGGGCTGCCGAGCCCCCGCGCCGCGGTGCCGACGAGGTAGGTGGGGTTGTCCGGGCTGAGCACGAACCGCCGGGTCTCCAGGTAGAGGGGGTCCTCCGGCGAGCACCAGCCGAGGTAGGGCAGC
Source organism: Cellulomonas sp. (assembly GCF_035634735.1). Classification (GTDB taxonomy): domain Bacteria; phylum Actinomycetota; class Actinomycetes; order Actinomycetales; family Cellulomonadaceae; genus Cellulomonas. Next base: position 35,380 of record NZ_DASQCJ010000033.1, read on the forward strand.
GACAGCAGGCTGGGGACGTTCGCGTCGTCCATCAGCAGCGCGCCGCCGAGCCCGTCCACCTCGTAGGCGTAGACCGCGCCGTGGCCCTCGGCCTCGACCACGCCGTGCTCGGCGATCCCGCGCTCCAGGTCGGCGCGCAGGGCGCGGGCGTCGGTCGCGAGGCCGGGGTCGCCGAGGACCTCCTCGGCGATGCCGGCGACGTCCGCGAGCACCACGGAGGCGAAGGCGTTCCCCGGGACGAGGTAGCCGTACCGGCACGCGTCGTCGCTCGGGCGGAACCCCGACCAGGACATCCCGGTCACGGCGGTCGGCGCGCCGCGGCCGTCGCGGACCAGGGTGTCCGACGGCGGGCAGTCGTCCCGCTCGAACCGGTAGGGCGACCGGGCCTCGTGGTCCTGCTCGGTGCGCCACAGCGCGATCGTCGCGCGCGCCGCGGCGCGGTACCGCTCGTCGAGGTGGTCGGTGCGCCCGGTCACCCGCCGGACGTCCGCGGCGAGGTGCAGCGGCGCGCACAGCGAGTCGATCTCGTACTTGCGCTCCCACACCCAGGGCGACGACTCCGTGCGGTCGCCGGCGTGACCGGCGCCGGTCGGGCCGGCGTTGAACGCGTTCGCGTACGGGTCCCGCGCGACCTGGTCCAGCTGCCGCCGGTTCACCGCCACCAGCAGGTCGGCGACCTCGGGGTGGTCGCCCGCGACGTGCAGGTAGGGCGCGAGCTGGGCGCTCGAGTCCCGCAGCCACATCGCCGGGATGTCGCCGGTCACCACGAACGCCGTGCCGTCGGGCTGGGGCTGCACCGTGCGGCGCAGCGTGTCGCCGTAGGCGGCCTCGAACCGGTGTGCCGTGGTCGCGTCGGTGCGCTCCCGGACGGCGGTGCCGACCTCGCGGACGAGGTCCTCGATCCATCGAGCCACGTGCTCCTCCGTCTTCGTCATCGAACCGCCGCACCGTCGCGGCGAGAGTGAGCATGTTGAATATATGTGACGCGGTGCGCGGTCCGCAACGACTTCGGCACGAGCGGTGTCAGCGCGTGTTGCGCCGCCCGGGATGGTCGTGCACGAGCGAGCCGAGGGTTGACTCGGTCGCAGTAAGGCGACACGGTGGATTCAATATACGTAGCGCTCGAGGAGGAGCACATGCGTCAGAGGACCCGTCGTCGACCCGTCCTGCAGCTCGCGGCCGCGCTCGCGGTCGCCGCACCGATCGCCCTGGTCCCCGCGGCCCCGGCCGCGGCGTTGACCGCCGACCAGGCGACGGAGGCGTTCGACGCCTTCGTGGAGGCCTACTGGGACCCCGACGCCGACTACTTCTTCACCTACAGCGACCACCGGGTCCACCCCGAGCACGCGCACGGCCCGCAGGGCGGGCTCTACACCGACTACTGGTGGGAGGCGCAGCTCTGGGAGATGGTGATGGACCGCTACGAGCGCACCGGCGACCCGGAGGCGCGGGCGATGATCGACGACGTCTACGACGGGTTCCGCGCCGCCTACCCCGACCCGCTGGCCAACGACTGGAACGACGACATCGGCTGGTGGGCGCTCGGCAGCACCCGCGCGTACGAGCTGACGGGCGACCAGCGCTACCTCGAGGCCGCGGAGGACCTGTTCGCGTTCGTCTCCGCGCACGAGGACGACACGTACGGCGGCGGCATCTGGTGGAAGAACGTGGACGTCGGCGACGGCGCGCGGAACCAGAAGAACGTCGCGACCAACGCGCCGGCGGTGGTGACGGCCATGCGGCTGCACGCCGCCACCGGCGACCCCGCCTACCGGGACACGGCGGTCCGGCTGTACGACTGGCTCGACGACGGCTTCCACCGAGACGGGCAGCTGCGCGACCACGTCGAGGGCGACGGCACCTACGTCGACTGGGACTGGACCTACAACCAGGGGACCTTCGCCGCCGCCGCGCTCGAGCTGTACCTCGACACCGGTGACGCCGCCTACCTCGACGGCGCGACCGGCGCCGTGGACTGGGCGGTCGCGAACCTGACCTCCTCCGGGACGTTCCTCCGGGAGGGCGTCGACGACGCGGGCGGCTTCAAGGCGGTGCTCACCCGCACCATGCGGTCGCTGGTCGACGACGCGGGGCAGGTCCGGTACGAGGCGGTGCTCACCTCGAACGCGTCCCAGGCCG